>JACNKC010000054.1 GCA_014382245.1 Pseudomonadota bacterium | reverse complement strand
CCACTGCAGCGGCGTGCCAAAAACAGCGGCCATCGCGGTCGGCGATGATGCGATCAAGTACGCGACGATCCCGCTCAACGCGAGACCGGAGGCCATGTAGTTGTAGACGCGAAGCATGTACGCGCGCAGGCCCTCGTCGACGGCGGCCTGGTCAAACGTCCGGCTCCGCGCCCGCGCGACCGACGGGGTAAGCTCGAGCGAATGGCAGCCGCTGGTTGACGGCGTGCTCGAACTGGCCGAGCTGCTCGACCGCGTAGGCAGCATGCTCGACGACATGGGCAAGCCCGACGACAGTCCCGAGGCGGGCGCAGCATCGGCGCTGCTCGACGCCGCCGGTGTGCTCAACACCATACTGCCGCGTCCCCCTTCGCACCTCGTGGTGCGCTTCAGGGGGCTGACCCGTAAATCACGCAGATCATGGCGCGTGGTAGCCACCCCGGTGTCGCCCGCCGCCGACTTCCAGTGCGAGGTACTCGACCGTATCGAAACCCTTTTCGGGACCTCTGCCACGGTGTGCGTTGGTGAAGACCTGCGCGGGTCGGTTGGAGCGCTCGAGCTGTCAGAGAGAGCGGGTGGCCGCTACCGACTGGAAAAACCGGTCGGTAGCCCCTTCGACTACGAAAAAAATCTCGAGGTCGTTTTTCTCTCAGACCGTACCGACCCCTCCAGCCTTGTACCGCGTACCGCCGACGCCATCGCCACGGTGGCCGGCCACCTGGGGGGACGCACACTGGCACTGTTCACCAGTCGCGAAAGACTCGAGTACGTAGCCGAGGCGCTCGACGCCCGCCTCGCTTCTGAGGGCATAACCGTCATCGCGCCCGCCACCGGCAGCGCCGACCCGCACGACCTCGTGCGCACTTTCATGTCTACCGACAATGCCGTACTGCTCGGAGCCCGCGCCTTCTGGCAGGGTGTCGATATACCGGGTGACGCCTGCCAGGCCGTCATAATAGAAAAACTACCTTTCGACGTACCCAGCGACCCGCTCATAAAAAGACGCGGCCAACTCGTGCAGGAAGCCGGCGGCCACCCCTTCGGGGATTACTCGATACCGCGCATGCTGCTGAGGCTCAAGCAGATGGTGGGCCGTTTAATCCGAACGCCCGATGACAAGGGCATAGTGGTAGTGGTAGACCCAAGGTCGGACCGCCGCTATTTCAGTCGCCTGCGGGCCGCGCTGCCCCCGGGCACGCGCGATCACCTGCTGCCCCTGTCCGAACTCGACGCCTTTGCAGAACAGTTCAGTCGCGGGCTGAAAGACTGACTTTCGGGCTCTTCACCGCTGTCCGCCCGGGCATTGCTTATTACCTTTCGTTAATAGGCTTAATAACGACTGCTGATAACACCACTTTACACCACATAATCCAGTAATTATTTGTTGTCGGCATTATTGCAGCACAATAGATACAGTGATAGCTGTCCTTTATATGGCCACACAAAAAAAGAAGACCGCAGATAAAACCACACGAAAAAAAACCGGGCGTCGTCGCGCGGCTGCAAAACCACCTAAGGGTTTTGTGGCGACCGTAGCCAGTGCCATCGAGGAGGCTTCGCGCAACGCGCTTAAAGAAGCACTCGGAGTTGTCGGCCACGGGACGCCCGTGGGCAAGCTGCTCGACCAGGTCGCCGACTCGCCCTACCTCGAACGCTTCCGCGACCTCACCATCGGTGAGTTGCTCGATGCAATGAGCGGTACCTCCAAATCCCGTCGCGGCCGCCCGCCGGGAAGCGGCAAGCAGGCCGCGAACGGCAGCGCCCCTGCAAAGAAAACAGGAACTAAAAGCCGCAAGAGCTTCCGCACCCGTACGGAGGCGGGGCGCAATAAGATCGACGCGGCTGTTTCAAAGTTCCTGTCTTCGGCCGGTGAGGCCGGCGCCGAGCAGATCCGCTCAGCCGTGGGTGGGACGTCGGCCCAGCTCAGGCAATCGCTCGACCGTTTGCGCAAGGCTAAAAAAGTGACCCGCGCGGGACAGAAGCGCGGCACACGCTACACCTGGAAGGGCTGATCAGTTGTTGTCGGCCTGCTGCATCCGTCCCACGTGGGTCGGGCGCAGCAGGTCGTTCACGGTCTTTACCGGGTTGAAGGTCTCCAGGGGGACCTCGACGAACACCGTATTCCAACCGGCCATCGCACCGTTCCACAAGCCGGGGCGCTCGAGCGCTCTCAGGCTGCGACCGGCCACCGACTTGGCAACGAGAAACGCCGTAGCCGGATCGACGAAACCCCCGAGCTCGTAATCCCTGCCGCTCTCATCCCTGGTCGAGCAGACGAGATCCACGGGGTTGAAGTGCGTAGAGGCGGCCAACACGCGCGCCTGTTCGGGATCAGACAGGTCTACCTGTGCCGGCTCTACCACCTGCAGCGACTGTGACGACCCGGGACCGGGTTGGTCGGCGGCGGTCTCTACCCAGAACGGCCCTCCCCCGGGCTCGCCGGTCACCGGCACCATACCGCAGACCCGTAGCGGTCGATCGAGCCTCTGCAGCAGGCCACGGCGTCGCTGCTCGGCCGATCCACAGGGCGGCTCACCGCCCAGGCGGTCGCTGATCAGCAGGGCGGCGCGCTCCAGCGCGGATTCACCACAACCCTCGCCGCGCAGCTCGGCCAGCGAAACGTACACGTCGTGCCTCAGTTCCAGTAGCAGGGCGCCAAGCACCTTCTTCCAGTACACGGTCGGCGCGGCCAGCGACTCGGGTACCACGTTATCGATGTTCTTGATGAAGACCAGGTCGGCGTCGATATCGGCGAGGTTGGCAATCAACGCACCGTGCCCGCCGGCACGAAACAGCGGGGCCCCTTCCACGCAGAACAAGCCACCGTCGTCGTCAACCGCCAACGAGTCGGTAGATGCCTTCTGCTCGGAAAACGAGAGCTCGAAGCGCAGGCCGAAGCGCTGCTCGTACAGTGGAACGACACGAGTGACCAGCTCTTCGAAGGCTCCCAGGTGCTCGCCCGACACGGTCAGGTGCAAGCGACAACAGCCATCGCTGGATGCCGCGTAGCCCGCGGCCTCGAACAGCTGCTCTTCGAGCGGCGTGCGCGAACCGTCGGGGTAGAGATGAAACGCCAGCAAACCCTTGGGAAGCCGGGCGTAGTCAAGTCCTTCGGCCGACAGCAGGCCCCTGCCGTAGCCCAGGTAGGCGTGACCGGTATCGGAAGGTTCGCCGGACGCCCCTACCCGCAATGCCAGCTCTTCGTAAAAAGCGAACTCGTTCACGCGCTCGGCAAACTCGGCCACCAGGGCCGCGTCGGCCGAACCCTGTTGCCCCGCGCGTTTGAGCTCATCAAGACCAGGGGGGTCGCCCTCGCTCAGCACGCCCGACAGGGCACTGAACATGCGACTGGCTGCGCCCGAGGCGGGTACGAACTTAAGCAGGCGACAACCGCGCCCGATCTCCGGCCAGGCCTCCACCAGGCGGTCAGCCTCGCTCGTTGTCAGCACGGTCAAACCGTCCCCAGCCGTGCAGGGCCGGGCCAGCCTCACCGGCACCACGCCCGACTCCAGCAATGCGAGCTGGCGCTCGGCCTCGCCGGCAGGCAGGCCGTGATCGAGGCAGGCCTGTAAATCTTCGGGGTCCAGTACCGTCACGGGATCGGCCCGCCGAGCGGGCAGAGTACACTATAGCGCAAGAACCCTGCCGAGTTATCCACGGGGGACAAGCAACGCATACGTGGCGTCATTTTATTGACGCTCAGCTGCCGATCCTGCACCTGTACGGACGCGGCGGGGCCAGCTTCCGCGTAGTTCACTACGCCTCGCTGGAAGTGCCGACCGGGCACGCAAATTGCTCACTGGGAACCGGGGAACCAGGTTTTGAGACAAGGACGAAACGGTGAGAGAGGCACCATGGTAACCGAAGCGGCGCTCGCCAGCGTGGCGTTTGCCATGTTCCTGTTCTCTATTTTTGACTTCTGCCACATCTACTACGTCCGCTCCATGCTGCAACACGCCGTCAGCGAAGCCGCCCGCTACGCGACCATTGGCGGGACGATGGAAGACCCCCTCAACCCGGGCCAGCAACTCTCCCGCGAGGATTCCGCACTCGCGGTTATCGACAACTACTCGCTGGTCTATATCGACCAGGGCGACATATCGCTCACCGCCATCAACGGCAGCGGCCAGCAGGTGGCCGGCCCCGGCGGCCCCGGTGACGTCATGACCGTGCGCGTGACCCACAGCGTTGACATCATAACGCCCCTGCTGGGAACCCTTTTCCCGCCAGGCGGCTACCAGTTCAGCACCTCGGCCAGCTTTCGCAACGAGGAATTCCCGGGGGCCGGATCGTGACGGTTGTCGACGGAAAACGGCGCGGGCAAAGCGGCATGGCCTACGTGGAGCTCATGCTGATAACCCCCCTGCTCGCGATCATCCTGCTGGGTTCGATCGACCTGGGCAGGCTCATTTTCTTCAGCCAGGTAATGGCCAACCTCACCCGCGAAGCAGGTTCGCTCGTGTCGCGCGGATCTACACCCGAGCAAGCCGTGGCCGCCACCGAGCTGAGCGACGACCCGCTCGACATTTCTGTTGACGGCATAGTCATAATCTCGCGCGTGCGGCGACAGGGCACCTTTGACGGCACGCCGGTCATCTTTGAGCAGACCGCCAGCGGCCCCCTATTCACCTTTACCAGCCGGGTGGGATTACTGGGAGGAACGGCCAACATACCGGGAATAACCGAACTCGACGACGGGGTCATACTCACCGCCGTGGAGATCGCGCACGACTATGACCCGGTGTTCAATCTTTCGGCCTGGGGCATGTCGCCCTGGCCCGACGATCTATACGACGTGGCGTGGTTCTGATGATGACGCGCTTCCAGGAAACTCGGCGTAGCGGCGAAAGCGGCGTGGTGCTGGTGCTCTTCGTCCTCTCGCTCGTGGCCACGCTGGCGGCCGTCGGCCTGGCCGTGGACCTCGGCACGGCCTACATAACCCGCTCGCGCATGGCCAAGGCCATCGACGCCGGCGCTCTCGCGGCATCGCGCTACACCCACAAGGGCGTGCCCGCGATGGAAGACATCGCGCTCGACATCGCGCGCGCAAACTTTACCGCCGGCGGCAACCTCGACTACGAGGTCGACATAGATTTTCCGAGCACCGACGCCGTACGCGTAGAGCTATCGAGCAACCACGAACTGCCAGGAGTGTTCTCACGGCTGATAGGCCAGGACGACATCGATCTCTACGCCGTGGGCGAGGCAACGCGCTTTCCGCTCGACCTCGTGCTCGTGCTCGATGTCTCGTACTCGCTCGAAACCAGCAACTCGTTTGACGACCTGCAGGACGCTTCACAGGCCTTCGTCGAATACTTTGACGACGACATCGACCAGTTCGCGCTTGTGAGTTACTCGACCTGGGGTATGACCGACATGCCCATTACCAAGAACTTCAAGTCAACGGCCCAGTCCATAATAGGATCACTGGTGCCGATAGCCGACACCAACATAGACGAGGGGCTGAGACTGGCTCGCGTCGAGCTCGACAACGCCCCCGTGCGCGAAGACGCCGTTAAAATAGTAGTGCTGTTTACCGACGGGCGCCCGACCGCGTTTCGCGACACCTTCACCATCAACCACTACTACGCGCCCAACCCCTACGACGGCGTGGTGGCAGCCTACGGCAGCGGCTCCTGGTACCGTGGACTCTTCGACCCCGACAACGGCAAAAAGGTCGTAGGATTCTACAGCAACGGCAACCCGGTACTCTACCCCAACCTGTCCTGGTACTGGTCACCGTGGCCCTTCTCATTGCCAGGTGGCTTGTCGGTCAACGGAGACAACATCCGCGCGCTGGGCATCAGCCAGGCCGAGGACCAGGCTGACCTCCTGCGCTCGTCGGGATACACGGTCTACACCATAGCCCTGGGCAATCCCGACTCGCCCTACGAATACGCCCAGCCCGACCTCGAGTTCCTGCGTCGGCTGGCGAACGAAAACGGAATGATCAACCCCGACCAGCCCGAGGGGACGATGGTGTTTTCGCCGGACAACAGCGAGTTGGAAGAAATGTTTTCTCTTATAGCCGACCGTATCCTGCGCCGCATAACCGGCTGACCGGTCTCAGTCGGAGGCGGCCAGGGTCTTCTCGAGCTCGCCGCTCTCGTACAGCGACACCACTATGTCGCAGCCCCCTACCAGCTCGCCGTCTACGTAAAGCTGAGGGATGGTAGGCCAGTCGGAATACTGCTTTATGGCCTGCCTGAGCTCGGGGTCGTCGAGTACGTTGTAGCTGGTAAACTCGGCACCGGACAGGCGCAGGGCCTCGCAGACAGTTTTAGAAAACCCGCACTGGGGAAGGTCGGGCGTGCCCTTCATATAAACGACAACGCGTTCGGCTTTTACCTGTTCTTCGATGGTCTTGAATATATCGGTGGCCATGTATTCAGCCCTCCTCGAGGCTTACGATCTGTGAGCGGTACTGTTCGGGCGTGAGCGTCTCCATGGTCAGGGCGTGGATTCGCTCCCGCATGTTGTCGCCCAGGGCCTCGTAGACCACGCGGTGTCGCGCGACCATGCCCATGCCCTCGAAGACCTCGGCCACGACGATCACCCTGAAGTGATCGCCACTGTTGCCCTTGGTGTCTTCTGCCTGCACCTGGGCACCGGCGATAGACTCTCCCAGGATCTTTTCTATTTCACTGGCTTCCATACCTGTTCGTCCCGCTGCGCTCGCTACGCATTCTAGACCTTCAAGCTCTACTATTTTCCCCGGTTAAGCAAGCGCCGCTTAACCGAGCTTCATGCAAGCGAACTCCGGGCCCGCCTGGGCCCCTGCGCACGAAAACGATCCGAATCAGCTACAATCCGTGGTGCCCATCCGGGGTAACCGGACGCCCGACACCGACGTGACAGCAATCGAAAAACCAGCTGGGCTGTTATCGATGGCCGCCCTCGCCGTACTGGCCATCGCTTTGCTGCGCATGCTATCCGTGGCGCCCTTCGACGGACCGCTCATCAGCGACAACCAGCACTACTTCTTCATAGCCGAACGGGCCGCGTCCGGCGTGCCCCCGCACGTGTCGCAGTTCGATCCGAAGACCTCCTTCACCATGCTGGCCACGGCGGCCGCCATACGCAGCGGTCGAGAACTGGGCGTCAACGACCTTCACTCGGCCCGCGCGCTGAGCGTGGCCGCGACCGCCGGGGTGGTGACACTGGCCTTCCTGTGCGCGCGCAGCCTGGGCGGCAACGCAGCCGGACTGGTGGCGGCCCTGGCAATGCTCGGCTTCAGCGGCTTCATGGGCATGGGCGCCATGGGCGTGCGTCCCAAAGTTTTCATGGCGCTGTTCACGCTCGGGGCCCTACTGGCTGCGTCGCGGCGGCGTCCGTTGGCCTGCGGCGCGGCCTCGGCCCTGGCCTTCCTGTGCTGGCAATCAACGGCACTCGTTGCCGTGTTTGCGCTGGTCGACCTGCTCGTAGCACCCAGGCGCCTGCGCAGCTTTGCGCTGTACTGCGCCGGCTTCGCACTGGCGCTTCTCCCCTACGAGCTCTACTTCGTGGCCCACGACGCGCTGGCCCAGCAGTGGGAACAGACGATCGTCTACCCCTCGATGTACATGACCCACGGCCTGGGATTGAAATTACTCGGCCGCCACGTGGTCTGGTTCCTGCGCGTGCAGGAGGGCTTCAACAGCGCAAGCGTTTTGCCGGCCCTGTCGGTGGCCGCGGCGGCCGTAGCCTGGCTCTGGTGCCTGGCCAGGCCATCTCGCGTGGGCGGCTGGCTGTCGGCCCGGCCGGGATGGATAGCGCTGGTGGCAGGCGGCCACGCCGCGTTGCTGTTCACGCTGCACGACTACCAGGGCTTCCCCGACCGCTTCCTGGTCGAGCCCTTCATGGCCGTGGGTATAGGCCTGTTGCTGGGCCTGCCCGTGTCAGCGCTGGCGCGGCACAGTCGTTACCCCGCCGCTGCCCTGCTGCTGGCAGTGTCTGTCGCCGTCCTGCTACCCCTGGCGCTGCCCGGTAGAAACCTGTCGGCCGGCCGCAAGCTCGCCTCGCAATACCGCCTGGCCGAACGCGTGCACGCCATGCAGGAGTCGGGACAGACGATCTACGCGGTGGGCTGCACCCACCTGCTGGCCTTCTCGCACATGGACAACCACGTGCCGCTGGGCCTGGGCATACGTGGCATGACCGCGTGGATGCACGACCGCGGCGATCTGCCGTGGAAGCCGCTGCGCGACGGGCGGCTTCCCGACGTAGTGCTGCACTCCCGCAGCCCTATGCCCGGCGGCAACCGCTGGTTGAAAAAAAACTACCGCCAGGTAGCCGACAAGCAGTTCGCCTCGCACAAGGTCAAGGTCTACATGCTGATCGATCAGTCTATGTAGCCCAGCTGCCGCAGCTGTTCTTCCATCGCCGGCGAAAGATCAGACGGCGACAGCAGCAGCGGTTCGAGCGCCCGCTGCTTGGCCTCGTCGAGCAGCCCACGCAGGCGGCCAGACAAAGCGCCCCCGCTATCTGCAGGCAGGGGCCGCTGCTCGCCCGGATCCGAGCGCAGGTCAAAGTACTTGGACCGGCGACCATCGCGGCGGGTAATCAGCTTGGACTGACCCTGCACGACCGCACTCAGAAGGTGGGGGGCCACGTTAAGCTCGGCCAGGACGGCGCGGTCTGCCTCGACGCCACCACGGGCTAGCCCGGCCAACGACGACCCCAGCACGCCCGCCATCGGCGGCAGCCCGGCCAGGTCGAGCAGGGTCGGCGCGATGTCTACAAGGCCCACTGCGTCGCTGACGCGACGTGACTTGAGCCCCGCCGGCCAGTGCAGCAGCAACGGGATCTTCAACACCTCTTCGTAAAGCGTGCGCCGATGGCCCTTGCCTCCGTGCTCAAGAAACTCGTCGCCGTGGTCCGAGGTCACGACCACGATGCTGTTATCGAGATCACCCTGCTCAGCGAGCAAGGTCCGCACGATGCTGCCCAGAGTGTCGTCGGTCCAGGCTATCTCGCCGTCGTACAGCGCCAGCACGTGGCGACGGTCGGCCTCGTCCATTCCTGGTTTAAAATCCCGGTTGCCCTTGAAATTGACGCCGGTCATCGAGCCCGTGTAATCGGGATCAAACATCGTGTCGTAAGGTGCCGGCGGTATGTAATCGTAGTGAACGTCCCACAGGTGGACAAAAACAAACCACGGTCCGCGACCCAGTGACGCCACCCTCGCCTCGAGCTCGCGCTTGACGATGGGGCCCGTCACGTCGCGGTGCGACGCGGAGTGAAGGCGCTTGGGGTCAGCGCCTGCCGAGCCCAGGCCATAGGAGCTGCAGTCTACGTAGTCGTCAAACCCGCGCCCGAAGCCGTACACCGGATGAAGGAAGGGCCCGGAGTAGAAGCCCATGGTGCGATAGCCCGCCACGCGAAAAGCCTCGGCCAGGGTCTCGGCGGCGGTCGGCAAAGCGCGCCCTCCACGACTCACGCCGTGGGTGCTGTCGGGCAGACCGGTCATGAGCGCGGCGTGGGCAGGAAGCGTCCACGAGCTGCTGCTGTGGGCGTTGTCGAATACGACCGCGCTCCTGGCCAGGCGATCCATTACCGGGCTGGTGGCGCGCTCGTAGCCCATGAAGCCCAGGTGGTCAGCGCGAAGGCTGTCAATACTCACCAGGAGGACGTTGGGTTTATCGTCGTAGGCCCGACGCGGCGCAGGCCCCGGGTCGCCCACGCAACCGGCTGCGCTGACCACGCCCAGGGCCAACAACAGTACGGCGGCGCGCGCGTTCAGCCTGCGCTTGAACAACGCTGCGATCACGACTCTCACGGCGGCGACTGTAGCTAAGGACGGGCCATACATCTAACCTGTACCTTCCATGCAGGTCACGATGATGATTTCGGGCAGGATCGCCGCAACGCTCGCCGCAGCGACCTTGCTTGCCAGCGCCTGCTCCCAGTCCGAACCCGCCACCGACCGGGCCAACGCCAACGTGTTGCTGGTTACCATCGACACGCTGAGGGCCGATCGCCTGGGAAGCTGGGGATACGGCCCCGAAAATAATGCCCACGGCTCGCCGGCCCTCGACCGGCTGGCGGCCGGCGGCGTACGTTTTGAGTCGGCACACGCCACCGTGCCCACCACCGACCCCTCGCACGCCTCCATTCTTACCGGGCTGTACCCGCGCAGCCACGGCCTGCTGGTGAACGCGTCCCGCGCGGTCGACGACCTGCCCACGCTCGCCGACTGGATGCGCGCGCAAGGCAAGACCACCGCGGCGATAACGGCGCGCCTGGGACTGGATCCGCCACGCCGCAACCTGTCGGGCTTTGACAGCAGCGACTCGCCACCGCGCGAGCAACACTGGCGCAACTCCCGGGAGATGGTCGAGCTCACGCGCAAGTGGCTCGCGGACAACGGCGACGAGCCCTGGTTCCTGTGGGTACACCTGTGGGAACCCCACAAACCCTACGAGCCCCCGTCGGCACTGCGTCGTGGCACGATGGCCCACCACGATCAGCTACCGCAACGCTTCAGCGACCCGCCACGTTTTCTTCGTTCGGCTGTGCTCCCCGCCGGACAGGTCGAGGCCGCACGTGGGCTGTACGACGGTGAGGTCAGCCACGTGGACAGCGCGCTGGGCGCGATCGTGAACCTGGCCCGGCAATCGTCACCTCGCGGCCAGGCTCCGCTCGTCGTCGTCACCTCCGACCACGGCGAATCTCTGGCCGAACGGCAACAGGAAACCGGTATCGGCTTCGGCCACGGCACGCTGCTGTACGAAGAAGCCCTGCACGTGCCGCTCATAATGCAGTGGCAGGGAAAGCTCGCGCCGCGGATAATAACCACGCCCGTGTCGCTGGTGGATCTCGCGCCCACCGTCGCGGGCCTGCTCGATCCCACCCGCCCTTTTGCGGCCCAGGGCCGCGACCTGTCATCCTGGCTGTTCGTAGAAACCCAGCCGCCCGTGGTGCCGTTCTATGCCCAGCGACGCCCCTTTCGTACGCCGCCTCTTAAGCGCCTGTCCGGCAGCGAAGAAGCGTGGTTCGAGACACCGTGGAAACTCATCCTCGCCGAACAGCGGCCGCCCGAACTGTACCGACTCGACCTTGACCCGAACGAACGCAGCAACCTGGCCGAACGACAAGCCGTTCACCTGGCCCGGATGAGCGCGGCCCTCGAGGCATGGAAGCAGGCCAATCCTCCGGCCCGCATCCGGCAGGACGGCGGCGAGGCGGACATCAGCCCATCTGAACGCGCCGCCCTCAAGGCCCTGGGCTACCTCGACTGACCCCCAGGAGTTATTTTATGTAACCGAGCGAGCGCAGTTGCTCCAGCCGCTGCTCCGAATCGTCGTCCTGCAGACGCTCCTCGGCAAAGGGAGTGGTCCAGCTCGGACGCCAATCATCACTGGTCCAGCGACGGCGCGAGGTCAGCGGAAATTTCTCGGCAAAAGACGCCGACAGCAGTGCCGGCATCGGTCGGCCCGTCATGTTGAGCCCGTAGGGAAGCCCCCGCAGCGCGAGCAGCGAAGGGGCGAGATCCACCAGGCGGCCAAGCTCGACGATCTGCTCGCGGTTTTCCGGCAGGCCACCGTCGCCCAGCGGCAGCGAGGGACCGGCGGCGATGAGCAAGGCATCGGGCGCGTCCGAGTGGCCACCCGAGTTGAGGGCCGGAATGCGGTCGGCAGAAGCAAAACGCGCGCGCGGACGAATGGCGTGCATGCCGTGATCGCTCACCACGACCACGTTGGCGTTAGCGGGCCCGGCAGCGATCAACTCGCCGAGGGTCGTGTCGAGCCAGCGGTAGTAGTCGTGCAGAACGTCGCCCAGGGCCTCTATCATATCGGCGGTGGGCGGGTGCTTGTACTGCTGCGGATAGGCATAGCGCCAGAAGCGGTGCCCCAGCACGTCGGACCCACCGAAGTATACCGACAGCAGGTCAAACCCCTCGTCGACAGCCATCAGGTCGAGCGCCACGCGGCGATAAGTTTCGTCGGCCCGCAAGGCCCAGCGACAGTGGCGCATGAGCACCGCCTCTACCTTGGGCAGATCAGCGGGCAGGCGTCCCAGTACTCGCTCCACGTGCTCGTCGAGCCCGCTCTCCACCCGCCCGGGTACGGCCAACACGCTGGCCTCCATGGCCGGCGGCCATACCTGCTGCTGCAGACCGGTAAACAACGAGTTCTTGCTTATACCCATGCCGTCGCGGCGCATGGAGTTGGTGATCGTGTTGGCCTGGGAAACCATGATGCCGTTCACTTCTTCGGCGGGCCAGGTGAGCCACCAACCCACCGTGGCTACTCGCTGGCCAGCCATGCCCAGGAGGTTCCAGAAAGCCGGGCGACGACGATCGAAGCTGCGAAACAACTTGACCTTTTTTTTGTGCCTGTACACGAAGCCGGAAATCCCGTGCTCAGCCGCGAGGTGACCGGTGGCGGCCGTTGTCCACAGCACCGGCGACAAGGTGGGACGATCGACGTCAAGACTGCCGTACACGCCGCGGCGCATGAGGCCGGCGAGCACGGGCAGGTCACCGAGCTTGACCAGTTCGAGCACCACGTCCCACTCGAGACCGTCGACGCCGAGCAGCAGCAGCGGTGCTTCGGGATACGGACCAGTGGGGAATGGCTCGGTAGATGGCGGCTCGCTGCAGGCTGCCAACGAAAACAACAAGGCCACCGACAAGGCGGTGGCTGTTCTTTGCAACGCCCGCTTCACTCCACGTAGCCCAGCAACCGCAGCGCCTTTATGACTTCGCGGTCAGAAACGGGAACCCCCTTCACGGCCGGGTACTCCGACTCCCAGTCCGACAGCAGGCGGGCCAGTCGCAACGACAGCCCGGGCCTGGATGCCGACAGGTCGTTGAGTTCGCCGGGGTCATCGGCCAGGTGGTATAGCTCCTCGGTAATCGACTGCTCCCCCGAAACCGTGGCCAGGTACTTGTGGCCCTGGGCAACGACGGCAGTCAGTGGCCCCCGTACTTCGCGTCCCCTCACCCTCCGCGACCGGTAGTTGCGTCGCTGCAGGAACACGGCGTGATCCTCGGGCAGCGCCCCGGTAAGCTCGCGTCCAAGAAAAGAAGGGGCACGCTCAATCCCCGCGAGGCCGGCCAGGGTGGGCGCCACGTCGAGCAGGGTCACCGGCTGGCTGCGAACCCGCCCTGCCAATTTGCTACCCGCCACGGTATCGCCAGTCACGGTACCGCCTAAGTCGATCCCCGGGCTGCCCCACAGCAGCAGGGGTACCCTGACGGCCTCTTCGTAAACGTTGATGCCGTGAAACTTCCAGCCGTGATCGCCCAGCCCCTCGCCGTGGTCGGAGGTCACCAGCACCACCGAACCCCTGTCCGAAGTTTCTCCGCCCGAGGAGCGAGTGGCCGAGTGTCGGCGAAAAGCCTTAACGACCGTCGCGAGACCGCGGTCGGCCCTCAGTATTTCGCTGTCGTAAGCGCGCAGCGCCAACCCAACCGAATCGGGCCATTCGAGATCGAGCAGGCGATCGCGGCCGTAGGGATAGTGGGGGTCAACGAAGTGCAGCCAGGCAAACAGTGGCCGCGGGTCATCGCGTCGCCGCAACCAGTTCTCAAAATGCCGGGCCGTGGCGTCGGCACGACGGTCAAGCCGGTGCGCGCCCCGGCTGCCATCACCCGGGATCTTGCGTTTACCGCGCGAGGCTCCCTCGGCGTCGAAATCATCGTCGAAGTAATCAAAGCCCTGGCCGAAGCCGAACCGCGAGCTCACGGGCAGCGAGCTCACGAAGGCAGCCGTCGCGTATCCACCCCTTGACATCAGTTCGGCCAACATGAGCTCGCCGCCAGGCACCGGCTGGCCGTTCTGCATCACGCCCATCGAGCGCGGCCACCTCGACGCAAACAGTGCCGCGTGCGAAGGAGCAGTCGTTGCCGTGGGGGCCCACGCCTGCTCGTAGAGCACCCCCCCGCGGGCCAGGTCGGAAAGAAAAGGCGTGGTCTCAGTGGTGTAGCCATAAGCCGAGCAATGGTCGGCCCTGAGGGTGTCGATCGTGACCAGGAGAATGTCTGGGCCGGGAGGCGATACAACAGGACGCAGGTCGATACAGAACGCGGCCATACCTGCCCCGAGCAGCAGCAACAGGGCCAGCGCCCTGCTCATCGTTGAGGCCCCCGTACCCACCGCAGCACCATGCTTGCCACCGGGCGACAATGCTTACAAGGACGGGCCCTGCAACAAATAGCCTGCGCCCGCCGCCGCGTAGGCTATAATGGATAGATGATCGTTGCCGAAACCGGGTCAATGTACGACAGCTTCAACCGCAGCTGGCGGTCACTGTTGTGGCCGGAAAGCTCGTTTATTGAAGACCTGGTTGCTGCCTGCGAGTTAAAATCCGGCACCCGCATGCTCGATGTCGGTTGCGGCACGGGTTCGCTGCTCGAGCGAGCGGTCTACGACGAACCGGGAGCGCTGCTCTATGGTGTGGAGCCCACCCCCGACGCTCTCAATGTAGCCCGTCGGCGCCTGGGAGGCAGCGGAGAGCGCGTGCACCTGCTCGAAGGCTCTGGCCAATCGCTGCCCTTTGAAAACAACTCTTTTGATGTCATCGCTCTCACCATGGTGCTCAACGAACTGGGACTGGCCACCCGCCACCAGGTGCTGGCCGAGACCAGGAGAGTGCTCGCCACCGGGGGCCACGTGCTGGTCGCCGACTGGTCGGCCGCCTGGCCCGCGTGGCTGGCACTGGCGGCAGCACCCGCGCGCGTGCTGGCCCAGGCCGCGGGCATAGGGCCGGACCCCCCGGATGACCGCGGCCCCGGCTACGAACTCGAGTCGGCCGGATTCAGCCAGCCCCGCCTGGTACAGCGCTTCGTGGCCCTTTCGGGCGACGTAGAGCTCTGGAAGGCCGGCAAAGGCTGACCCATCCCGCTACGCGGCGAAATTGGAAACCGTTTATTTTCCGGTCTAGTGTGGCGTGATATACGCTGTTCAGCCGCCCACCCGTAAGAGCAGTCGAGGGTCCGGGCAGGCAGCGCCACGGGAGTATTCATAACCAGGATGAACAAGGTTCTTAACGACTGGGTCAACGAAATATCAGAGCTTACCTGCCCCGACCGCGTGGTCTGGTGCGACGGCTCACAACAGGAGTACCAGGGGCTGATCGACCAGCTGGTGGCCAGCGGTGATTTCACCGTTCTCAACGAGGAGACCTACCCCGGCTGTTACCTGTACCGCAGCGACCCCCAGGACGTCGCCCGGGTGGAGCACCTCACCTTCATCTGCAGCGAAGACGAGAATAACGCCGGCCCCACCAACAACTGGATGTCGCCTGAAGACGCCGAGAAAAAGGTCCGCCCGCTTTACGAAGGCGCGATGAAGGGCCGCACCATGTACGTGATTCCCTACATCATGGGACCTGCCGGCTCGCCCATATCCCAGGTGGGCGTCGAAATAACCGATTCGCCCTACGTCGTTATCAACATGCGTACGATGACGCGCATGGGACAGATCGCGATCGAGCAGCTCGGCGACGACGGCCAGTTCGTCAAGGGCCTGCACTCGCTGGGCGACCTTTCACCCGATCGTCGTTTCATCTTGCACTTTCCCGAGCGCCGCGAGATCTGGAGCGTGGGGTCGGGATACGGCGGCAATGCGCTGCTGGGCAAAAAATGCTTCGCCTTGCGAATCGCGTCGACCATGGCGCGCGACGAGGGCTGGCTGGCCGAGCACATGCTCATCCTCGGACTCGAAAGCCCCGAGGGCGACATCACTTACATGGCAGCTGCTTTTCCCAGTGCCTGCGGCAAGACCAACCTCGCCATGCTGGTCCCGCCCGAGTGCCAGGACGGCTGGAAAATCTGGACCGTGGGCGACGACATCGCGTGGATGAAATTCGGTGAAGACGGCCGACTCTACGCCATAAACCCCGAGTACGGATTCTTCGGTGTCGCGCCGGGCACGAGCAGCAAGACCAACCCCAACGCGATGATCAGCGCCTCGGCCAACACCATATTCACCAACGTGGCGCTGACCGATGACGGCCAGCCATGGTGGGAAGGCATGGACGGCGACCCGCCGGCCCACGCCACCGACTGGCGCGGCAACGACTGGACGCCGGCCAGTGAAGATAAAGCCGCCCACCCTAACTCGCGCTTCACCGCGCCCGCCTCCCAGTGTCCCTGCATATCCGAGGACTGGGAATCACCGCGCGGCGTGCCGATCTCAGCCTTCATATTCGGCGGGCGGCGGGCGAAAACGGCTCCGCTCGTGTTCGAAGCCTTCGACTGGGAGCACGGCGTTTACGTTGGATCGGCGGTCGCCTCGGAAACAACGGCAGCGGCCACGGGCGCGGTCGGCGTCGTCAGGCGCGACCCCATGGCAATGATACCGTTCTGCGGTTACAACATGGCCGACTATTTTGCCCATTGGCTGTCGCTGGGTGCCAAGTCAGACAAGCTGCCCGCTATCTTCCACGTAAACTGGTTTCGCCAGGACGACGGCGGCCGATTCATATGGCCGGGCTTCGGCGAGAACCTCCGCGTGCTGCGCTGGATACGCGAGCGCTGCCTGGGGGCGGCCGACGCGGTAAAAACAGCCGTAGGCTGGGTGCCGGCCGAGGGCACGATCGACATTGACGGCCTGGACGACGTCGACGAAGAGACGATGGCCGACCTGCTGCACATTGACCGTGAGTCATGGCAGGCCGAGGTGGAGGACCAGAAAGCCTTCTACGAAAAGTTCGGTGATCGCCTGCCCGAGAAAATCTGGGAGCAGCACCGAGCCCTGGCCGAACGACTGTCGCTGTAGATCAGGAGAACGGAAAGGCCGGCCAGTCGGCCGCGGGCCGGGACAGCTCCAGTGCCCGTGCCGTCTGCAAGACCAGCTCGTCACGATGACGCTCGGCCACCAGTTGCAGGCCCGCAGGTAAGCCCGCGTCGGTCATGCCGGCACGCAGGCTGGCCGCCGGATGCCCCGACATGTTAAACGGGTAAGTAAAAGCCACCGCGTGCATGGGCGCGTCAAAATCCCGACCGTCGACGCCCGAGGGCGGCGGCCCCGAAGCCGCAAAAGCCTCGGTCGGCAACTGCGGCGTTACCAGCAGATCATAATCTTCGAACAGGGCACCAAGCGCCGCGTTCAGCTCAGCGCGTTGCCGCTGTATGCGCGCGATGCCGGCCGGGTCGAGCCGCGAAGCAAACTGCAGGCCCTGCCAGAAACCCCGTCCCAGCTCTTCCTCGTGGCCTTCGACCAGCGGCGCCACTACGCCGAATGACTCAGCGCCGGCCATCATGCCCCAGTCGTTGCCGAGGTCGGGCAACTTCAAATCCAGCTCGTCTATTTCGAACCCCAGCGCCGCCAGCTCGGCCACGCTGCCTTCGACCTCGCGCAGCACGTCTTTCTGCACCCGCGCGTATCCGAGGTCGCGACTGAAGCCCACTCGCAACCCGGTCGGCAGATCATCGATGCTCTCGAGGTAAGAAAACCCCGGGTGCGGAAGCGAGTTGGCATCGGCGGGATGATAACCGCAGGCGGCGTCGATGAACGTCGCCGCGTCAGCCGTGCTGCGGGTTATGGGACCAAGGTGAATGGTGTCGGCCCATTGCGCACTGCCACCGTCGAGCGGGCCCAGCGGTATGCGGCCAAAGCTCGGCTTGATGCCGAACGCGCCGGTGTAGCAAGCGGGTATCCTCGTGGACCCGCCCCCGTCGGAAGCCGTGACCAGCGGCACCATGCGACCGGCGAGCGCCGCCGCCGACCCTCCGCTCGATCCACCCGGCGTGCGCTCGGCGTTCCACGGGTTGCGCGTGGTGCCGAACACGCGGTTCCTGGTAAAGCCCGTGTAACCGAACTCGGGCGTGTTGGTCTTGCCCACCACGATGGCACCGGCTGCGCGCAGGCGCTCCACCTGCACCGAATCGCGTTCGGCCACGTTGTCGCGCAGGGGCACCGAGCCGTAGGTGCAAGGAAGTCCGGCCACCTCTTCGAGGTCCTTGACGCCCAGGGGAACGCCGGCCAGCGGAAGCGTTTGCTCGCCATGGGCCATGCGTTTTTCCAGGTCGCGCGCGTCACCCAGCGCACGCTCGGCGCAGACGTGTACGAAAGCGTTGAGCGATTCGTTGCGCTCGGATATACGCGCCAGCGCCGCCTCCACGCAGTCGCTGGGCGAAGCGTCGCCGGCCCTCACCAGTGCCGCAAGTTCAACGGCCGACAGGTCCATCAAGTCACTCATGGAATGGTTTTTCGCCTGTCTCGCGTGTTGTGTCGAGTACGCGCTCCCAAGCCAAAGGACCCGATAGCCCCCACTCAGGGGGGAACAAAACGCTCCGGCCGAAATCGTGCAAAATTGCGAGCCAAGAGCGGAAATAACTTATCTTTTGCCTTTTTACGCCTTTTTATCACCATAAACGGCTCGCCAGCTTGGCATCCAGCCCCCGGGTGGGGTTAAAATGCGGCGTCGGCCGTATGCTTGCCAGCCAGGGGAACAAGTGCCCCCCCGAGGCGGCACAGCTCGGCACCACGGTGAAACAATGGTTGCAGTAAACAGAGCGGGCTGGGATGCCAGCCTGGCGCCCGATGAACGACCCGACGAACCAGCTGGGGGCACGGTTGCCGCCGCGCTGGGCTACCTCGTGTTCGGGCTGGGGACCTGCATGCTGGCCCTCACCTTGCTGCAGACCATAATGCGCGTCGTGCCCACCAGCATCGCTTTCGTGCTGCTGGTGGCAACGGTCGTCGGCGCCTGCGGCGGAATGTGGGCCCTGCTCTTCCACAGCCACTCCACCCCGCGACAGCGGCGCAGGTGGCCGCCCACTATTCACCTGTCTCAACATCTCCCGCGCGTGGGCCGCGACGGTTTCTAAACGTCGAGCTCCAGCTCGATGGGACAGTGGTCTGAGCCCATGACCTCGGCGTGGATGAGCGCCGACTTCACACGCGAAACCAGCCCCGCATCGACAACGTGGTAGTCGATGCGCCAGCCCACGTTGCGATCCCGCGCACCCGCGCGATAACTCCACCAGGAATAATCCCGCTCGTGCGCTTGCTTGCCTTCATAGGCCGACGCGGGATTCAGGGCGCGAAAGGTGTCGACGTAGCCGCGATCAAACCAGTCCTGCAACGCCCGGCGTTCCTCGGGTAGAAAACCAGTCACGGTCTCGTTCTGTTTCGGTCGGGCCAGGTCGACCTCGGTGTGGGCTGTATTCCAGTCACCGGATACGACCACGTTCTTACCCTGCTCGCGTTCTTCGTCGACCACCTCGAGCAGCGCGGCGTAAAACTCCATCTTGAAGCCCAGGCGATCGGGGTCGGGCCCCTCGGGGGTCTGCCGGCCGTTGGGAAAGTAAACATTGTAGACCGTGACCGCGCCGTGCTCGGTGACGAGAATACGCCCCTCGTTGCGCTCAAACCCGAGCCCGCGGGTGACGAACAAGGGTTTTTCGAGGCTGAAGGTCGCCACGCCGCTGTAACCCTTGCGCTCGGCCGAGTGCCAATCGAGATGGTAGCCCAGCGACGTGATGGCCAGCAGCACGTCGTCGGGCACCTGCTCAGGCAGGGCCTTTGTTTCCTGCAAGCACACGACGTCGGGACGGCTGCGTTCGAGCCACCCGAGGAAGCCCTTGCGCGCCGCCGCGCGAATGCCGTTAACGTTCCACGAAACTATGCGCATGCTCCATCAGTGGCCGGGCCGGGTCAAAATGACCAGCCTGCACGACCGGCCGACAGGTATAGCCGTGGCCCGCGTACACACCAAGTCGCCCAGCCCGCCGTTTCCATTGACACCACGTCGGGCGCGTTGTTTCATCGTCCAGGATCATGGCAGAAAATAAACTCCCTGGCCTGGAAGAGACGTTTCCCCGCTCGCAGAAAGTGCAGGTCGGCGACCTCGCCGTACCGCACCGCGAGATAACGCAGACCGGCGACAACCCGCCCGTGGAAATTTACGACACCACCGGTCCGCAGGGTTTCAGCGCCGAGCAGGGCTTGCCGCACAAGCGCGCCGAGTGGACCGCGATCCGAAGGCAACAAGGCGGCGACGGCAACATGAGCCAGATGCACTGGGCTCGCCAGGGCCAGGTGACCGAAGAGATGCGCTACGTCGCCCAGCGCGAAGGCGTGACTGCCGAGTTCGTGCGCGAACGCGTTGCCTCGGGCCAGGCCATCATCCCCGCCAACGTAAACCACCCCGAGCTCGAACCCATGATCATAGGCCGCGACTTCCTCGTGAAGATCAACGCCAACATCGGTAACTCGGCGGTCGTGTCGGACATCGAAACCGAGGTGGACAAGCTCCGCTGGTCCACGCGCTGGGGTGCCGACACGGTCATGGACCTGTCGACCGGGCCCGACATACACGCCACGCGAGAGGCGATAGTACGCAACTCGCCGGTGCCAATAGGCACCGTGCCAATCTACCAGGCGCTGGCAAAAGTTAACGGTCTACCCGAGAAACTTAACATCGACGTGTTCATCGAAACACTGGTCGAGCAGGCCGAGCAGGGCGTAGACTACTTCACCATTCACGCGGGCGTGCTCCTGGGCTACGTCCCCATGACGGCTGCCCGGGTGACGGGCATAGTCTCGAGGGGCGGCGCGATAATGGCTGGCTGGTGCCTGGCCCACCACCGCGAGAACTTTCTCTACACCCACTTTGAAGACATCTGCGAGGTCATGAAAAAGTATGACGTCGCCTTCTCGCTGGGCGACGGACTCAGGCCTGGCAGCCTCGCCGACGCCAACGACGAGGCGCAGTTTGCCGAGCTCGACACCCTGGGCGAACTGACCCTCAAGGCCTGGGAACACGACGTACAGGTGATGGTCGAAGGCCCCGGCCACGTTCCAATGCACCTGGTGGCCGAAAACATGCAGCGACAGGCAGCCGTCTGCCACGGAGCGCCGTTTTACACCCTCGGACCGTTGACCACCGACATCGCGCCAGGCTACGACCACATAACCTCTGCCATCGGCGCGGCGATGATCGCCCAGCTGGGCTGCGCGATGCTCTGCTACGTTACGCCCAAGGAGCACCTTGGCCTGCCCGACCTCGACGACGTGCGACAGGGCGTGGTGACCTACCGCATAGCCGCGCACGCCGCCGACGTTGCCAAGGGGCACCCCGGCGCGCGACTGAGAGACGATGCTCTTTCGAAGGCGCGTTACGAGTTCCGCTGGGAAGACCAGTTCAACCTGTCGCTCGACCCACCCACGGCGCGCTCTTACCACGACGCGACCATGCCGGCAGCGGCGGCAAAAGAGGCTCACTTCTGCTCGATGTGCGGACCCAGGTTCTGCTCGATGCGCATCACCGAAGACGTGCGGCGCTACGCGGCCGAGCACGGCTACAGTGAGGACGACGCGCTCGACCATGGCCTCCGGGAAAAAGCCGACGAGTACAGGCGGACCCGCCGCAGCGCGGCCTGAAGCAGCAGGGCTGAGAAGCTGCTTCTTTCGGGTAGGCCACCCCGCTAAACAGTAGCGATGCCTACACGCAGCGCCATCTATCACCGCAACAAGAACGTGAGCATTTTCCCAATCGAGGGAGATCGCTTTCTCATAACGGCCTCGTTGCGCGACGAGGTACACGACGTTCGAGCCGAGGTGGAGATCCTGCATCCCTCGCTGGAGATAGTCGCCGCCCGCAGCGAGGTACGCAACGGGCCCTTCACCGAGGTCTGCAACATGACCCACCCCAACATCGAACGCCTGGTGGGAATGAAGGTCGCGCGCGGCTTTACGCTGGAAGCGCGCAAGGCCGTTGGCGGTTCGGGCGGATGCCACCGCGTATCGGAGCTACTGGTCGAGATCGCCCAGGCCGCCTACCAGCTGCATTTCGTGCGCCTGTTTACCTCGCAATCGCGCGAGGAACGCGAACGGGAAGACGTGCCGCTGCAACGCCACGATTTCGTTCTCAACAACGTGCCCGGCATGCGCGACACCTGCTTCAGCTACAGCACCGCGAACCGACAGCTGGTAGAAGAAAAAGCCACCCCCCTGCGCATGCTCGAGCAGGACATGCCTACCAGAAACATAGATGACACCCGCGGCGAAGACCGAGCGCGGCCACCCGCTGAAAAGGAGAGCTGACATTGGCTGATCTCGATGGACATCGCGCGCTCGTTACCGGCGGCTCGCGGGGAATAGGCCGGGGAATCGCGCTGGCACTGGCCGGCTGCGGGGCTTCACTGGTCATCACTTATCGTCGCGCAGAAGAAGAAGCCGCCTCGGCGGTGGCCGAGATAGAAGCGCTCGGCGGACGAGCGCTGGCCCTCAAGAGCGACGCGAGTGACCTCGAGCAGGTTGAAGAAGCGTTTGCCCGGGCCAACGAATTCCTCGGCGGACTGGACACCGTGGTGGCCAACGCCGGCCTGCCCTCGGGCGTGGCCCCGGTGTCGCAGGTCGAGCCGCGCTACTGGCGCAAGGTGCTCGACACCAACCTCGACGGCGTGTTCTACACGCTGCGAACCGCGGTGCCCTACATCGAGAACGCTGGCGGCGGTTCGATAACGGCGATCTCGTCGATAGCTGCCGATAACCTCATGCCCTTCGGGTCTCCCTACAACGTGGCCAAGGCCGGCGTCAACGCGCTTACCCTGACACTGGCAAAAGAGGTCGCCTCTTCGGGAATCAGGGTCAACGTCGTGGCTCCCGGCCTGGTGAAATCAGCCATGGGCGACGCCGTGGTCAACGCCCACGGCGAAGCCGCGCTGGCCAGCATCGCACTCGGCCGCATGGGCCAGCCCGACGACATAGGCCGCATGGTGGCTTTCCTGGCCTCAAGCGACGGCGAGTGGATCACCGGCAAGGTGCTGCGCGTGGACGGCGGCCAGTACATCCACACCTGAGCGTGCAGCTGTCAGCCGGGGCTGCCGGTATCGCCGAGCTGCCGCTGGTTGCGCTCCCAGCGACCCATGAGGTCTTCGAGTTTTTCCTGGGTTGCCTGCCACTTGCCCAGGAGCTCCTGGTAGTCATCGTTGCCGTACACGTCGGGATCGGACAGTCGCTGTCCGCGCTCGGCCTGCTCCTGCTCCAGCTCCGAGATGCGTTTTTCGAGGCGCTCGCTCTCGCGCTGCAGACGACGCTGCTCGTTTCGACTCAGCGAAGGCTTTGTCGGAACTGTCTTTTCAGCGGCGACGGCTGTTTTTCTGCCGGCGGTTTTTTTACCATCCGCCTGCTCGCCAACCGCTTTCCCGCCTGGCGGCTGCTTTGAAACGCCGGCGTCTTCCTCTTCGTCAAGCGAGCGATAGCGAAAACGCTCCATGTAGTCCTTGAGCTTCCCCGGGTACTCCTCGAGATGCCCGGCTTCGATATCCCAGATGCGCGTGGCCAGGCGGTTCACGAAGGCGCGGTTGTGACTCACGAAAATCATGCTGCCACCAAAGGTAGCCATTGCCTCGGCCAGTGCCTCGGCCGAGCCGAGGTCGAGATGGTTGGTGGGTTCGTCCATGAGCAGGAGGTTGCCCGGATTGACCATCATGCAGGCCAACGCCACGCGCGCTTTCTCGCCGCCGCTGAGGACAGCGATTTTCTTGTCGACGTCGTCGCCCGAAAAGAAAAACGTGCCGAGGACATTGCGCACCGCGACCATGTCATCGCCTGAACTGGCGCGGTAAACCTCGTCGAGAACAGTGGCCGAAGGGTGCAACTTGTCGGTCACGTGCTGGGCGTAGTAACCCGATTTCACGTTGGCGCCGCTGCGCACCGACCCGGCGCTGGGATCAAGCTCGCCCGCGAGGATCTTGAGCAGCGTCGTCTTGCCCGCACCATTGGGCCCGACGATGGCCACGCGGTCGCCGCGGCGCACCTGCAGGTTGAGGTCGCTCAGCACCTTGAGCTCACCGTAAGAATGGCTGAGATCTTCTACCGCCAGCACCGTGCCACCGGCACGAGCGCAAGCCGGAAAACGAAACGAAAGCGTGCCGCCCTCGCGCAACCTGGCTACCTCGTCCATCTTCTCGAGCATTTTCACGCGGCTCTGCACGGCCCTCGCCTTGTTGGCCTGGGCCCTGAAGCGATTAATAAAACGCTCGGCCTGCTCGCGTTCACGGGCGATGTTGGTCGCCCTGCGATCGAGCACCTCGCGTTCCTCGGCCCTGAGCAGGAGGTAACGCTCGTAGTTGCCGGTGTACTGGCGCAGTCCTTCGATCTCGTAGGACACAACCCGGTTGATCTGCTCGTTGAGAAACTCACGATCGTGGCACACCAGCACCATCGCGCCCTTCCAGCGCGCCAGGAATCCACCCAGCCACGCCACCGAGGGAACGTCGAGGTGGTTGGTCGGCTCGTCGAGCAGCAAAAGGTCGGGCTTCTGGTAGAGCAGGCCGGCGAGCACCGCGCGCATCTTCCAGCCACCGCTGAACTCCGACAGGTCGCGTTCGAGGTCGGCCTCCGCGAACCCCAGTCCGGCCAGTATTCGAACGGCCTCGTGTCGCGAGAAATGGGCTTCAAAGTGGGCCAGCTCGTCGTGCAGGTCAACGAGTTTCTGGGAGAGGTCGAGCTGCTCCTGCTCGTTGCTAGCGGTCGTCAGCTCCTCTTCCACGCCGGCGAGCATCTGCTCGACTTGGCTGCGTCCCGGAACCGAGTCGAGCACCGAGTCGATCAGCGTGCTGCCGCCCTCGATCTCAATCTCCTGGGGCAGGTAACCCGAGCGAGCGGCGCGGGCAAAGCGTATGCTGCCACCGTCGGGTTCGACGCGTCCGGCCAGCACGCGCATGAGCGTCGACTTACCCGTACCGTTACGGCCGACCAGGCCGATCCTGTCTTCCTCGCCGATACGCAGGTCAACGCCGTCGAGGAGTCGGCGACCCCCGAACCCGATTTCCAGGCCTTCGGCTGTTACAAGTGACACGGTAGTAAACGCAGCGGCGGGTAGCGCGAGAAAGCGCCAGCCGGGATATCAGTTGCCGGTAAGCGTGGCCCCCGCCGGATGTTCGCCCAGCACCGAGTCGCGCACCCGAACCCTTCGACCGGCGTGCAAGCCGGCGTGACTACCGGTGAGCGCGTTCTCCTCAATCTCTACCGAGCGGGCCACCACCCGCCGGTAAGCAGCCACGCCCGCCCTGCCGTTGCCCACGATGCGCAGGTCGCGCACGCGCACGCGGGTGCCGGCAACGCCGGCGGCCGAAAAGCCCCTGATCTCGCCCGGCCCCAGCACGCTGCAGCTGCTTCCGTAAAGGCAGCGTACTCCCTGCCGGGGGGTACTGGTTTCGGGGTTGCCGATAATGCTGAAGCCATCGAGGTGCAGGCTGGCTCGATCGGACAGCACTACTCCCTCGGTGGATACCGCACTGCAGTCCAGATCAGCAAGCAGCCAGCCCGTGTCGCCGGCTTCGACCAGCTGGCCGCAGTGGTCCACCACCACGTCGGCGGCAGCGGCAGGTAGCGCAAGGGCGCAAAGCAGTGCAGGGACGACGAGAAAAATTGCCCGGTGCGGGCCAGCCGTAATAACTTTCATAACGGCTACAGCATAAAGCGATACCGCTGCCTTGCAAGGGGAAACCGCGTTATACCGCCAGGAAAAGCCGTAGGGCCGGGTGAGAAAACGCGAAAAGAAGCCAAAAAAACGACTCCGGAAACAAGGGTCTTCACCTTGTCCCCGGAGCAAGGGTGCTTATTGCGCCCCCGTTTATGAACCGCCTCAGTAGGACGGCTCTATATGCAGTTCCGGGACTCCGATCGGTGTGCCCCGTCCGCAGGACAACGATGCCACCCTGCAACGGCAGGGCAAGAGCTATCTGGCTTGGCGGCCAACAATATTCGCACAACGCACAGCCACGGTGACGCTTCCCCCCCGATCGCTCACGCAAATAGTTCGCCCGACTGCAGGGAGACCCGCTTTTTCAGGCCGCAGCCACGGTTACAGGAACGCCGTTGAGCACCGCGTTGCCCGTCAGGCCCTCGGTCTGGGTCTCGTCGGTGAGGTCATTTACCGACACACCACCGGCTTCTGCCGCCACCTTCATGCGGGTCCCGGGGCGGTCGTGCCCCCAGCCGTGGGGAATGCTGACCACCCCGACCATAATCTCGTCGCTCAGCTCCACCGGAATATCCACCCGGCCCACGCGGCTCTGTACGCTCACCAGCTGTCCATCCGCCAGGTCCAGGCGCGAGGCATCGGCCGGATTGATCAGCGCCGTGCAGCGCGGCTTGCCCTCGGCCAGGCTCGGACAGTTGTGCATCCAGGAGTTGTTTGACCGCAGGTGCCGTCGGCCAACCAGCAGCATGCCGTTGCCCTCGGCGTCGGGCTCAGTCACCTGCCCTACCCTTCCCCGGGCAAAGTCAGCGGCCAGGCGTTCGAGCTCTCGCTCGACCATGTCACCGCCAAGCTTGACGCGTCCGTCGTCGTGGAGCACGACCCGCGCCAGCCCGCCTGTCTTGAGCGCACCCAGGTCCAGCCCCGAGGGATGCTCGGAGAGTTTCTCAACCGTCAGCCCGTGCTCACCACCGGCGAGCATCATGTCCACCACCTCGGTAACCGTCGCCGACATGGCCTGGGCGGGGTCGGCCTCGGTCTCGCCGCCCGAAGCGGCGGCGTCTTCGTTGCGCAGCCGGACGAGCTCGGATAGCAAGCCACGGCTGATTTCCCACTCGCTCAGGTCGCCATCTGCGGCCTCAAAAACCGGCTGGCTGAAACGAGCGGTGTCGCGCACGGCCAGTTGGTGAAACGCCAGGCTGTACTGCGGGTTCATGAGCGAACTCCTCGGCGGCAGTATCACGTTGGCAAACCTGGTGGTCTCGTTGAGCGCGGGGTCGAGACTGACCATGAAGTCGAGCCCCTCCAGCGCGCCCTCCAGTCGCCGACCGTTGGGCGTAGACAGTACCGGGTTGCCGGCCATCGTGACCAGGCCGCGCAACTGCCCTTCACCAGGCGTATCCATTTCTTCGGCCATGGTGGCCGCCGGGATCTCGCCGGCGAACTCGGCCATTCCGCGCACCCGTGACTTCCAGCGACCGTACCTGCCACGCGAACGGTTGGGTATCGCGGCGTGGGGAAACATCAGGCCGCCTTCCCGGTCGACCTTGCCCGTTAGCAGGTTCACGGCAAGGGCCAGCACGCTGACCAGCGTGCCGTAGGGCTGCAGGCAAGTGCCGATGCGGGGGTACACGGCCGCCGCCGGTTCGTCGGTAAAATCCTTGACGAGCTCGCGGATGTCGGCCGCGGCAATTCCCGTGAGCAGCTCCACCGCTTCGGGGGTGTAACTCGCGGCGTGCTGTTCGATGAGCTCAGCGCCGTCGATCAGCCCGTCAGCCGCGCCGGGCGCAACCAGGCCCTCGGCAAAAATGACGTTGAGCATGGCCAGCAGCAGCAGCGGGTCGGTGGACGGTCGTATGAACAGGTGGCGATCGGCCAGGCGCGCGGTCTCGCTGCGACGCGGGTCTATGACGACCACCTTGCCGCCGCGTTTCTGTATGGCCCGCAGGCGACCACGGATGCCAGGGGCGGTCATGAAGCTGCCGTTCGAGGCCAGCGGGTTGGCGCCCATCATGATCAGCATTCGGCAGCGGTCGACGTCGGGGACGGCGATGGTCAGCTGGCCGCCGAACACCTGCTGGGCCGCCAGCATGTGGGGGAACTGGTCGACCGTCGACGCGCTGAAACGCACCTGGCTGTCCAGCGTGCGTATGAGCATGGCGGCCGACAACTGGGCCGGCAGGTTGTGTACCGTGGGGTTACCGAAGTAGGTGGCCAGGGTGTCGCGACCGCCCGTCTTCTGCACAGCGTGCAATCCCTGCGCGGCGACACGAAAGGCCTCGTCCCACTCTACTTCCCGCCAGCTGTCGCCCTCGCGAATCACCGGGCGACGCAGGCGGTCGGGGTCTTCGTACAGGTCGACGAGCGCAAATACCTTGGGACATATGTAGCCCCGCGACAAGGGGTCGTTCTCGTCTCCCTCGATTTTTACGACACGGTCCTGCTCGGTCTCCACGAGGATTCCACAGCAGGCTTCACACAGGTTGCAGGCACGATGATGTAGCGGCATGGGGATAGCTTGCCACAGCGGCGTTGCCCACGGAACAGGTCCGCGACGGCCCGGCTTGCACGCACTCGATTGCGCACGGGCGGCAGCAGCTGCTAGAAAGGGCCTGTGCCCAGTGAAATCACAAAAGGAATCGAAATTGCGGTACGGGTTGCCTACATTGCCCAACAGTCCGACCCGGCCCGGGACCGCTACGTGTTTGCCTACCACATCACGATTGGCAACCAGTCAGAGCGCAGCGTGCAACTGCTCGACCGCCACTGGGTTATCAGCGAGCAGGACGGCTCGGTGCGCGAAGTAGAAGGCGAAGGCGTGGTCGGGGAACAGCCGGTGCTCGAACCAGGCGAAGAGCACGAGTACAGCAGCGGTGCGATACTGGCTTGCCCCGACGGCAGCATGCAGGGCAGCTACGGCATGATAGGCGAGGATGGCGAGAGCTTCCGGGTGAGCATACCCCGCTTCGAGCTGAACATGCCGCGCACCCTGCACTGATCGAAGGAGCGTGATCCCCTTCAGAGGGTGACGAGTTCTTCGGCGCTGCTCGGGTGAATGCCCACCGTGGCGTCAAACTGGGCCTTGGTGGCGCCGGCCTTCATGGCAACGGCTACGCCCTGTATGATCTCGGGCGCGTCGGGTCCGGTCATGTGACATCCCACCACCGTGTCGTCGCTTTCGCGCACGACCAGTTTCATGAACACCGGTGCGCGGCGACCGGTGAGCGAGTGCAATAGCGGATTGAAGCGCGTGCTGAAGGCGCGTACGCCGTTTTCGCCCCAGCGTTCGCGGGCCTGTTCTTCGCTCAGACCCACGCTGGCTATGGGCGGCTCGCTGAACACCGCCGTGGGTATGCCCTCGTAGTCCATCTCGCTGTCCTTGCCGCCGAACTCGCGGTCGGCCAGCGCGCGACCTTCCTGTATGGCCACCGGTGTCAGCATCACGCGCCCGGTGAGATCGCCCACCGCAAACACCCCCTCGACGTTGCTACGCAAACCCTCGTCCACCAGCACCTGCCCCTGCGCCCCCGTGGCCACGCCGACCGCTTCGAGGCCCAGGCCCTCGGTGTTGGGCTTACGCCCGGTTGCATAAATAACCACGTCGCTCGTGATCTCCGGCGCCTGGTCGCCGCTTTTTAACTGCACGGTCAACCCGCCATCGCCGTGTTCTATGCCCTCAACCACGCTGTTTGCACAGAGTTTTATACCCGAATCAGCCATGCGCTCGGCCAGCTCGGCGCGGATGTCTTCATCGAAGCCGCGAAGTGGTAGCCCACGCCGGTAGACAAGCGAGGTGTGGGTACCAAGCGCCGATAATACGCCGGCCAGCTCAACGGCTATGTAGCCGGCACCGACCACCACCGCTCTCGCCGGCTGTTCGGCGAGTTCAAAAAACCCATCGCTGGTAATCGCGTGCTCCACGCCCGGCAGCGTGGGCAGCGCGGGCCGGCTGCCGGTAGCGAGCAGCACCCTGTCCGCCTTTATCTCGCGGCGACCCACCTGCACGCTGCCCGGACCGCAAAGCCTGGCCCTGCCGTGCAGCAACTCCACGCCGGCCTCGGCCAGCAAGCGCTCGTGCACGCCCTCGAGCCTGCCTACCTCGGCGTCGCGAGCGGCCACCAGTGCCGGCCAGTCGAGCTCGGCCGGGCTGCTGGATCGCCAACCATAAGCGGCCGCGTCGTGGGCCGAGTGGGCGTACGAGGCCGCAAAGAACATCAGCTTCTTGGGAATGCAGCCGCGTATGACGCAGGTGCCGCCCAGGCGGTCGCCTTCGACCAACAGTACGCGCGCGCCGTAAGACGCCGCCCGCTTGGCCGCGGCCAGTCCACCGCTGCCGCCACCGATGACGAGAAGATCAGGATTTGATTGAGCCATAACAGTGCCGTGCTAGACGGGTCAGCCGCGGTACACAAGCCAGGGGGCCGACAGCTATGCCCCCTCAACCTGGTGCCCCCACCCTTTACTTTATTTTTGCTGTATTATTCCGCAAAGAGGAAGGCCAAAAAAAAGGGAGCCTCTCCGAAGCGAGGCTCCCCCTGCCGTAGTTCGTGTGAAGGAGAATGGCAGTGACTCAAGATTGCACCACTTGCAGAGCGAATCCCAGTCTCTTTCGCACCGACCCCCGAGCAGGCTCGGCTTGCCCGCGATTTAGCAGAGCGCTGTTCGGCGAGGCAGGGGTGGAGGCCGCCTTGGGCTGCCCCCCCAAGTGGATGGTTCTCCCTAAGTACGTGTTTCTTATTGCATTTTTCCACGTCGGCGAAAAGCCCGCAAAACACGCGGCTTTGCCGGTGGAGCAGCTACGGGAGCCCGCAAGACAGGCGGCCAAGCGTATACTCGGCTTGAATCGGCAGCCATCTGCGGGCAGGCAGAGCCTGTGGATACAACCCTAGAAGACCCCTCCATCACCCGTACAATAGACCTGCTCTACAAGGCCCAGGCCTCGCGCGACCTCGCCGCCTGGCTCGACTTGTTTGCCACCGATGCGGTGGTGCACGACCCCGTCGACTCGCCAGCGGCCGAGGGCCGCGAGGCAATAACCAAATTGTGGAAGCAGTTCACCGGGCCGTTCTCGTCCTACCAACGGCGTCCCGAGCGGGTGCTGCAGAGCAGGGGCGGCGCGGCCGTTTACTGGACCGGTACTGCCTCCGCTGAGTCGAGCGAGACCGACTGCGAAGGCATCGACGTATTCGAGTTCAACGACGACGGTAAGATCCGCGCGTTGATGTCCTGGTGGGATCCAGCCGGCCTGCTGCTCGAGCTCGCGGGCGGATAGCCGCCTGGCTCATACGCGGCGAAAGCGGCCATCTTCTTCCCTGGTCAGCTCGCCGCGTACGATCAAGCGCTCGGCGTGCCGCTCCATCATCACTCGCTCGGCGAAGGGCTGCCATGGTATGTGCTCGTAGCGCTTGCCGTACACCACGCACTCGCGGGCGATCTCTGCCAGGCTGCGCGGCTCTTCGCTCAACTCGAGCAAGCGCCGGTCGCGATGATCGACCACGGCCAGGTAACGGTCGACGGCGCCAACGAGGTCGTCTTCTATGACGCCCGCTTCATGAAAACTCACGAAGGCCCGCAACCCTGGAGCCATGTCACGCAGCATCTCGAGCGAAGCAACCGTTTCGTCCAGGCTCGCAGAAGCGTCGGCGTAGTAAGGCCCGAAGGTGGTCAGATCGAGATCGCCCACGAACACTATGTCGTCGGGCTCAAAACGAACTACCAGGTGCCCACTCGTGTGGCCGGGCGTGTGCAGCAGGTGGACGCGGTTACGCCCGGTGTCGATAACCTCGCCGTCCACGGCTGAGCGCGCGTCTGGACGCGGGCGAAAATTGAACTTGTCTACCGTTACCTGCCGCCACAGCGTATCGAACTCCTCGTCCATTCCGTAAGCGGCCATGAGCGCGTCCAGCGAAGCCATGAGGGGGGCCTCGTTCTCGTGCAGCAGCAGCTCGGCGTCTTCAAAGACGGAGTTACCGGCAAAGTGGTCCTCGTGCGCGTGACTGTTGATGACCAGGTCGACCTTGCGGCTCGTGACCGACGCGCCCGCCTCGGCCACGTCGAGCGACGGGTCTACGACCAGGCACAAGTCGTCTTCGAGCAGCAGCGAGTTGCCCGATGGATACTTGCCACCGCGCGATCCGCCGAGCAGGCGCAGGTCACCCCGCTCACCCAGGCCGATGCGTTCCACTTTCGACCCGGGCATGCGCGCCTCAGGCGTCGCCGACGCGATCCATCACGCGCCGCTGCTCATCGGGGCCGGGCACGCCGCCAGCCTCGATTTCCACGCCGGTGCTCTCGAGAAAACGACTCACCATGGTGTAGAAGCCCACGGCCACCAACAGCTCCACCACCTGGCGATCACCGAGAGCCTCGCAAAGTTTTTCGAGGGTTGAGTCGCCCAGGCGGGCGTCAGCCAACAACTCGTCTGCCGCCGCGATGACGTCGAGCTCCAACTCCGAAAACGCGTCGGAGTCGGCCGCGCCCTGCTCGAGAGCGTCCACCTGGGCCTGGGTCACACCGCAGGCCATGCCTATGGGAACGTGCTGGGCCCACTCGTAACCGGCACCTGCCACCTGGGCCACGCGCAGTATGGCGATCTCTCTCAGCGACGCGTCCAGTTCGAGCCCACCGAGCACCACCGCGCCCATGTCCTGGAAACCGGCCAGCAGGCCCGGCGACCAGGCCAGCATGCGGAAGATATTGAGCGGCCGGCCAAGCGCGTTCAGGCGCCGGGTGGTCTCCTCGTCGAGCGTGTCGAGATCGGGGTAATCAAGTCTAGCCAATGTGCTTCTCCTTTGTCGGCCCGGAAAGAAGACAGCTATCAGGAAGCCCGGGCCCTGAACAGGCCCGCCGAGGCCGCGTCGCACAGGTCGTTGTAACCGCACCAGTTGCACAGCACTCCGGGGTCGGGCGGGAAAACCGTCGCCGCTTCGATGGCCGCGATCTTCTGCACCAGCCCGGATTCTATCTCGTCGGCTTCCTCGCGGCGTACCACCGCGCGCAGGACGCGCCCGCGCTTGAGAAAATCGAGCACCAGCTCGACCTCGTCGTCGTCGGTCTCACGAAACATCGCCAGCGCGTATGCACGCAACTGCTCGGCCTCCTTGCCCTCGAATCGAGTCGGGACGCGCTTGCCGGTCTTGTAGTCGATGATGTGCAGGCGGCCCTCGTCGTCCCTGGCCAGGCGATCAATGAAGCCCTGGAAGAACCTGCCGTTGGCCAGCTCTATTTCAAAGTGGTACTCGCAGCCCAGCGTCTTCATCTGGTCGACACAGAAGCGCGTAGCGTGCCAGGAGCTGAGAATCCTCGCCCCTTCGCGGCGGTAGTACTCCATGTTGTCGTTGGCCTTGATGACACGAATCGGCGGAACGTGGTCGGCGAGCATCTTGTCCCAGCGGCGGCAGTACCACTCCACCGCTTCCTCGGACGAGCGTTCGCGGCCATCTACGCGCTCGTTGAACAGCCACTCGGCCGCGTCGTGTACGCGGCTGCCCATGAAGCCCTCAACTGACTGGAAAGCCTCCTTGACACCATCGAGATAACGATAGCGAAAACGACGAGCGCACTGCGTGAACTGGTTCACGCGTGAAAAGCTGTAGGGACCCGCCGAAGCGGCGCCCGCGGTCAGGCCGGGGGGCGACATGCCACCTTCACTGCGCAGACCCGGTGGCGGATGCAAGCAGCTCTATCGATTTCTCATTGCCTATGGCCAGCAGCGTATCGCCCTGCTCGAGTACGCGGTCGGGTGCAATGTTGAACTCCATCTCGCCGCCGCCGCGCGCGACCGCCACCACGTGAACGCCGAAGCGGCTGCGCAGGTCGGCGTCACCGAGGCTGATCCCGTCACAGAGCGAGCCCTCTGCTATGGCAACCTCGGCCATTCCCACCTTGCGATCACTGGGAGATGTGAGCACGTCGACAAAATCGAGCACACGCGGGTGCAGCGCCGCCTGGGCCATGCGGTGGCCGGCGATGCTGTAGGGAGACACCGTGCGCGTGGCCCCGGCACGCTTGAGACGAGCCTCGTTGGCCTCGTTCTCACACCTCGCCACGATGAACAGGCCGGGGTTCATCTCCCGACCGGTGAGAGTCACGTAGAGATTGTCGGCGTCAGACGGAAAGGTAGTCAACAGGCCGCGGGCCCGCGCGACACCGGCCTGCTCGAGTACTTCTTCTCGGGTAGCGTCGGCGTTAATCCCCAGCATGCCCTCGGGCAGTGGTTTTTCGCGCTCGATGACCACGAAACTCACGCCCCTCTGTTCAAGTTCGCCGACCAGGCGCCGACCAAAACGGCCGTAGCCGCAAACGATGTAGTGATCTTTCAAATCGCGAAGCATTCTCTGCGTCCTCCGCATCCCGAAGTAGGCCTGCAGCTCGCCCTCGAGTAGAGCGCGAGCCCAGGCCCCTATTATGGTAAGCACCACGCCGATGCCGAGCACGATCAGCGCGACGGTGAACAGGCGGCCTGCCTGGCTCAGCTCGTGGACCTCGCCGAAACCCACGGTCGAAAGCGTGATCACGGCCATGTACAGCGAATCGATCCAGCCCAGGTCCTCGATATACATGAAGCCCAGCGTGCCACTCGCCGTGAGCGTTCCTATGGCTGCAACGGTAACGGCGAACGGAAACCCACGTTCGCCCATGGCCAACCGCGGCCGTGAAAAGCCCTCACCACGATCCGCCTTCACTGTGTTTTCCCCGGCGACAACCGCAACCGGTAAGTGATCGTTCCCACGACGGCAACGTCCCGGCGGCGGCATTCGGCATCGATAGCTGCCGTGTCGGCATCGATCATCCGCCCTTCCACGCAACCGGTCGCGACCTCGCCGCTGCGCCCCAGCGCGCACGACAACGCCCGGCAGTCTCCTGCCAGCGGCGTGATGAACGACAGGTCCAGCCCCAGTGTTGACGACGGGCCACGGCCACCATCGGCAGATGTAGTGTAGGCCGAAGGCGCCTGTTGACCGGCGCGCGGCCAGGCAGCCCGCGGGGGACCGCTGGGCTCTTCGAGAAGCGCCTCCGCGGCACCGCCGTGCAGGCGCAAGCCAGTGCTGGTGTTGTCGTCCTTCCACGGAAGACTCACGCGCACTCCGTCGGCAGCAGGGCCGCAGCTGATCCCCAGTCTGCGCGCATAAGCCGAGCGCTGCAGCCGGACCAGCGTCGATTCGAGCGCCGGCTCGTTCACGCCCCTCCGCCCTCGCCGAAGTAACGTTTCCCCTGCCAGAGGAAACCCACCGCGAAAGTCGCGCTGGGTACGAGCGCTGCGTGCCAGGCCAACGCCCAGCCAGCACCCAGCTGGCGAACATCGCGTACGCCCCAGATCATAAAACAGCCCAGCAGGTAGCCCAGGTAGCCCATGGCCAGCCACCTTGCCCAGGCACGGCGGGTCCACAGCCCCCAGGCCCCGGGCAACCACACCGCCAGGTGAACGAGCAGGGCAAGCGCGGCCACGGTACCGCTGAAGCGCCAACCGAAAAGCGTCTGCGAGTAGTCGGCCGGGCCAGCCAGCGCCACGCGGCCCAGCTCAAAAACCGTGGCCGACAACGCCACCACGACGAGTGCCAATACGAAGCGTGGCCTGCGAGTACTCACAGCGTGGTTATGTCACCGGGAGGGCTGCGAATCCACGCAGGCCCGCCTCGCTGTCGGGGGACGCAGCGGGTCCGGGTCAGTTGACCTCGCGAACCCTGGGGCAGGCCTGCCCCAGGTAGCGCAAGAGGTTCCAGCCGTGGAACAGTTCGGGGTACAACACCGGCTTGCCGCTGGTCACCAGCCCCACCGAGATGCGACGCTCCGGATCTGCCCAACCCAGTACGTTGGTAAAACCGAGGTGCCCGAAGGCCGTGCTCGTGTCGGGGCCGTAAACGCTGATCCATTCACCGCCCAGGAAAAACCCCATGCCGTAACGTATTGGCGCGCCCAGGGTGAAATCAAACTCGAGGTAAGACTGCTCCATCGTGGCCCGGCGTATGGTGAGCGGGTTGAACACCTGCACTCCGCCCAGCGTGCCACCGGCCGCCAATAATTCGTAGAAACGGCTGAGTTCTTCGGCCGTGCCGCAGATGTTGGCCGACGGAACGATGCCGGTGAGAAAGCGACGGTCGTTGGTCATCTCTATGACCTGGTCAAAGTCCAGGCCCAGGGCGCGCTTCAGGACCGTGGAAACCGGCGGCATCAAGGGCAGGCCGGTGTGGTAATTGCGCACCACGCTGTCCAGCTTGTCGGGCGCCACCCCGTAGTTTAATCCCTCGAAACCAAGCGGGTCGAGTATCTCGCTGGCCAGCACCTCGCGGATACTCTTGCCGGTCACGCGACGTACGATCTCGCCCAGGATAAAGCCGCCGCTGATGGCGTGATAGGCAAGGCGACGGCCCGGGCGTCCGCTTACCCGCGCTTCGGCCAGGTGGCCGATCACCCAGTCGCGATCGTCGAGATAGTCGAGGTCAAAAGCCGCCGGGGGGAGATGCGGCAGCCCGGCCCGGTGGGTGAGCACGTGCTTGATGGTTATCCATTTTTTCTGCTGCGCGTTGAACTCCGGGATGTACTCGCAAACCGGGTCGTCGAGGTGCAGCAAGTGGCGCTCGTCGAGCAGGTGAATGACCATGGCTGTTATGGCCTTGGACGCCGAGAAAATATTGAAGGGCGAGTCCAGGCCCACCTTGACCGGCGGCACGTCTTCCGGGTCACCCGGCCCCGAGCCTCTCACGTAGCCTATGGTCCGGTTGAGTATGATGCGCCCGTGGCGACGCACACACATGCCCACCGCCGGGTGAATGCCACTGGCAAACAAGTCGCGGGCGGCCTGCCACGATTTCTCGAGCGGCACCGAATCCGCGCCCACCTCGGCCGGGTGCACCTCGCGCTCGTGGTCTATGGTCTCCACGCTGCTGATATCGCTCGGCACGCGCGCCCGCGTAATCAACGATGGCATCAGCGAATAAGCCATTTCGAGCAGCGCCGGGCCTGGCAGGTCGTCGGGATGTTCTTCTTCTGTCACGGATTGGAGCACTCCTCCCATTGTAGCCTGTCCGGCGGCCCACCACCGATAGCCGCAGGGGTATTTTTTGTTTCGCGAACAGCGGACTTCTCTCCGCCACGCGGCCGACGACCGGGCCCAAGTGCTTTTCAATACGCTGCAAGCGTGTAAAAACCCACGCATGCAGAACGAAGGCAGCGCGACCACGACCAACGAAAAACAGATCGACTACTGGGACCAGACCGCGGGCCCGCGCTGGGTGGCCATGCAGGACTCGCTCGACCGCTTGATAGGACCGCTGGGGGTCGAGGCCCGGCGTCGGGGCGCGCCCTGCGCGGGCGAGTCAGTGCTCGACGTCGGCTGCGGCTGCGGGCAGACACTGCTCGAACTTGCCGCAGATGTGGGCGAGAGCGGGAGCGTTACGGGCGTGGACGTGTCTTCGCCCATGGTCGCGCGGGCCAACGAACGTGCCGCGAGCGGCGGGTTTAAAAATATAGAGGCCTTCGTGGCCGACGCCCAGGTATACGACTTTGAGCCCGGGGCTTACGACCTCGTGTACTCTCGCTTCGGGGTGATGTTCTTTGACGACCCCGTAACCGCGCTCGGCAACCTCAGGCGCGCAATAGAGGGCGACGGCAGGATGTCTTTCGTGTGCTGGCAGGCCATTACCGAAAACCCGTGGATGTTCGAACCCACGCGCGCGGCCCTGGCCCACGTTGCAATCGAGCTACCCTCCGACCCGAACGCGCCCGGGCCCTTCGCCTTTGCCGACCGCGAGCGGCTGCTCGGACTGCTCAAGGGGGCAGGCTTCGGTGACCTTCTGGTCGAGCCCTTCGAAGTAGAAATGGAAGTCGGTGGCGGCGCCGAGCTGGACCAGACCGTCGAGTTCATGCTGCAGATGGGACCGGCCGCACAGGCCGTGCGCGAGGCCGACGCCCAGGCCGCCGAGGCCGCCCGCGGCGCGGTGCGCGAAGCACTCGAGCCTTACTACAGCGCCGAGCGCGGCGTGATCATGCCCGGCCGCAGCTGGATGGTCAGCGCGCGGGCTTGAGGGCGGGCTTGAGGGCGAACGCGCGCGACATCATGTCGGCCGCGTCTATCGTGGCGTCGGTGTCGCCGGCAAACTCGTTGTAAGAGCGCTGCACGTTGAACACCAGTCGCTCGGGGGCCTCCCACTCGCCGTAGGGCCCGAGGTCTATCTGCCGGCAGGCGTCGTCCACCGCCACGCCGCGGTCAAAAAACACGCGCGCCTCTCGCAACACGTAGGCAAAGTAATCGCGCAGACCCAGCAAGCCGTCAGTACCACACACCGGCCCGTGGCCGGGCACTACCACCTCGGGCTCAAGCGCCACCATGGCGTCGAGCGAGTCCATCCACAGCTGCGTGGTGCCGGCCCAGCCTATGGGCGTGCACTGGTTGAAAAGCAGATCGCCGGTGAACAGCACGTTCTGCTCCGGAAGGTGAACGACCATGTCGTTGTCGGTGTGCGCCGGGCCCATGGGGACCAGCCGCACTACCGTGCCGCCAAGATCAAGCTCGGTGGCCTCCACGACCGATTCGGTGGGCAGCTCCAGCTCCACGCTCGCGTGGTCAAAAGGGCGCAGCTCCTCGGCCAGCGCAGCCTGCGCGGGCTCGAGGGTGGCCGGGTCAGCGTCGGCCAGGGCCTGGAACAAGCCGTGCATCCCGGCCTCTGCCTGCATCGCGGCCGCGCAGTTGGCGTGGGCGATTATGCGCGCTCCGCGCATGGCCGAGTTGCCGCCGGTGTGGTCAACATTGTGGTGGGTGTTGACCAGCGTGCCGGGACGCTCCGGGCGAATGCCCGCGTAAAGCCCCAACAGTTCGTCGGTCAGCGGGCGGTCCCAGAAAGTATCGACCACCAGCCCGTCGCCCGAATCGACCAGGCCCGAGTTGCTCCAGCCCAGCACAGTGGCCTTGCCAAGCTGCGTAACCGCGTAAATCGAATCTGCTAGCTGCGTGAGTTCCATGTGCTTGCCCCTTTCTCCCGGCAACAGCTATAGCCCGTTGCCACCGTACAGGCACACCGGCCTTTCGGCTTCGGCGGCGCCGTGGTAATTGTCGCTCATGAGTGACCAGCCGCGGGCCGAAAAAAACCAGGGCGACCAGGAACAGGGCGACGATCCCCAGGGAGACGTGCTGCTGCGACAGTTCGTCAACGACATCCCCGTTTACGACTTCGACAACACCGCGTTCACCAAACCGCGACTGCTGGCCGAGGCCCAGGTGGCCATCGTGACCACTGCCGGCCTGCGCACGGACGGAGACACCTACTGGGCACCCGGTGACCAGGCCTTCACCGAGATCCCCGTGGACGCAGACAAGCTGGCGCTCGCGCACTTCAGCCCCAACTTCGACCGCAGCGGTTTCATGGCCGACCCCGAGGTGGTGTTTCCCGTCAAGCGCCTGGCCGAACTGGCGGCTGACGGCAGCATTGGCAGCGTGGCCCCGCGGCACTACTCCTTCATGGGTGCCCAGCCTGACCACAACCTTGAAACCATGCGCCTGGACAGCGGACCGGCCTGCGCCGAACGCCTCAAGCGCGACGGAACCGACATCGTTGTGCTCACCCCCATATGACCGTTCTGCACGCGCACCGTTGGTGTGCTCGCCCACGTTTTTGAGCAGGCAGGGCTGGCGACAGTGAGCCTGTCGTCGGTTCGCGGACAGGCCGAGCGCGTGCACGCGCCGCGCATGATGCACTGCGAGTTTCCGCTGGGACGACCGCTGGGGCGTCCGGGTGATGCGAAGTTTCAACGCGGAGTTCTGCGCGCCGCCTTCGAGATGCTCGAGGCTCCCTCGGGCCCGGTACTGCTGGATTACCCCGAGGTCATAGTCGACGAACAGGCCGAGCAGTTCTCATGCCCACTGCCCCCGCGCCACGACGGCGACAGTCACCCGGCCGTTGAAGAAGCACGCGGACTGCGCGCGGCCTTTGAGCGCGCCGGCGAAAACGCCCTGCGCTCGGGCTTCGGCAAAAAGCTGACCGCAGACAGCGTGCCCGACGCGGTGGCGGCCTTCGTGCGCATAGCCGACGGTACGCCCTTTGAAGACGCCGACATCCCCGGCGGCGACCTGCTGGCGGCCGGCCACGACCTACGCTGCTACTACGAGCTGGCGGCCATGCAGTTGGCCGACCACGTGCCCGCGGCCCGGCAGACCGAGAACTGGATTTACCGCCAGACCGAAACCGGCAAGGTCATCCGCGCGGCGGCCGCGGCCATGAAAGAAGCGGGCGTCGCACAGCCGCTGTGGTTTTACCTCCTGCCGGCTAGCCAGGGAGTCTGACGCGCGGGTCATCAACAACTCGTCGAAAACTCGTCAAGAACATGGACCCGCAACCACTTTCAAACCCCACAACCAACGCTCGCGTACTCGAGCTGGTGACCGAGGGAGGGCTACGCGACCGACGGTTGCTCGACCTGGGCGCGGGCAACGGCTACCTCGCCCGCCTGCTGGCTGATCACGCGCGCGACGAGGGACTCGACCCCGGGCAGGTACTGGCGGCCTGCGACCTGTTTCCCGACTACTTCGACTGCGAGGGAGTCGAGTGCCGTGGCATGCGTTTCATGGACTCCCTGCCCTACGACGACGCGAGCTTTGACTGCGTGTACTCGGTGGAAGTCGTAGAGCACCTGGAAAACCCTTACGCCTTCCTGCGCGAAATCTATCGCGTGCTACGCCCCGGTGGCCTGGCGGTGGTCACGACCCCCAACCTGCTCAACCTCAACTCGAGGCTGGCGTTTGCAGGGCGGGGCTTCTGGATGCTGTTCGGGCCCCTGGCCACCGACGAAGAGTCAGCCCGCTACCTGTCGGGACACATAATGCCCATGCACCCCTACTACCTGAACTGGGGAATGGCTCGGGCCGGTTTCGAGCAAGTGGCCCACCACCACGATCGCTTCAAGAGCTCGGCCCTGGCGATGCTGCCGCTGGCCTGGCCGCTGATCAAGCTGTCGGAGTGGAAGTCGCGGCGTCGCATGGCGCGCAAGACCCCCGGCCTGCTGGCCGACAACTCTACAGCACTCGCGGCGATGAACAGCTGGCGCACCTTGTGCGCGCGCAGCACTATCGTGGCCGCAAGAAAAGTCGCCGCTGGCTGAAGTCGCCGTGCCCGGAGCTATCCCGCTACCAGCTCCCGAAGCCCAGCTCCCGAAGCCTACCTCCCGAACAAAATGTAATGCGGCTCGTAGCGTTGCGTGCCCGCGACGGTCTGCCTGCTGTAGCCCGAGGCCGAGAACTGGTTCGCGTCCGGCGACGCCCGCCTGAGCCCGTAGTAGTCGCCCTGCCTGCCCAGTGAGTGATCGCTCAGGCGTGGGTAGTAGACCACGTAGTCTCCCCAGTAGCCCACTGCGTGGCTGGCGTCGAAGGCCGCACCGCCAAAGGCCAGCGACATGCTGATTTCGCCCGCCGGGCTCGACGACAGGCAGGGGTGGCTGAAGGCAACAGAGCCGTTCCATACCTGCTGCTGGCTGACAAGGTTGTAGGTGGACGGATTGACGCGCACCAGCTGCGAGTGAGGCTGGGCAAAGCCGCCGCCCGAGGCGGCGTTCCACGCGAACCAGATGTCGTTACCCGCGCGCGCCGCGCCGATTATCCACGACCCGCCTACCCCGCGCGCCGAGCTGTACCAGTCGGTCCCGTCTGCCGCGGTAGACGTGTAGTTGGCAGTGGTGTTGTTCCAGCTGTTGATATTGACGTTGCGCCAGAAGTAAGTGTTCGACGCCGAATGCAACGAAAACACCTGCATCTGGCTGCTGTTGTTGTGGCCGGCCCAGAAAATCTCGTCACCGGTGTTCTGGGTAAGGTGGCTGAAGTAGGCAGTGCTCGACAAGGCCGGGTTGGTGTAGCCGATGTTGATGCTGCCGCCGGCCTGTACCTGGGCCAGCGATATGCGCGCCACCAGCAAGCCCACGCCCACCTGGTCCACGCTCATGTAAAGATGGTTGTCGCCGACGGCCAGGTCCGGGTAGTCCATCCAGCCCGTACCCAGGCCGAACAGGGTGGAGGGGAGATCCCAGTAAGTCCACGCAGTGGCCCCGCTCGAAACCACGGCCGAGGCACTGGCCGAGGCGATGCGCAGCATGTTGGGCCCGGTGGCATCCCTCCAGTACTGCATCAGCCAGACGAAGCGGTCTATCCCGGGTACGTACTGAATCACCTGGTCGCAGCACAGCCCGCCGTGCACGCCGGCCACCGCGGCACTGGGAAACACGGTGGAGGGGTTCACCCCTGCGAATGTCGCACCGCCGTCGGTCGAAAGAGCCGCGTAGGTGTTGCCCGAAGCCAGCACCACGCTGTTGTCGCCGCCGCTGGCGACATTTGAATCGGGTGGGTTGAGCGACGGCAAGGCAGACACGGCCCCCTGGAAAACCGTTATGCGCGGAAAGGTCACCGGGGCGCGCCCGGCCGCGCGAGCCGGCGCCAGGCACTCCTGGCAATCGGCGTCGGTCGCGCAGGCAAGCTGCCCGTTCGAGCTGCACGAGCAACCCTGGCCGGCCGGGTCGGTGCAGGGGACGGCCTCGGAGTTGATACAACGGCCCCAGTCGGGGCACTCGCTGTCGCCGTTGCAGGACTGCCCGGGTTTGCCCGCGCACACGCCGCCATCGAGCGACGCCACGGTGGTCTCGTCGTTGGCCGGGTTAAGATCGCCTACCAGCGGGCCGTCGGGCACTATCATGCGCCCCTCGTCTTCCTCGTCCCTGGTGTTGGGGTCACCCTGGTCGGGATCCACCGAGGCGTAGGGTGCTCCCGTCACGAAGGTCGGGGCGACCGTGACAAACTTCAATTCGTCGCTGCGCGTCGACACGGCCACCGTGATCTGGCCAGCGTGACCCACCACGCTGACGTCTATGGCGGCGACATCGCCCAGGGTCGGGCAACTGCTACCGCCGCGCGCCTCGATTTTTGCCCACTTGGCCGCGAACTTGTCGCGGCAACGTGTATAGCCCTGGATTGACCCCTTCTTTGCAGCCTTGGAGTCTTCCTTGAGCCGACAGTAGCTGTACTTGCCGGTCTCCTTGAGCTTAGCAGATTCGCACTTCCTGGCAGCCGGGTCCGAGCCGCTGCCCGCCAGCGCGGCCGCCAACTCGCCGGCCTGGTCGTCCAGGGTCGCGCCCACGGTCGAGCTTTCTGCCCCCGGCGCGCATTCACCTGCACCCTTGACTATCAGCTTGTCCCACTTCTTGTTGAACTTGGCGGAGCACTTGGAGTAGTCGGCCATCACGCCGCCTTTTACCGCCTTGGAGTCAACGCGCAGGCGGCACGACAGGAGCTTGCCCGCTGTCTTGAACATTGCCGCATCGCACTTGGCGGCCAGGATGCTCGTACTCCCGGCGGCCAGGCTTACGGCCGGGCTGAAGATCAGGAGAGCCGTCGCCAGCGCGGCTGATCCGCGGTGAAAAGATCTCAAAACACCAACAAAAAAACGCCTGCTTATCATTACTGTCCCCCTGCTGGCTCGGCCCGACTATCGGATACCCCTAGATCAACACCGCCTCAACCTGGCCAGTATGCCCGAAAGTCAGCACCTCGTCCCGTCCTGAGTCAAGAGAAAAGCCCTGTATCCCCCCCCCGGTTGGGGTGCGATGGCTTGCCGATACAAACTGAAGCGAGTAATATTTCTTCGATGCAGTTCTCCCTCTCACTTTATATGCCGGGGACCCCGATAACGGGCGTCCTGGCCGCGACCACCGCTTCTCACGAGCAGGCGGTGGCGTGGATCTGCCTCGCCAGTGGCACGGGAGGGCTGCAGCCGATTACCTGACCAACAGGATAAACGGCAAGGAGAATGGCCCTCCCGTCGCACTAGCGACCGGAGGGCTTTTTTGTTGCGCGAAGCGACGGCCCCCGGCAGCTGGCGGCGCGGGCCCGAACGCCATGAATGCGCAAAGACAAAACAACGCCTCCCGTGGGCTGAATCGTTCCCGCGATACCCGGCCGGCCCTGCTTAACCGCGCCCTGCTGACCGCGCTGGCCTGCGGGTCAGCGTACGGGTTTTCCATGTCGAGCTTCTACCTGCTGCCCGCGTGGCTGGCTGGTGACCTGGGCGCCAGCGCCGATACCATAGGATCGGTTACGGCTACCTGCGCCCTGGCCACGGTCCTGGCCGCGCCGCTGGTTGCCCGCTGGGCCGACCGGGTGGCGCTGGGGAGGCTGGCCGCCATGGGTTCGGCCACGATGGCAGTGTCGGCGGCGGCATTCTATTTCGTCGAGTCGGTGGGCCCGGCCATGTACCTGCTGCGAGCCGTGCACGGCGCCACGTTTACAGTGGTGTTCACATCGCTCAACGCCTTGGTTGCCAGGCTGGCCCCGCGCGAACGGCTGAGCCAGGCGATGGGGCTGGTCGGCGCCAGCATGCTGGTGATGAACGCCATAGCGCCCGCGCTCATGGAGCCGCTGGCCCACGCCGCCGGCTGGCGGCTGGTGTTCGCCATAGCGGCGGCGTCAGCCACCCTGGCTACCGGGCTTGCGCTTGCCGTTCCGGGAGGCGACGCGGCCGTTCCGGCAACGCCGGCCGCCCGGGGTACCGGACGCGCGATGATGGATCGCAGGCAAACTCGACAGTACGCCCTGGTGTCGGCCGTTACCGGCTGCGCCTTCGGGGTGATGTTTACCTTTACCCCGCCGATGGCGCTCGAGCTCGGTCGCGATCAGGTGGCCGGGTTCTTTGCAGCCTACGCCGGGGCCGCGGTCTTCGTTCGCCTGCTGCTCGGTGGTCTTCCGGATCGCGTGGGACGCTTTCGCACGGCCGTGGTCTCCCTGCACGTGTACGTGGCCGCCGTCGCGGCAACGCCGCTTTTGGGAGCCGACGCGCTCTACCTGGCGGGACTGGTGCTGGGCCTGGCCCACGGCCTGTTCTTTCCGTCGCTGCACGGCATGGTGCTGGCGGCCACTCCCGCGCGGGAGCACGGCAGGATGATGGCTCTGTTCGTCGCCGCCTTCTACGGAGGCATGTCGGCCGGTGCGTGGGGACTGGGTGAGCTCGCGACCGTTGCCGGCTACCAGTCTACCTACCTGGTGGCAGCCGCGCTGCTGCTGGTTGTGGCGCTGGGCTTCGCGTTCTCGCGCGAATTCAGCGGCCGGCCGCGCCCGCTGGTGCCGGGGCAAGCCATGCCGGCCGGGGCTCCTGGAGGCTGAGCGGCGTCAGCCTCCGACCACGCCCTTGAGCAGCTGGTCAATGCCGGCCTGGGGCAGCGACATGCCGCCGTCGATGACCAGGTTCTGGCCGGTGACGAAAGCCGCACCCGGGCCGGCGAGGAAGGCGATGACCGCCGCCACTTCCTCGGCCGTGCCCGCGCGGCCCAGCGGCGTGGCTTCGTTGACGGGCTCGAGCAGCCCCTCGATCTGGAACAGCGGCTCGGTCATGGCCGTGCGGATAACGCCAGGCGACACGCAGTTCACGCGGATGTCGGGCGCGAGTTCCTGGGCCAGGGCCTGGGTAAGCGCCACCACGCCGGCCTTGGCCGCCGAGTAGGCCGACTCGCCGCGGGTTGGCCTCGGAGCGCTGCCCGACGCGTTGTTTACGATTGCCGACCCGGGGCCGGCGGCTCGAAGCGCGGGCAACGCCGCGCGCGTGACGGTAGCAACGGCCGCAAGGTTGACCGACAGCACGCGCTGCCAGTCATCGGCCGCGTGATCTTCAAAGCGCGCCAGCTTGCCGGCGCCGGCGTTGTTTACCAGCAGGTCGAGGCCGCCCAGCGCCTCGCTGGCCTCGCCGACCGCTCGCTCGACGGCCTGCTCGTCGCACACGTCGGCTTCAAGAGCCAGCGAGTCGAGGCTTTTGCCCACGGCGACAAGCCGCTCACCGTCGCGGTCGAGCAGCGCTACGCGCGCGCCCTGGGCAACGAGCAGGCGGGCTGTCGCCTCGCCTATGCCAGACGCCGCACCGGTCACCAGCGCGCGCCGCCCCTCGAGTGGCCCCGCGCTCACGAAGCTAGTCCCTGCCAGCGGCGTCGTTGCCGTCAACAGCGCTGCCAGCAGCCTTGTTGTCCTCGCTCCACTGCTTCATCACGGCCATGGTTTCTTCCCAGTTGTAGAGATCTTCCTGGAAATTAAACTTGCCGTCGCCCGCGTACTCGGACACCGAGATGCCGGCAAACTCGTAGTAGCTGCCGTCGCTTCGCTTGCCCGGCAGGCGATTCAACCACTTGTAGATCACGCGGTTGCCTTCAACGACCACCCACTCGTTGGGATAGGTCCAGCCTTCGCAGAGCTTCATGACCGGCACCAGCCATTCCTTTATCGCGGCGTGGCCGCGGAAGGTACCCTCGTGGTGTTCCACGTAGACGGCATCGTCGGTAAAGGTATCGGCGAAGGCAGCCCAGTCGTCACGTTCCTGTATCTCGAGGCGGGCTGCGAAGGCGGCTTGCACTTCTTCTCTGTCAAATTGCGTCATAATGTGGCATTTCTAGCCCCTCGCCGCCCCTGTAGAAAGGAAGCGTCCCCATGGCTGACAACCCGAACATAGCGATGATGAATATTGCCGCGCAGGACGCGGTGCTGCGGCCCCTGGTTCAACCGCGTCTCGAGCGCGTGATGGCGTCGGGCCGCTACATCAACGGGCCCGAAGTAGCCGAGCTCGAAGCCGCTCTGGCCGAGTTTACCGGCGCCCACCACGCGGTGGCCTGCTCGTCGGGAACCGACGCGCTGCTGATGCTGCTGATGGCCCACGGCGTAGGGCCGGGCGACGCGGTGTTCGTGCCCGCCTTTACCTTTGCCGCCACCGCGGGCGCGGTGGCGCTGGCCGGTGCCACGCCGGTGTTTGTCGACATTGACGCCGCCACCATGAACATGAGCGCCGACTCGCTGTCCGCCGCCATTGCCGCCACGGCAAAAACTGCGCAGGCCACTCCGCGGGCCGTCATCGCCGTGGACCTGTTCGGTCACCTGGCCGACTACGAGGCGCTGGGGCAGTTGTGCGACCGGCACGAACTTCTGCTGCTCGAGGACGCCGCCCAGTCGATGGGGGCTTCGCGCAGCAGGCGCAAGGCGGGCGGCCTTGGTGTTGACGCCGCCACGAGTTTCTTTCCGGCCAAGCCGCTGGGCTGCTGGGGTGACGGTGGCATGGTCTTCACGGGCAACAGCGATACCGCTGACCTGCTCAGGTCCATACGCGAACACGGCCAGGGCGGCGACCGCTACCGCAACCTGCGCGTGGGCCTGAACGCGCGCATGGACACCATGCAGGCGGCCGTACTACTGGCCAGGTTGCCGTTGTTTGAACAAGAACTTAACCGCCGCCGCGAACTCGCCGAGCGTTACGGGCAACTGCTCGCCGCGGCGGCCGAGGCGAGCCCGCTTCCGGCCATCATCCTGCCCACGACCGCACCCGGCTCGCTGCCGGTCTGGGCGCAGTACACGCTTCGGGTGGCCGCCCAGCGACGGGACCAGCTGCGCGCAGCCCTGGCCGAGCAGGGAATCGCGAGCGGGGTCTACTACCCTGAGCCCCTGAGCAAGCAACCAGCGTTTGCCGACAACTCGGCCGCGCCGGTAGCGCTGACAACAACTGAACAGGCCTGCAGCGAGGTGCTGAGCCTGCCCATCTCGGCCTACCTCGGCGATGACGAGCAAGCGCGCGTGGCCGAAGCCGTTGTTACAGCCCTGCTTGGTACGCCGGCTGGGGGCCCCTGACCACGCGACCCGGTCGTGCTCCGCTGTCTTCGCCGTCGCGCTGCACCACCTGTCCAGCCACGAGCGTGGCCTTGTAGCCAAGCGCCTTCTGCATGAAGCGCGGCGCGCCACCGGGCAGGTCATACACCATGCGCGGCACGCCGACCGACAAGGCGTCGTAATCGACCAGGTTGATGTCAGCCTTCTGCCCGGGCGTGATCTCTCCCCTGTCATCGAGGCCGTACAAGCGCGCCGTGTCGCGGCTCTGTTTCTTGACCAGTGACTCCAGCGACAAGCGCGGCCCACGGCTGCGGTCGCGGGTCCAGTGGGTGAGCAGGAAGGTCGGCACGCTGCTGTCACATATCATGCGGCAGTGGGCTCCACCGTCGCTTCCGCCAACGGCCGACAAGGGGTGCTCGAGCATATGACGCACCGGCTCGAGGTCGCCGTCGGCGTAACCGAGCAGGGCCCACAACACCACTGCGCGCCCCTCGTCGCCCAGCATTATGTCCCAGGCCAGTTCGCGCGGATCGACACCGTCACGCGCCGCACGCGCCGCCAGCGAGCACGAAGCGTCGGGCTCGTAGTCGGGTGGGTCGCCAAGCTCGAAGGACTGATGCCACGGGTCTTTCATCATCATGGCGAAGACGTCGTCGTTGGGATCGCACTCCGACAACACCCTGGCGCGAAACGACGGGTCGCGAAGAAACGGCATGCGCTCTTCTGGAGTCATGTTCATAAGCGGCTCGAAACTCGGGTAGCGCGCGAAGGGGCTCACGCCTTCGAAACTGAACAGCAGGTTGGTCGGTCTCCCGAACACCTGCGGGTACACGCGCGCGCCTTCGGCGTCGGCCTGCTCGCACAATTGCAGCATGCGCCGCCACGCGTCGGGCTCGAGAGTGTTCTGCCCCAGCAGAAAAGTGATCGGACAGCCGGTGGCCGCCGATACCCTCTGCATCCACGCTATCTCTTTTTCGGGGGCAGCGAGGTCCTCGCCCGACACGCCCGCCGGCGCGACCTCAAAAATGCCGCTGCCGTGTTCGCCCAGCACCCGCGCGAAGGCCATCAACTCGTCCTCGGCGGCAAAGGTGCCGGGTACCGGCTCGCCATCGATGGCCACGTGCAGCAGCGTACGAGAGGACGAGAAACCCAGGGCGCCCGCGCGCATGGCCTCGCCCACCAGCTCGGCCATCCTGGCTATGTCTTCGGCGGAGGCCGGCTCGTTGCTCGCACCGCGCTCGCCCATGACGTAGGCCCGGACCGGACCGTGGGCAATGTGCGCGGCCACGTCGATGGCGTGCGGACAGCGTTCGAGCGCGTCGAGGTACTCCGGAAAACTCTCCCAGTCCCAGCGTATGCCCTCGTTGAGCGCGGTACCGGGAATATCTTCGACGCCCTCCATCAGGCCGACCAGCCACTCGCGCTGCCCCGGAGCGGCCGGCGCAAAGCCAACTCCGCAGTTACCCATGACCACGGTCGTTACCCCGTGCCAGAACGAAGGCGTCAGCAGCGGATCCCAGGTGACCTGGCCGTCGTAGTGCGTGTGCACGTCCACCCAGCCGGGCATCGCCAGCAGGCCCGAGGCGTCGATCTCCTCTTCACCCTTGCCCGCCACCTGGCCCAGCTCGGCCACGTGTCCGCCGTCTATGGCCACATCGCCTTCAAAGCGCTCGCGGCCGGTTCCATCCACTACGGTCGCATTGCGAATCACCAGGTCGTGCATCGCAGCAGTATGCCCGCCCGCAGGGCCTGATGCCACAGAGTGTCAGCCGCCAGGGCGGAGGCTGTCGACCGGCACCACGCTGCAGCTGGGCATATCGAGATCTCCGTCGGCGAGCAGCCATCGACAGAAAAACACGCCCTCGGGGTGGCCGGCGGTGCTAATCCAGTTGGGTAGGCCTGGATCGACGGCGCTTATGACCACGCGGAAGCTGCCGTCGTCCTCGAACTCGAGCTGCTCACCGTTGATGGCCACGCGCTGGTAGCGGTAATCGAGCGACTGCATGTAGCGGTTCCACAACTGCAGGCCGAAGTAACAGCAGGGCTGCGGGTGGCCCTCCACGACCAGCGCCTCGTCGTCGGCCAGGCTGTAGTTGCCCAGCGCGTACACGTTATCGGTCGTGCCCCAGCCACTGGCGTTCTTGTCAAACTCTATAAAGCCCAGGAAGTCGTTGGCCTCGCCAAGATCGGGCATGGGCACCGCACCCATCGTCTGCTCGACAAAACGCGTCGCCGCGCGCAAACGGTCGGCCATCTCCTGGTCCGACAGCGGGGCGGGAGGGCCGATGTCCTCGGTCATCTCTATCTCGAGCTCGGCCGGCTCGGCCTCGTCGCGGTCAAAAAAATACTGGCGCACGATGAGACAGCTCACGTCCTCGTCGAGGAGGATTACGTTCTTCGCATCATTTCTGGAGGGGCCGTTATCGCCAGTGCCAGGCAGCGACGCCGCGGGCACGAGCGACAACTCGAAGGCACCGTTGTCTTCAAACTCGATGTCCCTGTGCGACATATTGGCGGCGATACGATCCGACCATGAGCCGTCGCGCGGGCCGGCGTAAACGCAGAAGCCCAGGTAACAGTGATTGCCCTTGCGCCCGTACAACCGGTAGCTGCGCGTGGGGTCGAGCTGGGTAAAATGATAGTGCGAATCGACGTTGTCGCCCAGCATCTTGCGCACCGGCGAGGCCAGCTGCACCAGCGTGGGCCGCAGCGGGTCGTTGTCCATGTAGAGGTCAACGGCGTAGCCGAGCAGGTGGATCAGCGAGCGGTAGCCCGAGGCCTGGTCGTGCTCGAGCTTCACCCCGCGGTGGGGAGCCAGGAAACTCTCTTCTCCACCCGCCAGCAACTCGACCAATTGTTTCCATGCCGCCTGCGACAAGGGCGCGAGGGTCTGGTTTTCCATGCTCCTGTCTCCCACGAGCGCAGGCCTTAGGGAAACAGGCCTTGCACCCAGCCCCCGGCTGGGCAATCATCGGGCAGCGCCGCACCCGGCCCACGGGAGAGAAAGCATGAAAATCCATCGGTCTGAGCCTGGCACCCTACGCATCAGCTCCTGCAAGGCGGGTTGGAGGCCGGCCCTGGCTACCGCAATGCTGCTTGCTGCCTGCGCGGTCTTGCCCGCCCCGGCGGCGGCTGTAGATCCGCCACCGCCAGGGACAAAGATCGACGGCGTCAACGTCACCGAATGGAAAGAATTCTTCGGCCCGGGAATGCTGTGGGTCATCGACCGCGGCCTGGAAATCAAGGTTTCTGAACACCGTCGGCTCTCGCACACGCCCCCTTTCATAGCCGCCACCGAAAAGTACTCCGGCCAGGTCAAGCTTTCCGAGGACGGCACCCACATGATCGATCACGTAGCCGGACTACCGTTTCCCACGGTGGACGCCAACGATCCGATGATAGCCACCAAGCTGATCTTCAACTTCAATGCCGCCATCGCACCCGACGATTCGGACATTCGAAACTTTGACTGCGACACGGGTGCGGTGGGCAGCAGGGGCGATCGCCTGACAGTGGAACGGCACTTTCTCATAGACCACATACGCCGCCTTTACATGATCGAACGAACCGAGGTTGAGCCCATACCCGCCTTCGAGGAAAACATTGACCAGGCGCGCTTCAAGGAAGCCCTGTATCCGTTGATCGAACCCTTCGATCTCAAGGGCGTAGGCTTCACCATGGTGCGCCACCTCGACCATACCAAGCACGACAACTCCTGGCTGTACTTGCCCGCCCTGAGGAGAGTGCGCCGACTATCGTCGGCCCAGCGCAGCGACGCGCTCTTCGGCCAGGACACCGACGCCGACAGCTACGAGGGTTACCAGGGCAACCCGGCGTGGATGGAATGGAAATTCCTCGGCGAGAAAACCATCCTCGGCACCATGAACGCCGAACACCTGCCCGTGAAGTGGGCGGCTCCTTCGGCCGATTTCATGCACGACGACAAGTGGGAACCCCGCAACGTGTGGATAGTGGCCGGCAAGTCCAAGCTGCCGCAGTACGCCTACTCCAAGCGGATCATCTACATCGACAAGGAGGTGCATCGCATCCCCTACACCGAGATGTACGACCACGCCGGTGAGCTGTGGAAGATGTGGGTCAACAACTACAAGTTCGCCACCCACCCACGACCCGGAGCGCGCTACGGTTCGGAATGGGAGGTAGCCTACCGCCCGTCTATCACCATGGTCGACATGCAACTGGAGCACGCCACCCACTGCTCACTTCCGAGTGATCTGTTTCCCGAGGAGCAGGGCTGGTACGTGAACCTGGGCGAAAAAGAAGGCACCACCGAGGATTTCTTCGCGCTTAGCGCGATCATAGCCGCCGGACGCTGACGTCGAGAACGCGGCTGGAGATCAGCCCAGCAGCACCTCGCGCGCGAGCTCGGTGTCAAAGTACTCTTTCATCTGCGCGACCTTGCCGTCACGCAACTCGAGCAGGAAGTGGTAGCGCTGGTCATAAACGCGCCCGCTTGCGTGCAGGCCGTGGCCGTCGGCTTCTATGGCTACCCGGTCGTCGCCTATCGTCATGGCGGTAATCGTAAACTTCAGCCCGTCGGGAAAGGCCCCCAGCAATCCATCGCACAGAGCCCTGATCTCGTCGAGGTCGTGCAGGCCCGATATGGGCAGTGACCCGGCCGTCCATACCGTCGCGTCGTCTGTATAACAGGCCAGTATGCGCTCGGTATCACCGCTCGAGAGCGCGTCAATAAAGTCGCGCGCAATCTCTGCGGCTGCCTGGCTCTTGGCGACGGCCGGGCTCACGCCACTCCCAGGTAAGTCACGGCGCAGGGCCCAGGCCCAGGCAATTGCAGAAGGTCAAGGTCACACCACCCACCGTACCCGTCATTTCCATGCACTCGTCGCCGGCCTGCAGGCAGGAGCCGCCGCAGGCCGGGGCCTCACCCAGTTCGCAGGGGTTAACGCATTCGCAGTCGCCCAGTATGCCGGCGGCACAGAGGCGGCCGCTTTCACAGCTTCCACCACAGGACGGCCAGGCCTGTTCCTCGCAACTGTCGTTCCCCGTTGCGCTGACACAGGCACAGGAGCCCGAACCGTTGTCCTCGCATACGTTCCCCCCCGGCGCACAGGTACCGCCACAGGCAGGAGCCGTTGCTTGCGCGCAATCGCCCTGCACGGGCAAAGCTGTGCAGCTGCATCCCCCCTGTCCGTCGTCGCCGCAAAGGCGACCCGGCGAGCAGGCCCCGTCGCAACCCGAACCAGCCGAGTCGCCGCAGACCTGCAAACCCGGTTCTATGCAGTCGCACAACTCGGCCTGTTGTCCCAGCGCCGGCACGGCAAGGGTGAGCTGCTGGCAGGTCGTGCCCGGGTATACAGCGCAATCGCCCACGCCGCAGGCGGGAGAGGTTTCGAGCTCGCAGCCAGGCACGCACTCGCAGCGCGACGGATCAAAAAAATCACTGGCGCAGACCTCTCCTGCACGACACACGCCGCCGCAGGTGGGCACCAGGCTTGCCTGGCAACCGGTCAAAGATCCGTCGGCCAGGCAGGCGATGGCAACCGGGATTCCCACGGCCCTCTGCAGTATGGCCAAAGCATCGGAGGCGGTAACATCACCGTCGGCGTTGACCACATCGCAGAAATCCAGGGCACAGCTACCCACACCCACAGCCGCCTGCAGCGCCCTGAGCGCGTCGCTGGCCGTAACGTCTCCGCTGCCGTCGGTGTCGCCGCACATGGGCCCGGAAATAAGGATCGTCGTACCCCCTGGAAGGTATATGGGCGAATCGCCCAGGCCATCGTCGGGGCCGTCGGTGTCCGGGTCCACCGACCAGAACGACGCCGACACACTGTAGTCTCCCGACGTGGCAGGATTTGTGATCAAACCCGCCCCTATGGTTGAAACAATACGCATTGGCCCGAACCCGGTTATGGTACTCGCGTCGCCGTCGCCACCCAGCGGAAGCGTTGTATAGATGGCAAACCTGCTGCTGTGCTTCCGCGCGTCGGCACCTGCCTGGTCTGCCGGCTCACCGGGTAGTCTCGGTGGCGGGTAAGGTCCCACGCTCACGGTGGGCTCGTTGGCGTCCTGGATGCCGTTGGGCAGGGCGTCTACCCAGGCGTTGTTGTCATCGATAGACAACACCGAGACCGAGTAATCAGCCACGCCGTCAAAATCGAAGTCGAAACCGTGACTGCCCACCACGCTACCCACCGAACCCACGGCCAGGAAACCGTTGAAAACAAAGTCGTTTGGCCAGATAGCCTCGGCGTGATAGGTCTCCAGCCAGCCGGCGCCTATGTCGAAACTGAGCTGCCACGACGAGCTCGCAGCGATTGAATCGTCAGACGGCACAAGCCCCACGCCCGTGGCCGGCCCGTACACCAGGGGAGCGCCCGCCAGGCGGGGCGCACGCTGAAGCAAGGCACCCAGGAAATACTCGCAGCCAGCCGTTCCCACCAGTAACGCAAACAGCGCCACGGCTGCCGTCACGCGCGGCGACAGCCTGCTACCAAAACCAAGACCAGAAAACGAATACCAGTTCACGATTACACCTCCGGGACGAGGCCTCCCTTTTTTCACCGCCGACACGGTAAACCAACGACCCCCAGACGCTACGCACAACCACCGGCCAGCACAAAAGAACGCCGAAGGGGGAGAGCGACGTCAGCCGTCTACGCGGTAGAGGCGCCTGACAGCGGCCTCGGTAAAACGAGCGGGCAGCAGGGCCATGGCCGCGGTCAACCACGGGACCTCGCGACCGACTCTATAGCAGTGCCGCGGCCGGCGGTCCGACAAAGCGCGCGCGACCATGCGAGCCACGACCACGGGCGCGGGACCGCTGCGCTCATCGGCCGCCATGACGGCCACCGCGCGTTCGCGCGCAGCCGCGTAAACATCGAGACGCTTATCAACCGACAAGCGGTGATCGCTTATCTCGGTGGCAAAATCACCGGGCTCCACCAGCGACACCCACACGCCCTGCGCACGCACTTCCTGCCGCAGGCCCTCGCTGAACAGCGCCAGGCCGGCCTTGCTCGCCGAGTACCAGGCCTGAAAAGGCAGGCCCACCATCGAGGCCAGGGAGCCCACGTTGACTATGCGCCCACGTCCGGCGCTGCGCATGGCCGGCAGCACCGCGCGCGCCACCCGGGCAGGCCCCAGCAAGTTGACCTGCAACAGCGCCAACGCCTCGTCGTCGCTGGTTTCTTCAAGAGCACCACCCATCACGACCCCGGCATTGTTGACCAGCGCGTCCACGCGACCTTCGCGCTCGAGCAACTCGCCGACACAGTCGGTCACAGAACGCTCGCTGGTAACGTCGAGTTCGAGCAGATCGAAACGCGACTCCTCGCAGCCGGACGGGCGACGACTCGTGCCGTACACGCGCCAACCCCTCTCGGCCAGCAGCGCCGCTGTCTCGCGCCCGAAGCCCGAGGACGCCCCCGTAACCAGCACCACCCTGCCCTCGCTGTTACCGGTCATCGTCTTGTGCTCCTCGTCATCGCTCACGCCCGTGCATACCAGGCAGTCGTTGTAATAGTTAGCGCTTCTACGTTATACGCAGCAGACGTCGCAAGGCAGCCCGGCGCATGCGGTACCGCGATGATCGTAAACCCTGGAGTCCAGATGTGAAGCCACTTGTTTTTCATAACCGCCCTATCCTTCCCTGGCGAGCAAGCGTGGCCTCGGTCACCACGACCTTGTTCCTGGCGGCAGTACTGGCGGCAACAGCAACCGCAGACGATCCCCCCGAGGCACTGGACCTGGCCATCGAGATCCGCGATAAGGCCAACGCCGATTCGCTGCTCTCGCAGCAGAAGATAGATCGGCTGGCAGACGAAACCGACACCACGATCGCCGAGTACCGCCGCGTGCTCGAGCAGGTCAAGTCACTGCGCGTCTACAACGTCCAGCTCAACCGCCTGCTGACCAGGCAAAAAGAAGACATAGATTCGCTGGGCGAACAGATCGAGCAGGTGGCCCTGGTCGGTCGTCAACTCTCACCGCTGATGCTGCGCATGATCGACTCACTGGAGAGCTTCGTCGAGCTCGATATTCCTTTCCTCGCCGACGAGCGAGCCAACAGGGTGGCCTCGCTCAGGGCCATGATGGACAGGGCCGACGTTACCGACTCCGAAAAATACCGTCGCGTGCTCGAAGCGTACCAGGTCGAAAACGAGTACGGCCGTACCCTGGAGGCCTATCGCGGCACGCTTAGCCTGGGTGACACAGAGCGCACGGTGGACTTCCTGCGCGTGGGCCGCTTGGCACTGCTCTATCGTTCGCTCGACGGCAAACTCACGGGAGCCTGGGACCGCGACACCGGCGCGTGGACCGACCTCGACGGCGACTACGGCGCGGCCATACGCAAGGGGCTTGCGGTGGCCCGCGAGCAGACCGCGCCGGCCCTGCTCGAGCTGCCGCTTCCAGCAGCCACGCCACTACCCACCGCTCGGCAGCCGGCAGGAAGCGGCGGAGACCAGTCGTGAAGCGCTGCGCCTTGTTGCTGGCGAACACTATCTTGCTGGCGGCAATGGCCGCCGTGCCCGTGGGTGCGGCCGACAGCGCCTCCCCTGGCGTGGACGCTGGCACAAAGAAACCCGCAACGCTGGCCGAATTGCTCTCCACGGTCCGCAGCGGATGGGAGCGCGAGCGCGGTGAAAACCGCGAGCGCGAAAGCAGCTTTGCCCGTGATCGTGACCGGCAGAAACGCCTGCTCAGCGCCGCGCGCAACGAGTTGGCCCTGCAGGAAGCACGCAGCCAACAGCTCGAGCAGGACTTTGAAAACAACGAGCAGCACATCACGCAGCTCGAGGGCACGCTTGCCGAACGCCTGGGCACACTGGGCGAAGCCTTCGGTACCGTCAGGCAGGTGGCAGGTGACACCCTGGGGCACCTCGAGCAATCGATCACCAGCGCCCAGATAACCAATCGCGGTGAGTTCCTTGGCGAACTGGCTTCAAGCCGCAAGCTCCCGCAGGCCGAGTCGCTCGAAAAACTCTGGTACGCCCTTCAGCAGGAAATGACCGAACAGGGCCGGGTGCTGCGCTTTCGCGCCCCGGTTCTGGGCGCCGACGGAAAAGAACGCGAGCGCGAAGTGCTGCGCGTGGGCGCCTTCAACGTGCTCCTGGACGGGCACTACCTGCAGTGGCTTCCCGGGATAAAACGCCTGGCCGAACTCGGCCGTCAACCCTCGTCGAGACACCTGGCCAGCGTGCGCCGTTTCGAGAAAGCAGGGCCAGGCAGCGCCGCGCTGGCGCTCGACCCCTCGCGCGGCGTGCTGCTGTCGCTGCTGGTGCAGACCCCAAGCCTGGGCGAACGCATAGCCCAGGGTCGCGCGGTGGGAGCGGTCATACTGTTGCTCGGCGCTGCGGGAGCGGTACTGGGGCTGTGGCGGCTACTGGTCACGCTGGCCGAAGACCGCAGGGTACGCGCCCAGCAGCAGTCGCCCGATGCCAGCGCCGGTAACGCACTGGGACGCGTGCTCGCGGTGGCCGATACAAACACCACCGCCGACGTAGAGTCGCTCGAACTGCTTCTCGACGAAGCCATCCTCAAGGAAACCACCAGCCTGGACCGCTACCTGTGGGTGGTGCGCACGGTGTCGGTGGTGGCGCCACTGCTGGGACTGCTGGGCACCGTGACCGGCATGATACGAACCTTTCAGGCCATCACCCTGTTCGGCACCGGCGACCCGCGACTGATGGCCGGCGGCATATCCGAAGCGCTGGTCACAACCATGCTCGGCCTGTGCGTGGCCATCCCGCTGCTGCTGTTGCACGCGCTGGTCACGAGCGGCGTCCGGCGTATAAACGACGTGCTCGAGCAGCAGGCAGCCGGCATGGTCGTGCTGAGATCAAAGAAGGACGGCGGCAATGGCTGACGTCCTGGCCTGGCTGCTGACACCCGTTCTACTGGCGCGTGATTTCCTCGAAGCCGGCGGCCCGGTACTAGCGGTTATCGCGCTGGTGACCTTCGTGATGTGGGCGCTGATACTCGAAAGGCTGTGGTACAAGCGCGCCGATTATCCCGCGGTAAAGCAGCTCGCGCTCGATCATTGGCTAAGGCTACCCGAACGTTCGTCGCGCGGGGCCCACGACATCAAGCGCATGCTGGTGGCGGGCACCCGCGAGGAACTCGGAAAAGGCCTGCTGCTCATACGCACGCTGGTGGCCGTGTGCCCGTTGCTCGGGCTGCTGGGCACGGTGACCGGCATGATAGAGGTCTTCGACGTAATGGCGGTGTCGGGCAACGGCAACGCCCGCGCCATGGCGGCCGGGGTGGGGCGCGCCACCATACCCACCATGGCCGGCATGGTAGCGGCGTTGTCGGGCCTGCTGGTGGTCAGCCAGCTCGAACGCCACGCTCAACGCGAAGGCCAGGCCCTCGGCGACCGCATGGTGAGCGCTGGGCACGCCGGCCCTGGAAGCATCTGAAACACGGACGATTTTATGCGGCGTAAACGCAAAGGGCAGGAAGAAGAAACCGACATCAACATGACCCCCATGCTGGACGTCGTGTTCATCATGCTGATTTTTTTTATCGTCACGGCCTCCTTCGTCAAGGAGTCAGGCATAGAAGTGAGCAAGCCCGACGCGGCCACCGCGGAACGCGAGCAACGCGGCAACATATTGGTGGCCATAAGCCGTGACGGGCAGGTATGGATAGACCGGCGCGCGGTCGACGTGCGCAGCGTGCGTGCCAACCTGGAAAAAATGCACGCCGAGAACCCACAGGGCGCACTGGTTATACAGGCCGACCGCGAATCGAAAAACGGCCTGCTCGTGCAGGTAATGGACGCGGCCCGCCTTGCCGGCATAGCCAACGTGTCGATAGCCGCGGAAGCAGTGGAGTGACCCCCGCCCGATGACCCTGCGCTACCTGCTTTTCGGCGCCGCGTCGGCCGCCGTGACGTTGGCAGTGCTGCTGGTGATGCGCGCGCTGGTGGAGCCCGAACAGGCACCGCTCGAAGATAGCGTTCACGGTGGACGCATAGAGTTCGTGCGCCTGAAGAAAGACTCCGAGACGCGCGCGCGTGACCGGCAGCTACCCGATCGCGCCCAACCCCCACCGGCTCCGCCCCCACCGCCGGCGGCACCACGGCCACGCGAGTTGCCGCAACAGGACCTGTTGAAATCAGGATCGAATTTTACTCCCACGGTCGACATGTCGGGCGGCCCGTGGCTGGGCGCTCCCAGCGACACCGACGTAGTGCCCCTGGTGCGCGTGAACCCACAGTACCCGCTGGCGGCCCAGGAACGCGGGCTGGAGGGCTGGGTGGAGATCGAGTTCACGATCACGGCCGTGGGCACGGTACGCGGCCCCAGGGTGACCGCTACCAGCGGCGGCACGGTGTTCAACCGCGCCGCCATACGCGCCATACGCCGCTGGAAATACCGTCCCCGTCTCGTTGACGGCCAGCCCGTTGAAAGACAGGGCGTGCGCGTGCGCCTGAACTTTTCGTTGGAGGGCACGCGGTGACGGCCACCCGGCTGCCGCGTAGCAATGGCTGGCCGACAGTGCGCGCCGTGCTGGGCGCGCTGCTGACGACCATGCTGGGCGCGACCGTGCTGCTGGCGACAGTGCTGCAACCCCACGAGGCCTGCGCCGCGGGCCGGCCTGGCAACTACACGGTGGGCGAGTACGCCTACCGCAAGCTCGAAAAAATCCACGAACTGCTGGCAGCCGAGCAGCTGAGCGGGGCGGGCGAACTTCTCGACCAGCTCGCGGGCAGGTCTAAGCTCAACCCTCACGAAACCGCCCTGCTCTACCAGGCCCGTGGCTATCTTTCATCGGCACTTGGAGACTACGCCGCAGCGGCCCTCTGGTTCGACAAGTGCCTGGCCCAGGACGCATTGCCCGAAAGCGCGATGCTCAACACCCGCTATAACCTGGCCCAACTACACCTGGCCACCGAAAACTTTGGCAAGGCCCTGGCCGCGCTCGAGCAGTGGTTTGAGCAGACCGACCGGCCGGCCGGTTCGGCCTGGTACCTGCTCGCCGCGGTGTACGTGCAGCTCGAACGCCACGCCGACGCGCTCGAGCCTGCACGCCACGCGGTTCAATTGAGCAAGACGCCTGCCAGGTCGTGGCTCGAGCTGCTGGTGTCGCTCGAACTCGAACAACAGCGCTACGGAGCCGCGGCGCCACTGCTCGAAGAACTCGTGCAACGCTTTGCCCGCAAGCGTTACTTCTTGCAGTTGTCGGCAGTGTACGGCGAGCTGGGTCGCCACGACGACGCGCTGGCCATAGAGCAGGTGGCCTGGGAAGCGGGCCTGCTCGATCGCGCGCCGGAGCTGCGCCGGCTCGCCCGGCGCTACCTCTACCACGACCTGCCGTGGATAGCGGCGCGGGTGGTTGACAACGCCATCACCGACAAGGTCCTGGACCCCGGCCTGGACGACTGGCAACTGCTGGCCGACTCCTACCTGCTGGCACGTGAAAGCGAGCGCGCCCTTGTGCCCCTGGAAAAAGCCGCGGCCCTTGAGCCGGCCGGACCCCCCGCCCTGCAACTGGCGCGGCTGTACATCGCCGGCGAGCGCTGGCGCGACGCCGAGCGCGTGCTCAGGGGCTGCCTCGCCGCGCTGGACAGCGAGCCCGGCCACACCCGCGACGGCGAACGCGACAACGACGATACCCCGGCCCGCTCACGCCAATGGAGTACTGCCAGCCTGTTGCTGGGCATAAGCCTGGCGTCCGACGAGCGCCTGGGCGAAGCCCTCAAGGTCTTCGAGCAGATCGAAAGGGAGGGCGGCGACAGCACCGCCCTCGATGACGCGCGGCGTTGGACTGCGCACATCTCGGCAGAAAAAAACGCTCAATTGCTTAATAAACCTTGATGCCCCGGTGGCGCAGGGCAATCATAGCCCTGCCGCAAAACACGAGGGGAAAAACACTTATGTCTCATTTTACGATCACATCCGGAATCTCGCCGGTAAGCCTCCTGGAAGAAAAACACGCGAAACGACTTCTCGCGCTCGCGGCCTGCACAGTACTGGCCGGGACGGGAGTCTCGGTACCAACCGCCGTGTTGGCCGAGGACCTCCGCAAGACCGAGGTCGAAGAAATCACCGTCACCGCGCAGAAGCGCGAAGAAAAGCTGCAGGAAGCGCCGTTATCGATAAGCGCCTTCTCTGCCACTACCCTTGAGGAAATCGGTGCGGCGGAGGTCATCGACATCGCCCACATGACCCCCAACCTGGGCATGCACACCAACGCCGGCGGCAACAGCGGCATGACGGTGAGCATTCGCGGCCTGATAACCTCGGACCCGGCGGTGACGCTGGAACCAACCGTGGGCGTGTATCTCGACGGGGTCTACGTGGCCAAGTCGGCCGGCTCGCTGTTCTCGGTGGCCGACCTCGAACGCATCGAGGTGCTGCGCGGACCACAGGGCTCACTTTACGGCCGCAACACGGTGGGCGGCGCCATCAATCTCATCACCCGCAAGCCGTCGGGCGACTGGGGCTTTCGCAACAAGTTGTCGCTGGGCAGCGAAGAGTACCTTAAGAACACCGCCTCGCTGGACTTCCCGCTCGTTGACAATGCCAGCGCAGGTACGGTCAACGGACGCACGACTTTTTCGTTCGAAACCCGCGACGGCTTCTTTGACAACCCGGGCCCGGGCAGCAGCGAGCTCGACAACCTCGACCGCTGGGCAGGCAACACCTCGCTTAGGTGGGAACCCAGCAACGACCGCTGGACGCTGGACTACAACTTTGACTTTCACCACTCGACCGAGGAGCCCACGGCCTTCCAGCTCTCAGCGCTCAGGCCCGGTTCACCGCTGGACCTGCTCAACCAGTTCGGCGACCCTGGCGCCGGGATACCGGCGGGCATTATCACTCCTTTCATAAACCCCGATCGCAGCGATTCGACCTCGAACAACCGCGTGACCTCGTTCAACGGTTTTGACAGCCCCTTGATACACGACGCCGACGTTCGCGGGCACGGGCTGGTTGCGAGCTACGACCTGGGCGACGTAACCATCAAGTCGATCACCGGGCTCCGCAGTTTCGAGACCACCGAAAACCAGGATCTCGACGGCACGCCACTGTCCTTTGCCGAGTTTGCCCTCGAAATCGAGCAGGACCAGCTGAGCCAGGAGCTGCAGGCCATCGGCAGCGCCATGGACGACCGCCTGCAGTACGTTGCCGGCCTTTACTACTTCGAAGAAGACGGTAGCGCCGATAACCGGCAGATATTCTTCGGCGGGGTCAACGATTTCATCTCCGACGTGAGTTTCGACAACTACTCGGTGGCCCCCTACGGGCAGGCGACCTACCAGGTCAACAACTCGGTGAGCGTGACCGCCGGTGGGCGCTACACCTACGAAAAAAAGAAACTCGACCGCAACTACGACTGCGTGGCAGTGTCGGACGGGCTGGGCGGGGTGATCCCTTGCGATTTTCTCGACTTCTCGTCCAGCGCAGAGGACGACTGGGATAACTTTTCGCCCATGGTCGACGTCAAGTGGCAGGCCACCGACAAACTGATGACCTACGCCAGGGTAGCGCGGGGCTTCAAGAGCGGCGGCTTCAACGGCAGGGCCACCAGCCAGGCCACCTTCGAGGCCGGCTACGACCCCGAAGAAGTAACCTCCTACGAGCTGGGCGTAAAGAGCGAGCTGCTCGACAACCGCCTGGTCATCAACGCGGCGGCCTTCCTGAGCGACTACGACAACAAGCAAGTGACCGTGTTTCGCGCTGACCCGCTGCAGGGTGCTGTCACTACGCTGGAGAACGCGGCAAAGGCCGAGATCACCGGGGCCGAGATCGAGGTCGTGGCCCTGCCCATGGCCGGGCTGGACCTGCGCCTGGGCGTAGGGCTCATCGACCCTGAGTACGACGAGTTCACCGAGATAGTGGTGGACCCCGGTACAGGGGTTGAAACCGAGGTCGATGTTTCCGATGATCGCGCCTTCATACAAACCCCTGACGTGACCGTAACCGCCAGCAGCTCTTACACCTTTGCCCCGACGAGCTACGGCACCTGGTCGGCGAGGATCGACGCCTACTGGCAGGACGAAGTCGTGTTCCTGGGCAAAGACAACGAGTACAACGCCCAGGGACAATACGCGCTGGTGAACGCCCGCCTGCAGCTGAGCGACGTGGCCACGCCCGACGGAACGCTGACGCTGGCCCTGTGGGCACGCAACCTGTTTGACAAGGAATACCGCAACTACGGCATCGACTTCGGCGACGCCTTCGGTATTTCGGGCAACACCTACGGCGACCCGAGGACCATCGGCGTAGAAACTGCCTGGGAATGGGGCGGCTGAAGAACGGGAAGACGCACCTTTTCGGGGTTTCAGACCACGTCTCAAACCCCGAAAAGGTCGTAGGTCTCCTTTCAATACCAACGCAGGGCTTATAGATACCCATTCCTACCCGTCGCACACGGATGGGAAGCGGTATTTTTACTTGTCTCCCCGAAGCACCACCCAAGCCCCTTCGAGGGAGCAGACGCAGGAGCAGATGAACCTGCTATCGGCGGCCACCCTTGCTCACACGCCGTCGCAGATGCTCACGGTAGCCGACCGTATCGAGCAGCGAGCCCTCGACAGCGGCGAGCGCGTGTTCGTGTTCTTCGGCGAGAGGCAACTGACCTACGCCGAGTTCAACAGCCAGGCCAACCGCGTGGCGCACTGGGCAGTAGCCCGGGGCCTTACCCGCGGCGACCGCGTGGCGCTGATGATGGAAAACCGTCCCGAGTTCCTGGTCGCGTGGGGCGGCCTGTGCAAGCTGGGCGTGGTGACGGTGCTCGTCAACAGCAACAGCACGGGCCAGGTGCTCGAGCACGCACTGTCGGTGGCCGACTGCTCGACCGTGATCGTTGGCGAGGAATGCCTTGACCGCGTGGCGAGCCTGGCCGGCGACGCCAGCGCTCGCTACACCTTCGCGGTGATGGCCGATCGCGAACTCGGCGCGTCGGCCCAGGCGCCGCCCGGCTCCCTTGACCTCGACCAACTGCTGGCCGACCAGTCCAACGACAACCCCGACCCCTCCGTGCGCGAAGGCCTGCTGGCTGGCGACGACCTGTTCCACGTCTTCACCTCGGGTACCACCGGCCTGCCCAAGGCCGCGCGCTTGAGCCACATGCGCTACCTGGGCGTGGGCGACGGCATGTCGGCCATCGCCGGCTACACAACCAACGACGTGATTTACTGCGTGTTGCCGCTCTACCATGGCGCGGCGGGCATGGTCGTTACCTCGTCGGCCCTGTCGCACGGCGCGGCCATAGCAATGCTGCGGCGCTTCAGCGCCAGCCGCTTCTGGGACGACGCGCGGCGCTACGGGGTGACCGGCTGCCAGTACATAGGCGAGATATGCCGCTACCTGCTCGCGCAAGCACCGCGCGACAACGACCGCGACCACGACCTGCGAGTGATGATGGGCGCGGGCCTGGGGCCCGATATCTGGCAGGAGTTTCAGCAACGCTTTGGCGTCGAGCGCATACTCGAAGGCTGGTCGTCGACCGAGGCCAACACCTCGTTGATCAACCTCGACAACCACGTGGGCTCCTGCGGGCGGGTACCGTTTCCCCAGATGCACAACGGCCGACTGATACGCTACGACGACCAGGCCGACAGTCATCCGCGCAATACCGAGGGCTTCTGCATTGAATGCGAGGTGGGCGAGACCGGCGAATTCGTGGGCATGGTGCCCGACCTGCCCGACTCGGGCGCCGGCCGCTTCGAGGGCTACACCGACCCCGAGGCCACGAGCGCCAAGCTGCTCAGCGACGTATTCGCCCCCGGCGACAGCTGGTATCGCAGCGGCGACCTGTTGCGGCGCGACGAGCACGATTACTACTACTTTGTTGACCGCGTGGGCGACACCTTTCGCTGGAAGTCAGAAAACGTATCGACCCAGGAGGTCGCCGAGGCGCTGTCGGGTTTCGACGGGCTGCTGCTGGCCAACGTGTACGGCGTGCGCGTGCCCGGCACGGAGGGACGCGCCGGCATGGCGGCGCTCATCGTCGACAATGCCGACGACTTTGACGGCCGCGCGTTCTTCGAGCACTGCAGCGAACGCCTGGCGGCATACGCGCAGCCGGTGTTCCTGCGCCTGTCGCGACAGGCCGACATGACCAGCACCTTCAAACTGCGCAAGGTCGACCTGCAACGCGACGGCTACGATCCGGCTGACGCAAAAGACGACCCGCTGCTCGTGCGCGACGACGCACAAAAGAGTTTCGTGCCGCTGAGCGACGACAGCCTGGCCGCGGCCGGCTACCCGCCTTTTGAGGCGGAACGGGACTCGTGAGCCCCGAAGCACTGGCCCTCACCGCCGCCGTTATGTTGCTGGCAGCCTTCACGCAGGGCTTTGTCGGCTTCGGCTTCGGCGCCATCGCCATGATGGGCACGGTGGTGGCTTCCGACCTGCTGCACGCATCGGGCGTGGTAAACGTGGCGGGCCTGGCCATGAACATGGGCGCGCTGTACATGCTGCGTCACCACCTTCTGCTACCGCTGCTCAAGCGTACGGCACTGCCCGCCATCGCCGGGGTGGCCCTGGGCGTTACGGCCCTGGCCAGCCTCGACACCGACCTGATGACCCGCGTGCTCGGCGGCATGATCCTTGTCGTGTCGATCCTGAACCTGCGCGGCGGCGAGCTCACGAAAAACCCACCCGCGTGGACAGACATGCTGGCGGGCCTGGCCGGGGGCTCGCTGGCAGGTGCTTTCAACGCCGGAGGACCACCGCTGGTCATACAGTTTTACCGACAGGACGAGGATCCCGAGGCGCTCAAGGCCACCCTGCAGGCACTGTTTCTCGTGATGGGCCTGGCGCGACTGCCGGTGGCCGCTTCGCGAGGGTTGATGAGCGGCGAGGTCGTACTCGAAGCCTTGATGATGACACCGCTGGTACTGCTGGGCGCGTGGCTCGGCGTGCGCACCGCCCGCCACGTGAGTCCCGAACGTTTTCGCACCGCCTGCTGGCTGGGGCTGGGCCTGGCCGGCCTCGGCCTGCTGCTGACCTGAGCGACCCTCTACTGCATGGGCTGCTCTGACCACTTGGCGCCGAAGTTCTCGCCACCGTCAATGGCGATCGCCTGGCCGGTCACGTAGTCGGATTCGTCGGAGGCCAACCACAAGACGGTGCGCGCGATGTCTATCGTCCGCCCCGGTCGCTCTATGGCCTGGCGGCCGCGCATGCCCTGCTCAAGGTCAGGTAGTATGTCGGCGCCAACACCGAGCGCGTTAGACACCAGCTCGGTGGCCACGCCGCCGGGGCACACGCAGTTAACGCGCACATCGTACTCGCCGAGTTCGAGCGCCGCCGAGGCGCTGAAAAACACAACGGCGGCCTTGGCCGTCGCGTACAGGTGCGGGCCCGCGCCCGGCCGCAGCCCGGCTATACTCGCCGTGTTGACGATACTGCCCTTGCCCTGCTTGGACATCACGCGCCCTGCCTCGCGCACGCCGAAAAATACGCTCTTGAACAACAGGCCCATCGCGCGGTCGACCTCGGACTCTTCCATCTCCAGCAGCGAGCCACGACCAACCATGGCACCGGCGTTGTTATACATGATGTCGAGTTGCCCGAATTCGCTCAGCGCGCGGGCCACCGCGGCAGCCACCTGCTCGCCGTTGGTCACGTCGGTGTGCTGGAACACGGCGGCGCCTTTCTCCCAGGCCAGCTCGTCGGCGAGCGCCTGCCCCTGCTCGTCCTTGATGTCGGCAACCACCACGCGCGCGCCCTCTTCGACAAACAAGCGCAGCGTTGCCTCGCCTATACCACTTGCCCCGCCAGTGACGACGGCAACCTTCCCTTCAAGTTTTCCCATGTTTTTCTTCTCTCCCGGGACCTAGTCCCGGCCCTGGTTGCGCGGCAATGCTGCGTCGAGAACGTACTGCGACATCGGGTGGGACTCCACCCGCGCTACTTCGAGAAACGCAGCCACGCTCTCCATCATGCGTCCAAAATTTTCCTGCAACTTGTCGTCGCTGCCATCGGCGCAGTACCACAGCATGGGGTCAACGACGGCCTCGGTCGGAAAACCCTCCTCGACTATGGCGTTAAACGGCGGCGCGTCGTCGGTCAGGGCGCGCACGACCTCGTTGCGTATGTACTCGTAGGTGCACTGCACTTCGAGGGCCACGCGCCGGTGGATGGTGTGCCAGTGCTCCACCCAGTCGGCGTAAGGCATGGTCGACGGGCACTCGATGAGCGCGATTACGTTGGTGCCCGGAGTGCGCTGCCCCACCGCGGCGGTGTGCGTGGTGTTGACCAGCGGAAGCGACTCGACCACGAGATAGCCGGCGAGTTTTTCGCAGCAAGCATGCAAGGCCTGCTCCAGCGGCCCGCGCAGGTCGGAGTCCTCGAGCCAGAACGACACGACGGCTGCCGGCGCAGGATCAAAACGCGTCATGCGCTGGGCGGCAGCGTAGTCGACGTCGGCGTCGGCCAGGTTTACAGCGATGCTCGATGCACCCGCCCCGCGCAGCTGCGCGGGCAGTTGCTCGCGCAAAGCAGCCGAAAAGGCCGCGCTGTCGGTACCGCCATCCTTCCATAAAACGTAAACAAGTTTTTCCACGCGATGCCTCTCCACCCCGCGCGCAGGCGGGCAAGCAAGACTTATTGCAGAACGCCCGGCCACAGGCCACCTCGCCGAGGTCTTTCTGCTGCCGGCACTTACCCGCGCCGCGCGCTTGCCTCGGGCGGGACGGGGGACTAGCAACAACCACATGAGACTAAGACAACTCGCGCTGGTGGCCGAGGATCTCGAGCAGACCGCGCGCGCACTGACGCGAGTGTTCTCACTGGGCGATCCTTTTCGCGACCCCGGCGTGGCCACCTTCGGGCTGGCCAACACCGTGTTCGCCCTGGGTGACTGTTTTCTCGAAGTCGTTTCGCCCGTGGCCGACGGCACGACCGCAGGCCGACAGCTGGCCCGTCGCGGCGGCCCGGGCGGCTACATGGTCATAGTGCAGGTAGACGACCTGGCCACCGAGCGCCAGCGTGTCGAACAACTAGGCGTTCGCGTGGCATGGGAGATAGACCTCGGGCAGGCGGCTACGGTGCACCTGCACCCGCGCGACCTGGGTGGTGCCCTGCTGTCGCTCGACCAGATGACACCGCCAGCGTCGTGGGAATGGGGAGGCCCCGACTGGGAGCAGCGCCGCGGCGAGGGGCGCGTGTCGGGCATACGGGCTGTCGTCATACAGGCCGACGACCCCGCAGCCATGGCCAAGCGCTGGGGCCAGGTGCTGGCGAGACCCGTAAGCGCGCAGGCCGACGGGTACGCGGTGACACTCAACGAGGGACGCGTGATCTTCGTGCCGATGGCTGACGACCGCGCCGTGGAGGGCGAAGGAATAGTCGGTATGGAGCTGGCCACCGACCATGCGCCGGGCATACTCGAAGCGGCCCGGGAGTGCGGCCTGCCCGTAGAGGGCAACACGCTTCGGCTGGCCGGTGTCGACTTCAGGCTGCCAGGGTAGACCGCGCGGGAACGAGCGGCGCGAATCAGCCGCCGCCCACACCGGCAGGATCAAACTCGGCGTCGGTGGACTGGTAACGCGCCAGGCCTTCGCCATCTACCTCGCCCCTGAGATAACCGCGGGCCTCGAGGTAGTTGATGTGGGCCAGGCACTCGCCAGCGGCCATGAAGAACTGCGAATCGTCGATCTCGCGATCGAACAGCGCCGGAAAGACATCGGGTACCGTGGCCGCCTCGCCGCAGGCCGCGCGCACGCGAACCAGGGCCTCGCGGTGATGCTCCACGAGATAGGCCAGGCGCGCGTGCAGTCCGTTAAACGGCAGGCCATGGGCGGGCAGCACGAGCACGTCGTCGGCAATACGATCGGGCAGCGTCGTGCACGACTCGAGCCACTCGCCCAGCGGGTCGGCGTGCGGCTCGGTAGGGTGCACGCTCACGTTGGGAGTTATACGGGGCAGAACCTGGTCACCGGCAAGCATGATTTTCAGGTCGCGCGAGTAGAGACACGCGTGCTCGGGCGAGTGGCCGCGACCGACCACCACCTCCCACTCGCGCCCGTCGATCTCCACCATCTGGCGATCGCGCAAGCGGCGGTGGCCGGCAGGCAGCGGGTGTATCAGCGCGCCGAAAGAACCAAAACGCATGCGGTAGTTGTCCAGGCGCTCCTCGCTGAAACCAACGCGCTTGTAGAAGGCCACAGCGTCGGCGCGAATGTCCTGCGGACCGTCGGCGGCCAGCATGCGCAGCAAAAAGAACTCTGACCGAGCCATCCACAGCTCCACGCCAAACCGACTGGTGAACCAGCCGGCCAGGCCAACGTGATCGGGGTGCAGGTGGGTGGCTATCACCCGGCGTATGGGTTCTCCCGAAAGACGGTTGTCGATGATGGACTGCCACAGCTTCTTGACGTCGCTGTTGCGCAGGCCGGTATCGAGGACGGTCCAGCCGCCGTTGTCGCGCAACAGGTAGCAGTTGATGTGGTTGAGCGAGAACGGCAGCGGTTGCCTGAGCCACATAACACCGTCGGCGACCTCTATGAGTTCACCCGGTTCGGGAGGGGTCTCGATCGGGTAGCTGAGGCCGTTCTTCACGGGCGCATTGTATTTGATTGCGCAGCTGAACCAACGTGGTGGCGGAACGTCGGCCTGCTTGTTCAGTCGCCGGACGCTTCGAAGAACTCCAGCATTCGCGGGCCCACCCGCTCGCGCAGCAGCACCAGCGCGTTTTCCGGCCGTATCATTACATCCAGGCGCGTTATCAACCCGTCCTCTCCGAGGGTGATCAGGTCGATACCCTGCAGCTCGCAATCGTCTACGTGGCCGTGGAACTCGAGAGCCAACTCGGCGCCGTCGAGCCACTGCCGCTGGTAGGTGAAGTCGGTAATGGTCTCCACGATTATGCCCAGCAGGTGGGCCACTACCGCCTTGTCCTCGATGCGATTCCAGTAAGGCGGCGCGCCCATGCTCACTTCGTCGGCCAGCAGGGCAGCCAGGCCCTCTGTGTCGCGCGCGTGAACCGCGCTGTTCCAACTGCTAAGAAAATCTTCGACGTCAACGGGCATGGGTAAAACCTTCGTGGGCTTGTATGGCTACCGCCGTGCCGATGGTGCCGCAAGGCGGCCTGTCCGCTGAGGATTCTCGCGACGCTGATGGTGGCCCTGCATTGAAGTCCGGAGAAAACTTACGCCGCCACCCCGTCCCGCAGGTGAGGCATGACCTTGTGCTGCATGAGCTCCATGCAGCGCAGCACCTTCTTCTGGGAGAGCACCCCCAGCCGGGACCAGCACAGCAGGTCGCTGAAACCGTAGGTCTGCTGCAGCTCACCGAGCCGTTGTGTCACGAACTCCGGACTCCCGCAGATGACACTGTCCTCGGGATCCGACTCGGGGGCGATGAATCTGCCTATGGTGTTGCGATACCAACCCTCGGCTTCGCGGAACTCGCTGCGGGCCTGCTCGGTGGTATCGGCAACGTAGATGATGACCAGGCAACCAGAAAAAAAATCTTCCGCCGCGAAGCCGCCCTCCTCGAGTCCACGCTGGTAACTTTCGCGTCGTTCCGCAGCGACCTGTCGGTTCAATCCCAGCACGGTACCACACAGCAGGTTGCAGCCCAGGCGGCCGGCGCGTTCGAAGCTGTCACCCGACACCGCCGCCATCCATACCGGCGGATGAGGTACCTGCACGGGCGCCGGAAGAACGGGTACGTCGTCGAATTGGTAGAACTCGCCGTGTGCGTCTACCCTGCCGTTGAGCCAGGCCTGCCGGATTATCTCCAGCCCCTCCTCCATGCGCGCGCGCGAGGTGGCCTGGTCGACACCGAAGGGACCGAACTCCCCGGGCTGGGCACCGCAACCGATACCGAGGTCAACCCTCCCATCGCTCAGGTGATCGAGATAAGCGAAGTCCTCGGCCACCCTGATGGGGTTGCTGAACGGCAACACCACCACGCCCGTCCCCAGGCGTATCCGCTTGGTTTCGGCAGCCAACGCCGCCAGCCCTATGGCGGGCGACGCGGTGTAGCCCAAGGGCGAAAAGTGGTGCTCCGCGGGCCATACCGAGTCAAAGTCGAGATCCTCGGCGGCTTTCATCAGTTCTAACTGCTCGCGTATGGCCTGCCGTTCGGACAGGTCGCCGGGGTTTGCGTAAAGATGTAGCATCCCGAATTTCATGGCTCGCCTCCTTTCGCCCTCTCCTGGACGACGATCTGGAGTCTAAGCTGTAAAGCCGTGGACAGGTCAAGCTTGACGGGCCCGGGCCGCGTGCCCAGTATGCTTTTATGACCACGATAGGCAGGCTGGCCCGCCGCTTCGGGCTCTCGCGGAGCACGCTTCTGTACTACGACTCGATCGGCCTGCTCAGCCCCTGCAGCCGAACGGCGAACGGCTACCGCCTCTACTCGGATGAAGACGCCGAGCGGCTCAAAACGATCTGCCGCTACCGCGGCGCGGGCATTACGCTCGAAAACATCAAGCGGGTGCTCGACTCCGCCAGTGAACGCCTGGTCGGCATCCTCGAACAACGACTCACCGACCTCAACGGTGAAATCCATGGACTGCAGGAACAACAACGGATGATAGTGGGGCTGCTTGAGAAACAGGGACACCTGAGCCAGGCAGCGATCATGAACCGCGAGCGTTGGATTTCGCTGCTGGCGTCATCAGGCTTCGGTGAAAAGGAGATGCAACAGTGGCACGCCAGGTTCGAACGCAGCGCGCCTGGCAAGCACCGGGAGTTCCTCGAACTGCTGTGCTTGTCAGACCAGGAGATAATCAGCGTCAGGGAGAGTTCGAGGGCCTGGGGCCGAGGACTCGAGCAGGTCGCGGGTGGTTAGTGGGGCTGTTAACAGACCAACCGGGGAAGAAGCGACGCACGGGCCGCGGAAAGACTGGAGCTGACGGGCGGAGTTGAACCGCCGACCTGCTGATTACGAATCGAGCCAGGCGCACAGCCACACGCACTCACCTTTACTCTCCCGCCCTCTCAAGCCTCTGACTCCATTGACAAATTGAGCGCTGGGTCGCCTACTGAACGTGACGCGTTACCCGGCTGTACTCACCCTCACTACGCGCCAAGTGGTACCAAATTGGTACCAAATTTCAGACCACCGGAGGCAAGACCGAATGAACATCAAGCTCAACAAAAAGACAGTGGAAGCCGCCACCGCACCCGTCACTGGCGAACTCATCCTGCGCGACAGCGAGATACCAGGTTTCTGGTGTCGCGTTACTAGCAGCAGCCGCAGCTACGTCCTGCGCACCCGCATCGACGGAAAGCAGCGCAGCATCACGCTGGGTCGCCACGGGCAGATCGAAACAGCCGACGCGCGACGCAAGGCCCTGCAGATGCTCGGCGACATAGCCCGCGGCAACGACCCAACGGCCGAGCGCGAAGCCAGCCGCCGATCCCCAACCTTCGAGGAATTCTCCCAGCGCTACCTGTCCGAGTGGGCCAAGCCGCGCAAGAAACCCAGCGGCCTGCGCAACGACATCGGACAGCTGAACAACCACATCCTTCCCGCGATGGGGCAGCTCAAGCTCGGCCAGGTTTCTAAACGCCACGTCACCGAACTTCACCAGGCCATGCGAGCCACTCCCTACGAAGCTAACCGGGTGCTGGCCCAGCTGAGCAAGATGTTCAACCTGGCCGAGGCCTGGGACCTGAGGCCGCAGGGATCAAACCCCTGCCGCTGGGTGACCAAGTACAAGGAGGAGGCCCGCAAGCGTTACCTGGGCGAACTCGAACTGAGGCGGCTCGGTAACGAACTCGATCGGCTGGGTAAATCAGGCGAGGAATCGCCCTACGTGGTTGCAGCCATCAACCTGCTGCTCATGACGGGTGCCCGGTCGGGCGAGATCCTGGCTCTCAGGTGGAGCTACATCGACTTCGAGCAGGGGCTCATTCACCTGCCCGACAGCAAGACAGGCCGCAAGGATCTGGAGATGGCAGCAGAGGTAAGAGAAATATTGCAGTCGCTGCCGCGCAACGGCGGTCCGTGGGTGTTACCGGGAAACAAGGAAGGGCAGCACCTGGTCAATCTCTTCAAGCCGTGGTCACGAATCCGCGAGCGTCTCAACATGACCGACGTCCGCATTCACGACCTGCGGCACACCTTCGCCTCGATGTCGGTGGCAGCA
>JACNKC010000074.1 GCA_014382245.1 Pseudomonadota bacterium | reverse complement strand
GGGCCTCCTACAGGCGCGCCTGGGGCGCAAGGGCCGGTTCGGACCGCGCGCCCAGCGCGGGGGGGGTGTGCCGCTCCCGGGCCCCCCGCGCCTGCGGGCTGCTCGACCTGGGCTGGTTGGGCGTTCCCTTGTCCGGCGGCCCGCCGGGGCTGGGGAAACCCGGCCCCCCGGGGGGGGGGGGGGCCCGGGGGGGGGGGGGGGGGGCCCCCCCCCCCCCCGCCTCTGACGACTTGTGACCGGCCGGCGGCTGGATGTTTACTTCGCCACCACTGGAGGTCAGCTCGTCTGAAGCCGCCTGCGCCGCCGCCTCGAGCGCGGCAAATGATTCGTCGATGGCATCGACGGCCTCCGATGTGTCCGGAAACAAATCGTAATCGGCGTTCATGCCCCAGTATATCGCACCGTCGTAACTGAGCAGCGCGATGCCAAGCCCCATGTTGTCGAACAGCGGCACCACCGGGTAAGTCTCGAGCAGGCGAGCGCCGGCCATGTAAACGGGGAACTGCGGACCCGGCACGTTGGTCACTATCATGTCGAACAGGCGCATACGGGTCACGTTGCGCGTGCCAAGCGCGAGCAGGGTTGACGGGGCCCACTCGGCTACGTCGGTGAGCAGCTCGGCTCCAACCGCCTGCCGCGATTCCTTGAGTTCGCGGGTCTGCTCTCGAACAAGATCGAGCTGCGCGCGCGGGTCGACACGGTCTACCGGCAGGTCAATGAGCCAGGCGGACACGCGGTTTCCTGGTCGCCCGCGTTCGTCGTTGCCGCGCACGCTGACCGGCGCCAGCACCCTGAAATCTACCGAACCGGGGTTGATCCTGCGCTTGGAAAGCATTCTCTGCACGGCACCGGCCACCACGGTGAGCACGATATCGTTGATAGACCCACCCAGCCGGGCGCGCACCGCTTTAACCCGGGCAAGATCCATCGCGTACCAGTCGGCCCTTCTGTGCGGCCCCACTTCGCGGTTGAACGGAATGTCGTCCGCGCTGGCCATGGTCCAGCCCAGCATGCCGGCCACGGCACGTAGGCGCACCAGCAGGTCACGCTTGGTGTCGTCGGCTTCCTTGAACAAGGCACCCGCTCCCTTCAACAGCCTCAGCGGCAGCATCGCGCGGTGGCTCACACCGTCGGCCAGAAGTTCCCAGGCCGTCGGTACGCGGCGTGGAATGAAGGCACCGGGCTGGGGGCGTTTGCTCTCGCGGTCGACGTCGAGCAGCACCGTCATCAGGTCAACACCGGCCACGCCGTCTATCATGCAGTGGTGCACCTTGCTTATGATGGCAAAGCGTCCGTCGTCCATGCCCTCGACCACCCACATCTCCCACAGCGGCCGGCTGCGGTCGAGGTGGCTTTCCATTATGCGACCGGCGAGACGCTTGAGCTCCTCGTCTCCACCGGGCCTGGGCAACGCAGTGTGACGAATGTGGTAGTCGATGTTGAAGTGAGAATCGTCTACCCAAACCCAGCGATAACTACCGGGCACCTGCATGATCTTCTGCCTGTAGCGCGGGATGAACGGCAGGGCAGCCCGCACCGCGTCACGCACCGCATCGACGTCGATGCCGCCGTCGGGATGGGCCAGCTCACCGGCCTCGAAGATCATCGTGCTGCCGATGTGCATCGGTATGTGGGGCTTTTCGAAGACCAGGAAGGAATTATCGAGCGCGCTCAGGCGCTCAAAGAACATTTTTGACATGCCTTATACCTGCTCTTGAATCACTGTAAATACAAGAAGTTAGCTGCGGCCACCTCCCCTCTCCCTGGTCAGTACCAGGATCGGCGTCAGCAGGGGGCCAGTTGTGCGCGGACTGATTTGAACGCCGGCGTTCGCGAGCGTGGGTCGAGCCGGCGTGGGACCAGCTGGTTGGCCTCGGGGTAGTACATGGCCAGGTTGCCCGGCCGTATTTCGACAAGAGACACGACCACCCGCATTCGGCCAGCGCCGGTGTAGACTTCTACCGGGTCGCCATCGGCCAGGCCGAGGGCCGCCGCGTCCTCGCTCGACATCATCACCACGTCGCGCCGGGTGTTGCCGCGATAGCGGTCCTCCTGCTCGTAGACGACGGTGTTGAACTGCCCCTCCGACCTCAGGGTGATCAGGGTAAAGGTGCCCGGCTCGGCCTGCTGCTCGACCGGCAGCGGCGTGACCTTGAAGTGGACACGACCATCGCCGGTGGCAAAACGACGCTGGCTGAATCCCCGGCCGGCGACGTGAAACTCCTTGCGACTTTCGTCTATCTCGGCGAGCCGACCGTAGCCGGGTACCACCTGCGCCATGGTGCGCCTGAGCTCTGAGTGCGAACGTAGTTGGCCCCAGTCAAAACGTCCCGCCGGCAGCAGTCGCTCGGCCAGCTCGGCGACCAGTTCGACTTCTGAGCGAGCCTCGCCCTCGGGTGCAGGCGCGCCACCGTCGGACATGCGCACGAGGTTGAACATGCTCTCCTGTGTCGTCGGCTGTTGCTCTTCGTCTCGCGCGAGCACGGGCAGCACCAGGCTCGTACGCCCGCGGCCCAGCAGGTGCCCCACGTTGAGCTTGGTGGCCAGGTAAACCGTCGTGTCTATGCGTCCGAGCGCACGCGCTGCCCACTCGCTGTCAGGGTTACTGGCAAACAGGTTGCCGCCGAGCATGAGGGCGGCACCGATCCTGCCCTGCTCGGCTGCTTCCATCGAGGCGTAGGTGTCCAAGCCCTTGCCGGTGGGAGCGGCCACGCCGTAAACTTCCTCGAGCTTTGAGGCAAAGGCCTGCTTGACCGCCGGGGCCACCCCGCAGGAGCCCACCCCCTGCACGTTGGAATGCCCCCTGAGCGGCAGTAAACCCGCCCCGGGTTTACCGAGCCAGCCCCGGGCCATCACGATATTGGCCAGGGCCGCCACCGTATTGCTGCCATCCACGTGGTGGGTAAGGCCCATGGCCCAGGCCGCCACTCCGTTTTCGGCAACGGCCAACACGTCCACCGCGCGCTCGAAATCAGCCGTGTCTACCCCGCTGCGCTGCACGAGCGCGGCGATATCATAACGCGACAGGTCGGCCTCGAGCTCGTCCCAACCGCTTGAGTGCTCGGCTATGAACGCCCTGTCGGTCGCCCCCTTGTTTACCAGCGCCAGCAGCATGGCCTTGAACAGGGCAGCGTCCTCACCGGCGTGGGGCTGCAGGTAGATGTCGCTCACCGTGGAGCCGAACAGCATGCTTCGTGGATCCGACGGAACGTGAAAACGCAGCAGTCCGTTTTCCTTCAGCGGGTTGACGACGATCACCACGCCGCCGCGACGGCGGATCTCGACCAAGCGGGTAATAAAACGCGGGTGGTTGCTCGCCGGGTTGGCGCCTGCCAGCAACACGAGGTCGCAGGAGTCGAGGTCATCGAGCGTGACCGACGCGGTGGACGAACCGTAGGCTTCGGTCAGGGCCACGCCCGAGGCCTGGTGACAGTAGTACGAGCAGTTATTGATGTTGGCCGTACCCCAGGCCCGGGCGGCGAGCTGCATCAGGAACGCCGACTCGTTGCTCGCGCGTCCCGAAGAATAAAAAAACGCGCTGTCGGGACCGGCCGCCTCGAAGCCGGCTGCCGCGCGGTCGAGTGCCTCGTCCCAACCCACGCGAACAAAATGCGTCGCGCCGGGCTCGGCCAGCAAGGGGAACGACAGCCTGCCCAGGGATTCGAGTCCCTGGGAGCCGAGAGCGCTTATCTGCTCGAGGGTATTGTCGGCAAAAAAATGGTCAGGAATCGCGGAGGCCATGTCGGCGGCCTGGGCCTGTATGCTTTTCTTGCAGACCTCGGGCCAGCGACCCGCTTCGCTGACCATGCCGCCGGCCTGCCCTCCCATGCCCAGTCCGCAGGTCTTGCACGCGTTTCGGCTTGCCAGGCGGCGGTATAGTGCTAGTACGCCGCCGGCCTCGCGGCCCTTGCGCAGACTGTACACGAGAGCGGCCATGCCGCCCCCGCTCGCTGGCCGGCGTTCAGCCATGCCCCATCAGTCGGCAGGTTCGAGCATTACTAACGGTATCTCCCGGTCGGTCTTGCCCTGGTAGCCGGCGTAGTTCTTGAAATCGCTGGTTATCGTCGGCCAGAGGCGTTCACGCTCTTCGCGGCTGGCGACACGCGCGTTCATCTTGCGATCAGCAGAGTCCTGCATGGTCACCACCACCCCGGGATTATCCCGCAGGTTGAGAAACCAGTTGGGGTGGTGGTCGGCGCCGCCCTTCGACGCAACGATGACAATCACATCGCCATCCTGGTGGGGCGAGGTCAGCATCACCGAGCGGGGCTTACCCGACTTGCGACCGACGGTAGTCAATTCGAGCACCGGCATGTCGGCTGCCGTCCAACCCAGCCTTCCCCCGCTCAACTTGAGCAGGCAGCGGTGTGCAGAGTTCATGAACCTGAGGGCCCTGTTACTTGGCATCTAGTTATCCTCCCCGTAGACCGCATCGACCAGGCGGTAGGCCCGTGGGTCGAGCAGTATGTGCGGACCCATGCGGTTCATCACGTATGCAAAGCCCAGTCTCCGCTCGGGGTCGTAAAAAGCCAGCGAACCGCCCGCACCGGCGTGGCCGAAGCTCCCCTCGCCCGAACCAAACGGCATGTGCGGCTGCGGCAACATGAATCCCACCGAAAAACGCGTTTCCAGTTCCAGCACCGCGTCGGGCCCCTGCACTAGTTCGCGGCCGCTGGTAGCGATCGCTTCGCTCGACAGCAGCTGACCCGCGTTGCCGTAGATCCTGGCCAGCGACAGGGCCGAAGAGTGACCGTTGGCACCCGGCACCTGGGCTCCACGCCAGGCCCGCGAGTTAACGGCGCCCGGCTGCATGAGCGCGGGCGGGTTGGTGAAGGCGCGGGCGGTGAGGCCCTCGAGATCCGACATCATTAACTCGACCAGGTTGGGCTCGCCCGCGGGCACGGGGTCGGTGGACAACTCGCCCATCTCGGCACAGCGGGCGTCGAGGTCCTCGCCAAAGCCGAGGTGAAAATCGGCTCCCGAGGGCGCCGCGATTTCTTCGCGTATGAAGGTGGCCACGTCGCGACCATCAGCCCGGCGTACAAGTTCGCCCCCGAGCCAGCCAAAACTAATCGCGTGGTAACCGTGTTTCTCGCCCGGCGTCCACCAGGGCTCCTCGGCGGCGAGCACCGCGCAGATACCGTCCCAGTCGTAACCCGCGTCGGCTTCCAGCTGTTGCCGCACTGCCGCGAGTCCGGCCTGGTGCGACATGAGCTGGGCCACCGTGATGTCCTGCTTGCCCGCCGCGGCAAACTCGGGCCAGTAATCGGCCACCGGCGAGTCCAGCGATATCTTTCCCCGGTCGACAAGAACCTGCACCGCGAGCGCGACCATGCCCTTGGTTGTAGAAAACACGTTTACTATCGTGTCTTCCTGCCAGGGCTCGCCACCCGGTGACTTGCTGCCGCCCCACAGGCTGGCCAGCACTTTGCCGTTTTCCACCACCGCCACGGCGGCGCCGACCTCGCAGCCGTCGGTAAAGTTAGCCTCGAAAACCTGCCGCAGCCTGTCGAGCCGAGGGTCGCAGTGTCCGTTCACAGTACTCATAGCGTCGTTTCTTCCTCGTACACGGCAACTGAGCGACGGGCGAACCGCCGAGTGCTCAGGATGCCTCTGCCTGCAGGCTGGGCAACTGGTAGCCCTCTTCTTCGAGCGCCGCACGTATGACCTTCTTGTCGATCTTGCCGGTCGAGGTCAGGGGAATAGAATCTCGAAACAGCACGTCGTCGGGCAGCTGCCACTTGGCAAAGCGAGACTCGCAGTGCTTGAGCACCTCGTCGGCATCGAGCCCGGAGCCTTCGGCCACCACGACGATGGCCACCGGCCGTTCGTCCCACTTCGGGTGAGGCTGGGCCACGACGGCGGCCTGCGCAACCGCTGGCAACGAGACGATGTGGTTTTCGAGATCCACCGACGAGATCCACTCGCCGCCCGACTTGATCATGTCCTTGGAGCGATCGGCGATGATGAGGTACTCGCCCTCGTCTATCTTCGCCACGTCGCCTGTCACCAGCCAGCCCTCGTGAAACTTGGTCGGCTGGGGATCGTTGTAGTACTCCGACGCGATCCAAGGGCCACGGATGAGCAGTTCGCCAACGGCCTCGCCGTCGTGCGGCAGCGGGTTGAACTCCTCGTCGACGATCTCGAGTTCCAGCCCGGGGATGAGCTGCCCGGCCTTGGCTATGTTGGCAAACTGTTCGTCGAGCGGCAGGTCATGGTCGGCGTACTTGGCGACCCGGCGCGATATTGTTCCCAGGGGGTTTGTCTCGGTCATACCCCAGCCCTGTATCATCTCCACGCCGAGTTCATCCCAGAACCAGCGCATGAGCGAGGCCGGCGGTGCCGACCCGCCGCAGGTTACGCGGTTGAGGCGCTCGAGATCCCAACGGTCGGGCTCCGCCTGCACGGCAGCCATCACGCCCTGCCATATCGTCGGCACGCCGGTCGATACCGTGACGCCCTCACTGGCATAGAGATCGAGCAAGGCCACCGGGTCCATGGCACTGCCGTTGAGCACCTGCCGGCAACCTGTCATGAGATTGGCGAAGGGAACGCCCCAGCCCATCGCGTGAAACATCGGCACAACGCCCAGCACGCAGTCGGTGGCAGACAGCCCGAGGGCGTCGGTCATGCACACCGCCATGGTGTGCAGGTAGGTGCTGCGATGGGTGTACATCACTCCCTTCGGGTTGCCGGTCGTGCCACTGGTGTAGCACAAGCCCATGGGAGAGTTCTCGTCGAGCTCGGGCCAGCTGCAATCGTCGAGCTGGCCGGCAATAAACTCCTCGTAGTCCACGGTCTCTACACCGGCCAGCGGGCCATCGCCCGAAAACGCGTCACCGTCCGAACACACGACGATCTTTTCGACGCAGCCGATCTTTCCCGACAGCGGGGCCAGCAAGGGCAGCAGGTCCTGGTCGGCCACGATCACGCGGTCGCCCGCGTGGTTGATGATGTACTCGAGGTCGGCCGGCCCGAGGCGCAGGTTGAGCGTGTGCAGCACCGCGCCCATCGAGGGCACGGCCTGGTACATTTCGAGATGGCGGTGGTTGTTCCACTGGAAACTCGCCACGCGGTCTCCATGGCCGATGCCGTGGCTGCCCAGGGCGTTGGCCAGTTGGCAGGCACGCTTCCTGGTCACGGCCAGCGTCTGGCGGTGAATACCGTCGGCCTTCAAGGTGACAACCGTTTCATCGGGCGCAACGCGGGCGCCACGATCGGTCAAGCGGTGCATCAAGAGTGGTGTACGCTGCATTGTCATCGTCAGTTTCTCCTGGCTGGGGCGGCTCAAGAATGCCCGCTAACAGCCCCTTTTTAGACCGGATACCTTGGCTTGGGCAAGGGCTGGCGCCGTAGCAGCCTGCTTTTTCAAGCAGCGGCGATGAAGTCGACGCCGTCTGTCCAGCCACGTTCGCTTGCCCAGGCGCGGATTCGCTCGCGAGCGCCCGCCTGTCCAACCGCCGCAACCGCCAGTGGCCGGGTCTCAAGCCTGGCCAGCTCCTGCATGGAGATAACCGGCAGGCGCCGCCCCTCCACCAGCACCGAGCCCCCCTGCTTGCGCGGGTCAAGCTCGGCAAAGCCCAGGGGGCAGCGCCCCTCGCGGGCCAGCCCCCGGGCGAGGGTCTTGCCCACCGGACCGGCGCCCAGCAGCCAGCAGTCCTGCTCCTCGCGCACGGCTTCGCCCAGCCAACCGGCGAGAAAGTGCGCCCGCGCCCGCGCGAAGGCCTCCCCGCTGTATGCCTCGTCGTTTCGCCACGACTGCCCGTCGTGCAAGCGCCAGCGGTAGAGCTGCCCGGGCAACGAAGCCAGCTCGTGTCCCGCGGCCAGCGCCCGCAGCACGAGATCCCAGTCCTCGGGCCAGCCGCGGCCGCACCACCCTCCGAGCTCGCGAAGGCTTCTACTGTGCAGCATCAGGGTCGGATGCAGAACCGGGCACTCCACGAAACGATCGCGGCCCAGATCGGCAGTGGTCGTCAGAGAACCCTGCCAGTCGAGATAACGGCGCATGCCGTCGTTCATGCGATCGCCAGGAAAAGCCTCGACCGCGCAACCAACAGCGAACAAGCTCGGGTTGTCGCGCAACCGCCGCTGCTGCTCGGCAAGGCGCGTGGGCTGGCAACAATCATCGGCGTCCATGCGCGCGATCAAGGGCGCCCGCGCCAACTGCAGGCCGCAGTTGAGCGCGTCGACAATGCCGCGGCCCGGGTTAGCGACCAGTCGTATCCTGCTGTCACGCCCGGCCGCTGCCTCGAGCACGGACCGGCTCGCGTCGCTGCTGTGATCGTCGACCGCCAGCAGCTCCCAGTCGTCCACGGTCTGGCCGGTTACAGAATCCAGGGCTTCCTGCAGCCATTCATCGGCGTTGCGCACGGGCATGAGCACGCTGACCTGCGGCGGTCGCCGCTGCTGCCATTGCTTCGGTTGGCCCACGACCGGATAGTGTCGGCAGCATGGCAGTAAGGCAACGTAGTTTCTGGGGCTGGGGTTACGAGGGCGAGGGGCCGTCGGAAGAACAACGTCGCGCCATCGCCGGTGCGCTGGCCGAGCGCTTCGGAGTCGATGCCCCCGATCCCGCCACTCCACCGCGGCTCGAAGACCTCGACCTGCGCCAGCCGCGCTTGTCGCCACCCTCGTCGCTCGAGCAGGCCTGCTCGCAGTCGCCATACGAGCGCGCGCTGCACAGCTACGGGCGTAGTTTTCGCGACGTGGTACGTGGGCTGGCCGGTGATTTCGGCAACCCGCCCGACGTCGTTGCCTACCCGGCCAACGAAGACGAGCTGTGCTCGTTGCTCGACTGGGCCGGTGACCAGGGCGCGGCCGTGATTCCCTTCGGTGGTGGCTCGAGCGTGGTGGGCGGCGTGGAGCCGGCTGTCGGCGACAGCTATGCGGGTACAGTGACCGTCGACCTGTCGCGCATGGACCGCGTGCTCGAGATCGACCGCGAGTCGCGCGCCGCGCGCATACAGGCCGGGGTCTACGGCCCCGCTCTCGAAGACCAGCTGCGACCACACGGGCTCACCCTGCGACACTTTCCCCAGTCGTTTGAGTTCTCGACACTTGGTGGCTGGATAGCTACGCGCAGTGGCGGGCACTACGCGACGCTGTACACCCACATAGACGACTTCGTGGAATCGCTCAGGGTAATAACACCTTCGGGGAGCATAGAGTCACGGCGCCTGCCGGGCTCGGGTGCCGGCCCCAGCCCCGACCGTATGTTCATAGGTTCAGAGGGCACGCTGGGAATAATAACCGAAGCCTGGATGCGGCTGCAGGACAGACCCAGTATGCGGGCGTCGGCCTCGCTGCGTTTTACCGACTACGAGCAGGCCTGGCGGGCCGTGCAGGCGGTGTCACAGTCGGGACTGTACCCCGCCAACCTTCGCCTGCTCGACAAGGTAGAGGCGGCGCTCAACGGCGCGGGCAACGGCGACGACCACGTTCTCATAGTCGGCTTCGAGTCCGCCGACCACCCACCCGACGCCTGGATGGCACGGGCGCTCGAGTGCTGTCGCGACCACGGCGCCAGCCACGACGAGGGAGCCGGGGCCACCCGCGGCGACCAGGCGGGCAACCGCGAGGGAGCAGCCGGGGCCTGGCGCAAGTCTTTCCTGCAGGCGCCCTACCTGCGCGACGCGCTGGTGGCGATGGGTTTTATAAGCGAGACCTTCGAAACCGCCATAACCTGGGATCGCTTCGAACAGTTTCATTCAGGTATCATCGAGGCCGTCAACAAGGCACTGGCCGACATTTGCGGAGGCGGGCAGGTGACCTGCCGCTTTACCCACGTGTACCCCGACGGGCCTGCTCCTTACTTTTCGATCATCGCGCCCGCGCGCGCCGGCGCCCAGCTGCAGCAGTGGGCCGAGATCAAGGCAGTCGCCGCCGCGGCGGTAATAGACCTCGGTGGTAGCATAACCCACCACCACGCGGTCGGCCGCGACCACCGACCCTGGTACGAAAAACAGCGCCCCGACGGATTTGCTGGAGCCATGCTGGCTGCGCGCGCCGAGATGGATCCGACCGGGATGCTGAACCCCGGCGTGTTGTTCAAGGCGCCCTGAAGAGTTGGCGACCGTCGGCGAGCATGGCCAGGGCCACGGCGCAGTGCAGTGCCGCGCCCACGGGTAGCACCGCCTCGTCGAGTTTCATGCGGTCGGAATGCAGGGGGCCCCCGTCTTCGACGCGACAACCGAGAAACGCCATCGCCCCCGGCACGCGGTTGAGCACGTATGAAAAATCTTCGGCACCCATCATCGGGCCGGGCATCTCGATGCTGCGAAGGCCCAGCCCGCCGGCAACGCCGGCAACCAGCCGGGCCGCGTACCCGTCGTTAACGGTAGGTCCGTAGCCTTCGGCTATGTCGACCTCGGCCGTGAGCCCGCGCGCGGCTGCAACTCCCGCCACCACCCGGCGCAACTGGTCGTGGGCGCGCTGCCGTCCATCGTCGCTCAGGCAGCGTATGGTTCCCTGCAAGGTGGCACGCGGAGGAATGACGTTGAAGGTACTGCCCGCTTCGACCCTGGTGACACTGAATACAACGCGATCGTAGGGGTCGGTCTCGCGTGCCATCGCGTGCGACAGCCCGTCGACGATCGGCCCGATACCGGGTACCGGGTCTGCCGAAAGATGCGGCACCGAAGCGTGTCCCCCACGGCCGTCAAGATGAATCTCGAAGATATCGGCCGAGGCCATGAAGGTGCCCTCTCGCCATGACACTGCCCGCGACGGCGAGCTGGGGTCAACGTGTATCGCGAAGGCCGCGTCTACTCTCTCCAGGGCTCCCTCGTCGAGCATGACCACCGCCCCCCAGTGCCCCTCTTCGCCGGGCTGGAACATCAACCTCACCGTGCCGGCAAAGTCGGCACGCCGCTCCTGCAACAACGACGCGGCTCCGAGCAGCATGGCCACGTGGGCGTCGTGCCCGCAGGCGTGCATGCAACCATCACGCTGGGAGCTGAAGTCGACGCCGCTGTGCTCGGTCATGGGCAGGGCGTCGGTGTCGGCCCTGAGCGCGACCACCCCTGCCGACTGCTGGCCCTCGACAGCTTTGCCCTCGCCAACGATGTCGGCCACCACCGAGCTGCAGCCTTTGCCGCTGCGGGCGCCGCTGATGCCCAGCCGTTCGAGCTCGCCCAGTATCAACGCCTGCGTGTCGGGGTTGACCAGGCCGAGCTCCGGGTTGACGTGCACGCGCCTGCGCAACTCGACCAAGCGCTCGGCATCGCGGCCGGCTGCAGTCAGGAGTTCGTCGCCGCCGCTCATTACCCGGGCCGCCCTTGCTCGACTTGCGCCTGTTTCAGCCTGCGATTGACGATGTGCCGATAGAGGTCGAGATCCTGGGCACCTGGCAGCGTGAGCACGTCGCCGTCTACCACCACCGTCGGTATGCCGGTGATCCCGAGCTCGCGGGCCTCGGCGAAATCTTTCTGCAGTTCTTCTTCCAGCGCCGGGTCGTCGAGGTCAGCCTCAAAACGAACCTGGTCCAGTCCCAGCTCGACGGCGACCTCGACCAGCGTGGCTCGACTACCGGGGTCGCGGTGTTGTTCAAAGTAGGCCTTCATCAAGGCCAGGTGGTAGTCGGTGAAGCGCTGCTGGCGTGCGGCCGCCTTCACGGCGATCCCCGACGGCAGCGACCACGGGGTCGGTGGCTCGGCTGAGCTCCAGGGATACGCAAAAACCGGCGAGCCCGGCATCGACTCGGGACGCGCCCAGGACGCGGTGTAGCCGGCAAACTTCTCCAGCGAGGTCGCGCGTTGTTGGGGCCGCAGCATGTAGCCTCGCCAGTCAACGGTCAGCTTGTCGCCGAACTCATCCTCGAGGGTGCGCAGGCCCACGGCCGCGACATAGCACCATGGTCAAAGAACGTCCGACCAGACTGTGAACCTGACCCCCATCAGCCGGTCATCATGCCGGCCAGGTCGGTGTCCATCCAGTTGCGGATGGAGGCCACCACGGGCCCGCGTGCATCCTTGCGAGTGAGGGCAAACGCGCCGCGGCTGAACTGGGCCAGGCGCGCTGCGTCTTCAATAGCCGCGGCAATAACATCGTCGGGCCCCACGACCTCGTCGAGAAAGCCGACGGCCACCGCCTCGGTGGGATTGTAGAGCCGGGCCAGTTGCGTGGCCTCGTGCAGGTGCTTGCGGGCCAGGCGCTCACGCGCCAGCAGCAAGGCAAAATAGGGCAGGTTCATTCCGATGGCTGTCTCGTTGAGCCCCAGCTTGAAGTCACCCGCGGTGCCCACCCGCTTGTCGACCGACAGGAGCAGCATGGCTCCCAGCGCCACCGCGTGGCCGGTGCAGGCCACCACCACCGGGCGCGGGTTGGCGTAAAGCCGCAGCAACATCTCGATGCCGCTGGTCAGGAGAGCCAACGCGCCCTCGGGGTCGCCGGTGATGACCTTGAGATCAAAGCCGCCGGACAACCGCCCCTCGCGACCGCTTATGACCACCGCCCCGGCGTCGCTTTCATCGACTTCGTCGAGCAGTGAATTGATGCTCGCTATGGCAGCGGGCGAAAAAGCGTTGGCCTTGCCATCGTCCATGTGGACGTGGGCCACGCCGTCTTCGATGCTAAGCGTTATGTTGTCGTCAGCCATGCGGGCAGTTCTAGCTGCGACCGCCGGCTGAAAAAAGACCACCGGCAGCAAACGGTTTTCCGGCCAGCGGCGCGTTCAGCGCCCAGCCGCGACCTGCGACAACACGGTGCGAATGCGAGCCGCGTTTACACCGAGGTCACCGCGCCCGTCGCGAGAACGAGAACGTACGTCTACCTGCGTACCTTCAGCAGTGGCTCGCACCCGGACAACTACATCGTCCACGAAGTGAAAAATCGACGAGGTAGCCGATGCCTCCAGGCGTCCGCTCGCCCTGTCAACATCGGTTACGGTCGTGCTCGCGAGATCCTCGAGCGCCGCCTGCACCCGGTCGAATACCAGGTCGTAGGGCTGGGCGAGGAGCAGCGGGGCGAGATCGCCGTCGGATTGGCGCTGCTGCGCGGCGAACTCTTCGCCGGGGTAAGCCATCGGGTTGCCTTCGTTGGCGGGATCCTCAAGCGCCTTCACGAAGACCGGGGGGTCGTTTATGTCGGTCGTAAAATCGTTGATGGGCGGAGCGTCGGCCCCCTGCCCCGAGAGCGCCACCAGCAACGCCACGACCATGCTGCCCGACACCAGGGCACCAGACACCGCATCGCCACGACCGTCGAGTCCGGCAGCAGCGCGGGTCGAGTAAAGCCCCAGCAGCGAACAGACCAGCGCCAGCAACGACAGCAGCACGCCCAGCGCAAAACCACCGAAGCCGGCCATCGGCGATATGACCTGCACGAAGGCCGCGGCCACCGAGCCCACGCCCAGGGCCATGCCCACGAGGGCGAGCAGTCTACCCACTGCCGCGATGCGCGAAGAACTGTTACCTTCTGTAGCCATTGCCTCGTATCCCCCTCTTGCTATATCGCCTGCGCTGGTTGCCGGCAGGCGCCGGACTCAACCCCGGTTGTTGTCATTCATTGTCGACAGTGAGGTTGTCGGCCACATCTTCTACTCCGCGCACGGCTTCGGCCAGCTTGACCGCCTTACGACCAACCTTGCGGCTGGGCACCTTGCCGAACAACTTTACATTGCCGTCGTGGCTGTCGACCTTGATGTCCCACACGCTTATCTCGTCGTCCGCGGCGTAGGCAGCCTTGATGCTCAGCTCTATGCCGGTGTCGTCTATGATCTGCCCTACCGGGCGGTCGTCCTTGCCGGCGTAGTAACCACCGGCGGCAGCGCCGCCCAGGGCAACCGGCCAGCAGCCGGCCAGCAAGCCAGCCAGCAGCAAGGGTACAACGGCCAGCGCAAGGCGGGACAAGGAAGTAGAAGCGACGGGGTTGAGCTTATTTTTGATCACGCCGCAGCTTTAGCATGTACCGCCGGTAAGCGGCAGCCGGCCTCTTGCGCCGCGAGCACAACCCGCGACCCGCTGCCAAGTTATCCCCCGGCGCCCTGCCCCGCCCAGGGCCTGTTGCCGTAGTTGTCCAACGACACCACGTCGCCCACCGGGCGGCGGGTGGTGGGGCCGTAACGTCCCCGCGGCCAGCCCAGGGGTATAACCGCGCAGGGCGTGACCTTCCAGGGCAGGCCGAGAATACGACGGGCCGCTATGTTGCTCCACAGGGGCAGGGTTATCAGCGCCGCGCCCAGCCCGGCCGCGCGTGCGGCCAGCAACAGGTTCTGCACCGAGGGGTAGATCGAACCGTACAAGCCAGTGGTTGCCATGGGAGGCCACGGCGGAATGATGCTCCTGAGGCAGGCCACCACGATCACCGGTATGTCTTCAAAGTGATCGGCCTGCCACTGCACGGCATTCATAATGCGCTGCTGGCTCTCGTCGTTGCGCGCCAGCCAGCGACCGAGGCCGCCGTAGATTTTCCACATACGCATATTCTGCCGCCCCAGAGCGGCCTTGACCGCGGGGTCCCTGACGACCACGAACTCCCAGTTCTGCGCGTTCGAACCGGTGGGCGCCTTGAGCGCCAGTTCGACCAGGCGCAGCACCAGGCCATCATCTACCGGGTCGTCGGTGAGTCGGCGTATCGCCCTCTGCGTGCTCATCGCCTCGGCCAGTGGCATGTTCAGCGACACCTCGGACCCCGGGCGTTTCTCGCCTGCGGGCGGCTGTTCGGCTATCGGTGGTCGTGACTGTTCGCTTTCCTGATCTCCCATGGGCGGCATTTCTCCTTGCGAAAGCTGTTCTCGCGACCCGCAGTGTAATCCGCTGTTGACCCTTGGCAAGGCCGGCTTGCCACCGCCTTCCAGTTTTGGCTGGGCTCGGCTAAACATGGGCCATGCAATCCCCCACCCACAGCCGAGCGCCACTCTCTTCGAGCGAGGTAGCCTGGTCTAAACGGGCCGTGGCCCGGGTCGCCCTGTGGATGCAACGCAACACGCCGGGTATCTACCAATGGTACGCCGCCCGCGAGAACCACCGCTGGCACAGCGAAGTCCCGTTTTCGCCCCTACTGAAGCCGCTGAAGCAATGCCGGGTAGCCCTTGTGAACTCGGGCGGGCTCATACTCGACGACCAGCAGCCCTTCAACCTCGCTGTCGATGAAGGCGACTGCAGTTACCGGGTGATACCGGGAGATGTAGACCCCTCCCGGCTGCTGGTCAGCCACATGTTCTACGACACGGACAACGTTGAACTGGACAGCGGCGTGATGCTGCCACTGGCCGTGCTCAACGACTTTGCCGCCGACGGAAAGATAGGCAGCGTGGGGCCCCGTCACTTCAGTTTCAGTGGCGGCATACCCGACCCTGGCGAGCTCATCGAGCGCTACGCTCCCGAAGTGGCCGAAGCGATGGTCTCCGACGAAGTGGACCTCGCAATACTCACGCCGGCTTGAGGCTACTGCCACCGGGCCGTCGGCCTGGTAGCAAGAGCGATAGAAGCGCGCGGCATTGCCACCCTCATGGTCACCCTGCTGCCCGAAACGACGCGCAAGCTCGGAGTACCGCGCACACTGCACTTTCCTCGACCACTGGGAACGCCCATAGGTCGACCAGGCGACAGGCAAGGCCAGGCCCGCGACCTGGAGTTGTGCCTGCAGGCAGTCGCCCGACTTGGTCGCGAAGAAATGGCCGAGTACAGCGGCGACAAGATGAGCTACCCCGTATAACAACACTGCTCCCTGAAGAGGAAAACCAATGGCCATAGACCCCGTAAAACGATTCAATCGCTGGTACTCCGAAGCCAAGCGAGCTGGCGTAGCCCTTCCCGAAGCCTGCGCCATGGCCACGGTAGACAGCCACGGCCGCCCAACGCTGCGCTACCTGTTGCTCAAGCAGGCCGGCCCCGACGGTTTTGTTTTCTATACCAACGCCCGGAGCGACAAGGGAGAGCAGCTGCGCAACAACCCGGCCGCCGCGCTGGCGTTCTACTGGGACGCTACAGGGCGACAGGTACGCATAGAAGGAAACGCCACGCTACTGTCGGCCGCGACGGCCGACAAGTACTGGGCCACCCGTCCCCGCGGCAGCCAGCTGGCCGCGGCCGTATCACAACAGAGCCGGACGCTGTTCGACCGCTCACGGCTGATGGCCGAGTATCATCACCTCGAGAAAGACAGCGAGGGCCGGGACATCAAGCGCCCCGACTACTGGAAGGGGTACTCGATCAAGCCTCGGCGCATCGAATTCTGGACGCGGCGGGAACCACGTCTGCACCACCGGGAATTGTTCGTAAGGCGAAACGGGCAGTGGACCAGCCGCCTGCTGCAACCCTGAAGGCCACGTTTAACCGCACCGCCGATCACACCGAGGGCCGTGCTGTTGACCAAGGCCACGCCGACGCAGACAATGGAGGCCCCGGGGGAGAGCAACAATGGAAACGCGATTGACGATGGTTATACGAATTCTGTTAGGCCTGGCGATGTTCGTGTTCGGCCTCAACAAGTTCCTGCACTTCATGCCCACGCCCGAGCACCACGGTGCGGCGGCCGATTTCCTCGGAGCACTGGCTGCCTCCGGCTACATATTCCCGATGGTTGGGGTGGTCGAGACCGTGTGCGGCTTCCTGCTGTTGACCGGCTTGTTCGTGCCACTGGCGTTGGTTCTGCTGGCGCCGGTGACGGTAAACATCATGGCCTTCCACGCTTTCCTCGATCCGGCCGGCATAGCGGTGGCCGCGCTGCTGGCCGTGCTCCACGTTTACCTTGGCGTGGTCAACCTCGACCGCTTCAACGCCCTGCTGCGTTCCAGGTAGGCCCCTGTCACCCGGCGGGCGGCGGACAGGCCCAGGGCACAGCAGCCGACCTACCCCCCCGGCCGGGGGTGCGTCGAGCCGACTTTCTTCTCGCGAATGCCCCCGCGGGCAGAGCTGGATGATTTTCCGCTTGACAGATCGGCGCCCAATTTCCTAGGCTAGTACCGGGCGTGTCTGCTTTGACCCGAGCCCATGAACTGTAGGTGCAGCCCGGTGCCGAGCGGAAAGGCCCAAGCCTGACAGCAACGCCCTGCTGGAGGAAATTGCCGCAATGAAAAACGTATACCACTCTTCTTTGCTAACCCATCTGGCCGTGGCTTCGCTACTCTCCACCGTGGCCGTCTTTACCGGCGGCGTAGTGCTCCAACCGACCAGCGCGTCCGCAGCCGCTCTTACCAGCAAGCTCGAAGGCAAGTGCGTTTCAAAGGTGTCCAAGGCTGCCACCAAGGCCGCCTCGACCACGGCCAAGTCACTGGCCAAGTGCCGCGACGCCGACATAAGCGGAAAAGCCGTGGGCTCGTGCCCTGACGCCAAGGGCCAGGCAAAAATAGACAAGGCCAAGGCCAAGGCCACGGCGACTGCCGCCAAGAGCTGCGGCAGCACCTGCACGGTGTCGGAAATCGACTGCGTTGCCGACAACCTCTGTCCCCCGCTCGCTGGAGCGGCCAACGAACTATGCAAGGGCGACGGTGCCTTCGACATGGCCACTATCAACTACCCGGGCCCGTTCTGCGAATCGACGCTGGGTGAAGCACTCCTGAACGGCTCGCAGCTAGGCGAGTGTGCCGGCCAGCTCGGTTCTGCAAGCGGCTCTGATCTCGTTGACCTGGTATACGGATCCATAGGCAACGCCGACGGTCTTTCGAAGGAGACGGGCAAGTGCCTGTCAACGATCTCCAAGTCAGCAGTGAAGCTTGCCTCTACGGTAGCAAAGGGGGTGGCCAAGTGCCGCGATTCGATCAACAACGGCAAGACGCTGGGCAACCCACGTACCTGCACCACCGACGACGCCAAGCTGGCGGGCAAAATAAGCAAGGCCGACGCCAAGCTGCGCGCTGACATAGCGAAGAAATGCACTGCTTCCGATATCCTCGAACTAGACCTGTGCGGAGAGGGGGTAGGTGGCGTCACCTCGATAGCGGACGCCCAGGATTGCGTGGCAGCCGCGGCGGCTGAGCTGGGCGATTCCCAGGAGTTGGCCCCGGACCGCAGCTACTCAACACGGTCGATAGTTGAAGCCGCTTACCCTCCCACGGCGGTCTGCGGCGATAATGTCATAAACCAGGGGCCGAGCAGCAGTATGCTACTGGGAGAGGAGTGTGACGGTGTCGACGACTCTTCCTGTCCCGGGCTGTGTTTTCCACCGGGCGACCTTTTTCAGTGCACCTGTGGAAACGTGTCGCGCTATCGGATACAAGCCGACGCTATTGCCTCGGACTCTGACGCTGGCTGGATAGGCGGCTCGCACGACCAGGCCACACCAAACAAGGGCGGGTTTGTACTGGACAGGACGGGCTGCGACTGCAGTGAGCTGACCAACAACACCTGCACTGGTAGCTCGGCTGACCCCCTCTGCACGGTAACGGCAACCACCAGGCCCACTTGCTCAAACACACCCGGCGTGGGCGATTGCCTCAGGGACGAAGACTGCCGAACCTGCGATTCATTCAACAGTGATGCCGGTGCGAGCTGCACCGACCACGACGACTGCCAGGCCCAGTGCTACGACTCGGGTGGGAGCCCGGTCAGCAACTGCAGCTCGCAGGCCGACTGCGGAGCTAACGAAATATGTCGTGGCCAGTGCGACCGAAGCGCCGACTGCGTGTTCCTTCTAAGCAGCAGCCCCTTTCCGGTATCTAACGGTGGAACGCCAGTTTGCACGCTGCAGAAAATGGCTACCGATGTTACAGGGACGCAGGACATGCAGACCGGCGCCAGCCAGTACTTCTACGAAGCTAACAGCAAGGTTTACCTGGGCATAAATACCGCCACCCCTTGCCCGGTGTGCGGCGGCTTCTGCGACGGCGGCACCTTCGAAGGCCTGCCTTGCAGTGGCAGCTGTAGTACCAGCGGTGACGAGTGCCGCTTCAGCAGCGACTGCCCGGGAGGTGAAACCTGCACAATCGCGTCAGCCGACTGCCCGGGCAGCAGCTGTAACCTGTCTGATATCTGCTTTGGTGGCGCGGGGTATGCCAATAACGGAATCGCCTGCGAGGTGGGCGACGTTGATCCGGTCTTCGGCTCGGTGTCTAACGACTGCCCGCCCGACGAGGGCAAGACCATATCGGGTGAGTTCGGGCTACGCATACGCCACTTGCCCAAGACCTCTCACTCCCTGTCCCTGGACGCTGCTGTCGACGGCGTGCCCTGCTCGTCGGCTGGTTACGAATTGTATGACTGCCCCTGCCCGGATGCGGGTGGCGTGCCTACGCAGGTCAACTCATGCAACCCGGGTTGCAACGCGGGGATAAATTCGGGCGGTGGATGCGCAGACGCCACCAGTAGCGGATTCTTCGCCAGCTGCGCAGGGGGTGCTAACGCGGGCCGTGCCTGCGACGAGGACTCCGACTGCCCCGGTAGCAGCTGCGTGAACCCCAGCCATTGTGAGGGCGACCCCGCGACCGAGCACGCTGCCTGCACCAGCAGCGCCACCTGCGGAACCGGATCCTGCGTGGATGCCTGCCCCGGTGGACTCTGCGTACCGCTGTGCGAACTCAAGACCGGGGATCCGTGGCCCCAGGACCGCGAATGTTCCACGGGGCCCACCGAGACGAGTTGCACGGGCGAGGGGCACGCCTTCCGCGTCTGTGATAAATCCAGCATCGGGGCGGGTTGTAATGCCACCTGCGTCACCGCCGGTACTCCCTGCACGAGCCAGGCAGACTGCGAAGTGGGCGACAGCTGTGAGGGGCCTTGCGAAGAACGCCGCCAATGCGAAGCTGGCCTCGACGGTTTCCTTGGAAACGACGATGATTTCATTGGAGCCGCCGACTGTATCGAAACGAACCTGGAATGTTTTGCCCCGTTGATAGAGGGAACCGGCCTGATTTCTGGCAACGCCGACAACTACCAGTCGATCAGCATCTACTGTTACACGGCCACCACGTCACCGGCGATTAATTCGGGCGCGGGATTCGGCGGCCCGGCCCGCAACCACGAGATCGGGATCAACATATCCAACGGGGTGCTGCCCTGAGGTCGCGCAACGAGTAAACCCCGGGGAAACGGCCCCGGGCATTACCGGGCCCGTGCTGCCACGCGCAGTGCGGGCCCTTTTTTCTGCGAGCCCCAGCTGCGCGGCTCTCCGGCCAGCGTCAGACCCTGATCCTGCCGTCTACTATCTGTTTCCGCAGTGCCTCGTCGAGCGGCGCGTAGCAGCCGGCCTCGTCGTCGCGAAACAGCAACGGGTCGGCCACCACGGCGGGGTCAAAGCCCTCGCGTACCATGTCTGTCTTGCGGTGTTTGAAGGTACCCGTCACGTCCACGACCTCCACCAGGCGCAGGAACAGCGGCTGCGCGTAAGCCGCCAGTGAACCCGTCACCTCGCTGTAGAGCTTCGCGAGGTCGAGTTCGCCGTCAACGACCAGCGCCGCCATGCCGGCCCTGCCGTCCGCGCCCGGTACCTCTACACCGTAGACCGTGGCCTCGCTCACTCCCGCGCAGGCCGTGAGCTGCTCGGCCACCTCGTTGGTCGATACGTTCTCGCCCTTCCAGCGAAAGGTATCGCCGATGCGATCTACGAAGTAGAAGTAGCCATTGGCGTCGCGCCTGAGCAGGTCACCACTGCGGTACCAGCGGTCGCCGCTCTCGAACACGTCCCTCAATACCTTGCGCTCCGAGGCCTCCTTGTCGGTGTAGCCTTCGAAGTCGGCCACCGGGCGGCCCTTGTCGGCCGGCATGCGACACACGGCCTCGCCCACCTCGTCGACGCCACAGGCGATCATAAAGTCGCCTGCCCCGCGCGGATGGGAATCGGACTCGACGTCGTAGCGCACCAGCTCCACGGGCAGCATGGGCTTGGCCCAGGCCGGCACGCGCCCTACCGAGCCCACGGTGTTATCTACGTTTATGAGCGCAAAGTTGGCCTCGGTGGCACCGTAGAACTCGCGTATTTCGGCCAGGCCGAAGCGATCGCGGAACTCTTCCCAGATGTCGGGCCGCAGGCCGTTGCCCACCGCGCACCTGACCGAGTGCGCGCGATCGTATTCGCTCGGCTCACCGTGGAGCAGGTAGCGGCACAGCTCGCCGATGTACAGGAAGATGGTGACACCTTCTTCAGTGCACTCGCGCCAGAACGCCGACGCTGAAAAACGCCGCCTGATGACCAGGCAGCCGCCGTTGAGCAACGCCGTCGCGACCGCGATCACGCCACCGCTCGAGTGATACAGGGGCAGCACGCAATACACTTTGTCGTTGGGCCCAGCCTCGGCCAACACGGTGTAGGCCGCGCCTACTCCGAGGAAACGAAAGTTACTGAAGTGAGCGGCCTTGGGATTGCCCGTGGTACCCGAGGTGTAGATATAGAAAAGATCGTCACGCGAACGGGCGTTATCGCGCAGCGAGGCTGGCAGTCTTTCGCTCGAAGCGGTGGCCAGCACCGGGTCCAGCGGCAAACAGCCCTCGTGTTCGCCGCAGCTCACCCAGGCGCGGGGCGCGTCCTGCAACTCGTGGGCGATCTCGGTCCAGCGCTCGGCCAGCGTGGCGTCAACCACGAGCTCGCGCGCGCCCGACACCGTGATCGCGTGGGCCAGCTGGGCACCCGCGAGGTTGGTGTTGATCAGCGCGGTCACTGCACCGAGCTTGGCCAATCCGAACCAGGTGATTATGAACTCGGGGCGGTTCTCCATCAGCAGCGCCACGACGTCGCCGTGCCCCACCCCCTGCGAACGCGCCCAGGCCGCCACCCGGTTGGCGGCCTCGTCCATGTTCCGGTAACTCACCGATTCACCCTCGAAACGCAGCGCGGTGGCCGAAGGTGTACGGTCGACCTGCTCTTCGAGCTGGCCGGCCACCGTGTGCGTGCCGCCGGGCTTGAAGCGCAGCATCTTCAGGCCGGTCCTGCCAAGGACCCTTATCGTCCTCAATTCTCTCGACAGTCCTTCGAACATCAGCTCTCCTCTCTCAGCCGTGTGACTGGCCCATTCCGCCGTCCATCACCACGATGTCGCCCGTCACCATGTCGGCCCGCAGCAAGCCCATGATGGTTTGCGCCACGTCGTCGGGGCCCGCCACGCGCTTGAGCGGGGTGGCCTCGGCTGCCATCTGCTTGATGACGTCGTAGTGTTCGCGGTCCTTCCACCAACGGGTGTCAACGAAGCCCGGCGCCACGGCGTTGACCCTGACCTCGGGGGCCATGACCCTCGAGGTAGTTACCGTGAGGCTGTTGATAGCGGCCTTCGAAGCACAGTAGGGAATCGAACTGCCCATGCCGTAGACGCCGGCCACGCTCGACAGGTTGACCACCGCGCCGCCCTCACCGGCCTTGAGCGCATTGGCCGCCGCGCGCGTGCAGTAGAAGGTGCCGCGCACGTTGGTGTCAAAGATACGTTCCCAGTCCTCGTCGCTCACGCCCTCGAGATCGTCGTGGGACACGAAGCAGGTCACGCCCGCGTTATTGACCAGCACGTCGAGACCTCCCAGTACTTCTACCGTCTCGGCCACCATCGCTCGCACCTGCTCGTCGTTGCCCACGTCGGCCTTGACGGCAAGCGACTTGACGCCCAGCCCTTCGATCTCAGCCGCGGTGGCCTCGCAGTCCTCGCGCGAGCGCGAGTAGTTTACCGCCACGTGGCAGCCGGCCGCCGCCAGTGCCAGCGCCGTGGCCCGTCCTATGCCAACGCCACCGCCGGTTACAAGCGCCTTTTTTCCTTTAAGTTCCATGGTCTACCTTCTACCCGCAAAGACGTATACCTTCCAGTCTCGCCCGCGGACACAGGGCGCGCACCGGTTGCCCTCCCCGGGAACCGGAAGGAACGTATCCCCTTATGAAAGATTCTATCGCCGCGCGCTACTGGCGCACCAACCTCAAGATCATGGCCGTCTTGCTGCTCATCTGGGCGGTGGCGAGCTTCGGCCTGGGTATAATCGGCGCGCCGGCCCTCAACGAGATCCGCCTCGGTGGTTTCCCCCTGGGTTTCTGGTTCGCCCAGCAGGGCAGCATTATCGTCTTCGTGTTGTTGATCGCTGTATACGCGGCCCTCATGAACCGCGTGGACGACCGCCACCACCGCGAGCTGCAGGAAGAGCGTAACGGGGGGGCGGGCAAGTGAGCGTTTCGGCATGGACCTACCTCTTCGTGGGCCTGAGCTTTTCGCTGTACCTGGGCATCGCGTGGCGAAGCCGCGTGCGCGACACCCGCGGGTTTTTCGTGGCTGGGCGCGGAGTGCCCGCGATGGCCAACGGCATGGCCACTGCCGCCGACTGGATGAGCGCCGCATCGTTCATCTCCATGGCCGGATTGATTTCCATGATGGGCTACTCGGGCGGCGTGTACCTCATGGGCTGGACGGGCGGCTACGTGCTGCTGGCCCTGCTGCTGGCGCCCTACCTGCGCAAGTTCGGCAAGTTCACGGTGCCCGACTTCATCGGCGACCGCTACGATTCGGACCTAGCGCGCGTGGTAGCCGTACTGTGCGCCGTGTTCATCAGTTTTGTTTACGTAGCCGGACAGATGCGCGGCGTGGGCGTGGTCTTCTCGCGCTTCCTGGAAGTCGACATCAACGTGGGCGTCTTCATAGGCATGGCCATAGTCTTCGTCTACGCCACCCTGGGCGGCATGAAGGGCATTACCTGGACGCAGGTGGCCCAGTACTGGGTGCTCATCACCGCCTTCCTCGTGCCGGCCATAGCCATCAGCATACGCCTGACCGGCCACCCGTTGCCGCAGGTGGGCATGGGTGCCGAGCTGCTCGACAGCGCGTCGGGTGGTGGCGTGTACCTGCTCGACAAGCTCAACCAGGTCCACGCCGACCTCGGCTTTGCCAGCTACACCGATGCCTTTGCCTCGCAGCGCTGGAACCGGCTCAACGTGGGCCTTACTGCGCTCGCGCTCATGGTGGGCACGGCCGGCCTGCCGCACGTGCTGGTGCGTTTTTACACCGTCAAGAATGTGAAGGCCGCGCGCTGGAGCGCATTCTGGGCGCTGTTTTTCATCTCGATGCTCTATCTCACCGCACCGGCCACGGCCGCGTTTGCTCGCTACTACATGATAGACAGCCTGCAGGGGCAGAGCCGACAGGAACTGCCGGCCTGGTTCGAGAGCTGGGAACAGACCGGGCTCATCGCCTGGTTCGACGACGGCGACAACCGCCTTCGTTACTCGGCCGGTGACGACAACGAGGTGTTCAGGAGCGGTAGCATGGCGGCAGCGCGCATGCAGGCACTGGCCACCAGCCACCAGCGCTGGCTGGACGGTGCCGGCGGCGAAGACGTGCGACCCGAACTGCGCGAGGCCGGCCTGTCGGGACCCGACCGCGACATCATAGTGCTGGCTACGCCCGAAATGGCCGGACTGTCGGCGTGGATCATAGCGCTCATGGCAGCCGGCGGGCTGGCGGCGGCGCTGTCGACCGCCAGCGGCTTGCTGCTGGTCGTGTCGTCGAGCGTCGCCCACGATCTTTACTACCGCATCATCAACCCGCAAGCGTCGGAGGCCAGGCGACTGGCCGTGGGACGGGCCACCATAGGACTGGCCGTGGTGGTGGCGGGAATATTTGGAATCTATCCACCGGGCTTCGTAGCCGAGGTGGTCGCGTTTGCCTTCGGACTGGCGGCAGCGAGTTTCTTTCCGGCCCTGGTGATGGGTATTTTTTCTCGCCGCGTGGGCACCGTGCCTGCCGTGAGCGGCATGGTGGTGGGCATCGGCTTTACTGCCGCCTACATCATAGGCAACCGCTTCTTCGGCATGCCGGCCTGGTGCTTCGGCATAAGTGCCCAGGCCATAGGCTCGGTGGGCATGCTCCTCAACTTTGCAGCGGCCTTGCTGCTGGTGCCTTTCTGCAAACCGCCTGGGCCAACCGTGCAACGGCTCATCGACCGTATACGCGAGCCCGAAGGCTCCAGCCCAGGGGGGGCGCTCAGTCCTTCTTGAGCCAACCCTTGCCGGGCACGTGGTTCATCTCCACTCGGATGCCGTCGGGATCTTCGAACAACAGAGAGTAGTAGCCGGGTGCCCACTCGTCTTCGCGCGGCGGGTGAACAACGGTGGCGCCCATCTCGACGAGGAGCTCGTGCAGCGAGTCTACGTCCTGGCGTTCGCGCGCGCGCAGGCAGACGTGGTGCAAGCCGCTGCGCTGTTGGTCAAAGCGATCGCCGACATTACCTCTCTGTATTCCGATAGCGGTGCGGCCGCCTATGCAGTAGTAGTTGTCGGCACTGTCTATGAGCGGCGTCAGCCCGAGCTCAGGCAGAAGGCGGCCCCAGAAGACCCTGCAGGCCTCGAAGTCGCTCACCGTCAACATCACGTGAGCTATTCCGTTTATTTCCATGTCTATCCTGCTCCCACGGTCGCGCAGCCGCCGCTGCTCGAGCGGCTCGCCTGCAGGCGAGCGTAAATCCTCAGCGCCGCGAGCGCCAGCATCACGGCCGTTCCCACCGCGGCCACCGGTCTGTCCGCGGCTCCCCCCGCCCAGGTAAAGGTGAACACCACCCAGAGATACGGCATGCCGCTGCGATGAAGCAGCAGCCAGCGCTTCCTGCCCAGCGTTGCGACCGCGGCGTCGCTACTGCTGGCAGCCATCAGGGCTATGACCACGAAACCCCCGCCGCCGGCTAGCAGGGTGAGCGGGTCCACCCCCAGCTCGACCAGCTGGGCCAGCGTGAGCAGCGCCAGCAGGTGAACGCCGTGCGACATGGCCATGCCCAGGCCCACTCGCCGGCGCGAAGCCAGCAGCGAGCGCGCCCAGCGTTTTCCACTGAGATGCGCAAGAGGTGCCGCCGCCCAGGCCAACACGAACAGCAGGCTCGACAGCGCCCCGGTAACCCTGATCACGATCCGTGCCGAATCCTCGCCCGAGTCAGCCCCACCCAGGGAAGCCGCCACCAGCAGGACCAGCAACGTGGCGGTAGCCGGCAGCAGTCGATGCGCACTGGGTTTCGTAACCGCTAAGACCATCGTTCAGCCGCGCGACTCTGCTACCACGATCTCGTCGCCCTCGCCCACGCTACCGTCCTCGATCACGCGCACGCAGATGCCACCGCGGCCGAGCAGCGAACGGGTCATGCCCGGCTCGGTGAGTGCCTCGATGTAAGCGCAGGGCGGACGAGGCCGGTCATACTCGAACAGCGCGCTGCCCAGCCTGAAGCGCTGCCCGGCCAGCGCTTGCAGGCCAGCTCCCCCTACCGCGCCGCCCCCTATCGTACCGCGCACGACGATATTGCGCCGGTGCTGCCCCTCGCCCACGGCCACGCCCGTGTCGCTGGTGATGGCGTCAAGATCCTCGGCGCTTATCAAGGTAACCTGGCATTCGTCAACGCTGGTCCAGTAACCGCTGCGCTCACAGTAACGGTCGCCGTCCAGCCCGCGGCCGGCCAGGGCAGTCACGCGGTCCACGCGCAACATGGGCTCGCTTCCGCGAACCGCCACGAACAGTGCTTCAACGCGGGCTGCCAACTCTCTCAAGCTCCCCCGGCCGCGACCTGCGAAGCAATGATCTGGTCGAGTTCGGCGCGCAGGCGCGGCAGTATCTCTTCATAGGGATACGAGCCCAGGCTCTCGGGCCCACGCTTGAGGTTCACAAAGGTCGGCGCGCACCACAGCCCGAGGTCAGCGTCATCGGTCTCTCCGGGGCCGTTTACCCTGCAACCCATGATGGCAATGGTGAGCCTGTGATCGCGGGCATAAGCCGTGAGCTCGCGTACGTCTTCGGCCAGCTGCACGAAAGCCTCGTTCTCTACCCGCGAGCAACTCGGGCAGCTGATGATGTTGAGCCCGGGCAGGCCGTAGTCGACCACGCTGCGCACGCGGCCTGCAGCCACGTCGGCGAGGATGGTACGCGCGGCCTCGATTTCTTCGCGCTTGCGATCGTTGGGTACGGTGAGCGACACGCGCAGGGTGTCGCCCACGCCGCGGGCCAGTAACTGCTCAAAAGCGATACGCGTCTTGATGACCCCGTCGGGTGGAAGGCCGGCCTCGGTAACGCCCAGGTGCAGTGGTACCCCGGGGCGCTGTTCACTGAAGCGCAGGTTGGCGTCGACCACCTGGGCGGGGTCGGAGTCCTTGAGCGATACGCAGTAGCGGGTAAAGCCGATCGAGTCGAGAAAGTCCGAGTGCGCGGTGGCGCTTTCCACCATGGGGGTAACCGCGTCGTCGGGCCCGTATCTCTCGGCGAGCTCAGGATCCACCGAGCCGCAGTTGACGCCGACCCGCAGCGCGCAGTCGTTGTCTGCGGCGACACCCGCGATCATGCGGACCTTGTCCTGCCAGGATCGCTCGCGCTCGTGGTGATAGAGATGCCCGGGGTTATAGCGCAACTTGTCCACCCAGGGCGCGACCCTTGCTGCGAGGCGGTAGTTCTCCTGCAGGTCGACCACCAGGTTGGCACCTGTGCCCTTGCGTATGTCGGCCAACGAGTCGGCATCAGCGCGACTGTCTACGGCCACCCTCACGAGATCGGCGCCAGCCGCGTGCAGCACGTTGACCTGCTCGAGCGTGGCCGCCGCGTCGCTCGTAGGCGTGGCGGTCATGCTCTGCACGGCGATGGGATTGCCATCGCCTATTACTACCGTGCCTACGGCGACAGCGCGGGTGTTTTTTCGTTTGATGTCCATAGGCGGTTTGGCCAGCATAGAGAATAGGAAAAGCCTCCGACAAGCGCTAACGTCGACGCGGGTGGAAGCGGTACCAGAAATCGCCAGGCGGCTGTTGACCAACTGCCGCAGCATTGCCGTGGTTGGGCTGTCAGACAACCCCGCCCGGGACTCGCAGCGCGTGGCGGCCTACCTGCAAGCCGCCGGTTACGAAGTCGTGCCCGTCAACCCCCGCGTGGCAAGCGTGCTCGGGTGCCGTTGCTGGCCCGACCTGGCCGCCATACCATCCCCGGTGGACCTCGTGCAAGTGTTTCGACGCTCTGACTACGCGAGCGAGGTGGTCGACGCGGCCATCGAAGCAGGAATCCCCGCCGTGTGGTTGCAGGACGGCGTAGTAGACGAACAAGCAGCCGCGCGCGCAGCAGGCGCGGGCATGGACGTGGTCATGGACCGCTGCATGATGCGCGACCACGCGCTACTGGGCCTGTAGTCCGCAGCTGCAGTCGGCACAGCGATCAGGCCGCAGGCTACGGGCGCGCCCTTCGCCTGGTTATCCAGCGGAACAACGCGCATGCCGGAAGCGCGACCGCGGGCGCCGCGAGCAACAGGGGCATGTAGTGGGCAGTGGCCAGGTGAAAACTGTTGGTCGAAGGGCAAACGAAGTGAAAGGATAGCGCGCCCGCAAACAACGCGCCCAGTCCGGCGAGCAGACCCGCCCACTCGGCGTCGAGCGGGGCGAGGCTGGCCAACACCACCAGCGTAGCCAGCCAGGGAACGGCCGCGGCCATGACTATGCCCATGCTGCAGGTCGAAAGTCCGCCAACGAGCGCAGTCGATGGGTCCGACCCCGGATTCCAAGGCAACAACAGGCAAACGGCTACCGCCAGCAAGGCGGGCAGAGCAGCGAGCCCACCGGCCAGGCGCCCGTTGACCTGCCGACCGGGAAAACCCAGGCGGACAGCCAGCAGCGGCGTTACGACCGACGCGACCATCAGCACCCCGGCCAGGCCGAGAAACGAACCCGACGCCAGGCGCTCGGACAGGTCCGCCCTGCCACCCATAAGGGAAAGGGTACAAGCCACCGAAACCGCCCCGGCGAACAGGCAAACCAGGTACATGAGCGCGGGCCTCGCCGGGCGGACCGGCTCCAGCCCTGCGGCCAGGGCATCGATCGTTACCGACACGGAAGGCTTGTCTTCACGGCAGCTCACAACTCACCCTCCTCCACTCCCAGGGCCACTCTCAGGGCCCGGTAGGCCCTGTGCGCACGCACCTTGAGAGCCGACACCGAGATGCCCTCGCGCTCGGCGGCAGTGACCGTGTCCAGGCCCTCGATCTTGAGCAGGCTGAAAGCCCTCTGCTGGATAGCGGGCAGGGTAGCCAGCGCAGCCGCGAGTCGCTCCATGCCCTCGGCAGGAGGCTCGGCCTGCTCGACTTCGACCCTTTCGGTGTCGGCGACAACGATCGATCGGCGCCCCTCGCGGCGGTAGTGATCGATCAATCGACTACGGGCGATGGAGTACAACCAGGGCTCGAAGGGGCGCCCCGGTGTAAAAGTATGGCGTACTCGGTGTACGGTCATCAGTATCTCCTGGCAAACGTCTTCGGCCGCCTCCGGACCACCCAGGCGACGGCCGAGATAACGAAGCAACAGCGGGTAAACGTCGCCGAGCAACTCCCTGTAGGCCTGCTCATTGCCGCGCTGAACCTGGGCCATGAGTGCCGACAGCTCAGCCACGTTCCATCCCGGAGCAGCATTGCAAGGGGCCTTTTACACAGCTGCCTCGTCCTCTGTTCGTTATACGAAAACTACACATCATCGTTACAACTGCCGCCGAAAACCTTTGTATTGGCCGCGGTTGATTAGCGCAACGGCCTTCGCTCTTCCACCGGCAGTGGCACATGCGGCACAACCTGCAGCCGGGCACTACCGCTTGCCGGAATAAAGCGTATCTTCGAAGCAGAACGATAGTGATTTCCCGGCTGCCGCCCCCCCTTGGTGGCTGGGAACGGAGCCCCGGCAGATTCGGGCTCCCCTTTCTCCTTGATCTGCCGGGGTTCTATTTTTCCCGTCTGAAGGGGGCAGACTGTCTACTCGTAACTCTTGACTGTCGAGATCAACTCGGCGAATTTCCCTGGGTCGGTCGTCGGAAACTTGCACACCCGGTTCTCGCAGACGTAGGCCGTCACCTTGCCATCGATCGCAGTCTTCCCTCCTACCAGCGGCACGAGTCCCGCGAGTTCGCGGGCCTGCTCCCCCTCGGTGACCGCAGCGACAATGCAGTTGGGCAGGTAGGTACGACTGAGAGCCGCGGTGAAGGGGCCGAGATCGTCGTCGTCGGCCGCGCGCACGAGGATGACCTCCTTCGGGCTGTCGAGGTAGTAGTCCAGCGCCGACAGCATGCGAGGACTACCGGCCGGGTAACGCGCCAGGGCCGTAGAGAACGCGGCCAGCGCGCGCTCGGCGCGTTCTTTCCACTGCTCGTCGGTCGTGAACTCGTACAGGCGCATGAGGTTCGAAATCATGACCGAGTTACCCGAGGGACGTGCGCCGTCGTAAGTCGGCTTCTTGCGCACCAGCAGCTTCTCTCCGCTCGCCGGCGATAGAAAATAGCCACCCTCGGTCTCGTCGAGGAACTCCTCGTCGGCGCCACCCTGCAGCTCAAGCGCCAGCTCCAACCAGCGCCGGTCGTGGTCGGTTTCGTAAAGATCGAGCAGGGCTGCCGCCAGGAAGGCGTAGTCATCGAGCACGCCATCGTGCCGTGCCTTGCCCGATTTCCATGAACGCCGCAGGCGGTTGCCGTAGCGCAGCTGCGACAGCAGGAACTCACCCGCCCTGACGGCCGCGTCGACGTAACGCTGCTCGCCCAGGGCACGCCCGGCCTTGGCCAGCGCCGAGATCATGAGTCCGTTCCATGCCGTGAGTACCTTGTCGTCCAGGCCCGGGGGCTGCCTGTCGGCGCGCAGCTCGTACAGCCGCGCGCGTATGGCGTCGAGCCGTTCGCGGTCCACGGCGGCGGCCAGGCGATCAACGTAGAGAATGCTTCGGCCTTCAAAATTGCCGCCCTCGGTAACGCCCCAGTAGTTGCGGGCAAATTCGCCTTCGTCTTTTCCCAGGGCCTCGTCGAGCTCGCCCGGCGTCCAGGTGAAATACAAGCCTTCTTCTTCGTGACCGCCGGGTGCCGGGCTGTCAGCGTCGGTGGCCGAGTAAAACCCGCCGGCCTCGTCGGTCATCTCACGCAACACGTAGTCGAGTATCTCGCGGGCCACCCGGGCGAAGTCGTCGCGGCCTGTTACCTGCCAGGCCTCCACCAGCGTCGAGGCGATGAGCGCGTTATCGTAAAGCATCTTTTCAAAGTGCGGCACCAGCCAGCGCGAGTCGGTGGAATAACGATGAAAACCCCCGCCCACCTGGTCATAGACGCCGCCCTGCAACATGCGCTCGAGGGTGATGACAACCATCTCCAGGGCACGCTCGTCGCCGCTGCGACGGTGATAACGCAGCAGCATATCCAGGGTCGCACTGCGCGGAAACTTGGGCGCGCGACCGAAACCGCCCCACTGCTGGTCGAAGGAAGCCGACAGCGACTGCACGGCTTTCTGCAAAAGCTCGTCACCCGGTACTCCCGCCGGGGCCGCGGCCCGGGCCGAGGCCCGCAGCCGCGCGGTCACGCGGGCCGCCTGCTCTACGACAGCGTCGGGATTGTCGGCGTAGTTGTCCGACAGTGTTTTCAGAATGCTGAGAAAGCCGCGACGGGCACCTCGGTCACCGTCGCGCGCCGGAAAGTACGTACCGGCAAAGAACGGCTCGCGATCCGGCGTCAGCATCACTGTCATCGGCCAGCCGCCGCGCCCGGCCAGCGCGTGCACCGCGTCCATGTACACCGCGTCAACGTCCGGCCGTTCTTCACGATCAACTTTTACGGCGACGAAATGCGAATTTATGAAAGCCGCGATCTCCAGGTCTTCGAAGGACTCGCGCTCCATGACGTGGCACCAGTGGCAGGTCGAGTAGCCAACGCTGAGCAACACCGGCCGACCCAGGCGCCGCGCAGCCTCGAACGCCTCGTCGCCCCAGGGGTACCAGTCCACCGGGTTGTGGGCGTGCTGGATCAGGTAGGGGCTGCCCTCCATGGACAGGCGATTGCTGAATTCAGGCGAGCCGTCTTCCCCCAGGTGGTGGGTGCGTGGCGCGTAACCGGCCGGCAGGCCATCGAGCGCCTCCCGTATGTCGTCGAGCACAGCCGCGGGACGTGTTTCGCCCCCGGGCTGGGCCGCCGGCACCTCCCACCCCCTCGACGCGGGCCCCTCGGGAGCCGTACAGGATGCCGCCAGGGGGAGGAAGGCAGACAAAACCAGCGGTAGGAGGTAGTGAACCTTGGTGCGGCAACGCATAAAATTACTCCTTTGCGTTGGCGCTTTCGCCTCCGCGTAGCCACCATTGAAACACCGGGAGCGGTGAAACGTCGAACTGTGACATCGAAGAAGCAAAAAGGTGGAGTGGCCGGCAGGCTGATGGTAGGGCTGGCGCTGCTGGTACTGGTCGTCGCCCTGGCGGTGCCCCTGCTGATCAGCCAGCTGCTGCTGGACGCCGAATGGGTTAACAGCAACCTGCTGCCGGCGGTCGAGGCCAGGCTCGGGCGACGCCTGCAGGTGGACGAGCTGGATTTCAAGACCAGTTCACTGTGGCTGCGCGGGGTCAGCTTATCCGAGGATCCCGACTGGGCTCCAGGCGACGGCCCGTTTCTCCAGGTCGACGAGGTCCGCCTGGGAATAAATCTCGCCGCGCTGTTCGAAGCGCGACTCGAAATCGATTCGCTCTCGCTCAGCGGACTGACAATGACCCTGCGCAGGTCTCGCTCGGGTGAACTCAACGCCGACTCGCTCAGCCGGCCGCCCAGCATACGCGCGGGCGACAACAGCGACCGGCAGTCACCGCCCGGCGGCGCTTCGGTATCACTGCAGCTCAAGCAGATTGTTATCAGCGACAGTCATATTTTCTTGCTGCCGCCAGACGACGACGCCGCGGCGACGGTGTCGATAGAAAGAGCTCGCTGGAAACCGGCACACGGCGCGTGGCCGCTCGAAGCCACGGGAACACTCTTGTTTCCCGGCGGTCCCCGGCGTGACTTCGAGTTACGCAACCACGGCAAAAAGTTCCTGCGCCTCTCGGGCCTCGACCTCGAGCGCATGGTGGCCTTCGCCACCGCGTGGCGCGGCGACCTGCCGCCGCAACTGCCGGCGCCGGCGCCAGGTGAAGCCAGGCTCGAACTGGGCAAGCTCAGCTGGCGCGGGCTGGAAATGAGCCGACTCTCGGGCCTGGCCGTCAGCGAAGCGGGGCGTCTGCGGATACGCGGGCTCACCGGTTCAGTAGCTGGCGGTACGCTCGACGGTGCGGCCGACCTGTTTCCCGGCGGCAAACCGGATCGTTACTCCGGCAAGCTGCTGGTCAGGGACGCCGAGTTAGCCAGCGTAGCGACGGCGGTTTTCGGCCCCGGCTGGGCGAGCCAATCGGGAAGGCTCACGGCTGACCTGGGCTTCGAGGGCAGCCTGGGCAACGACCTCGCGCTGGCCGTAGAACTCGACCTCGACCGCCTCGACCTGGTTAAAGTCGGCGAATGGAGCAGGGAGTGGAAGGGCGAGCGTCCCCTGCGGCGCGATCCCCGCGAAGTCCCCATCACGGCGCGCGGCAACTTTCGCGCCGGAGCCGTGATCCTCCCAGGCCTGGAGTTCGAGCAAGCCTCCGGCAAGGTTGAGTACGGCAGAGGAGTGCTCCGCCTTTACGAAGCCGAGGCCGATCTCTACGGTGGAAGCCTCGGCGATCTAACCGCGCACGTGGACTTCTCGCCGAGGAAGACGGAGGCAACGCTCGGTACTGGTTCATCTCCTGGGCCGGCTTGGAAAGCCGCGGGCAAACTCACCGGCGCCGATATCAAGCTGGCCGTGCAGCGTCACCTGCCGCCTTCATGGGGGACGCTTGAGGGCGTATTCAACCTCGAGGGTTCGGTGTCGGGAGCCGGCACGGGCGAGGAGTTGCTGACCGGGCTGCGCGCCGACGCGTCGCTCGCGGTACCGCGAGCCGGCTTCCGCGACTCGGCTTTCATGAAGGAGCTCGCCCGCAAGACCGGCATCGCCCCGCTGGCAGAGCTGGAAATGGTGGACTCCGGTGGGGACTTCCAGCTACGAGACAGGCGCGTCCAGAGCCCCTTGGCGGTGTTCGGCAACAGCGTAGGCCAGCTGGCCCTGCGCGGGAGCGTGGGCTTCGACACCAGCATGGACTTCGACCTGTGGATAGGAATCGGCCCGGGCGAAAAACGTGAGCTGCTGTCGGCGGGCATACTGATGCCCTATCTCAAGGACAGCGAGGGCTGGACCTACGTGCCAGTGTCGGTGTCGGGCGACTTCGAGGATCCCGATGTTGCGGTTCACCCGAGGGCGGTCGTGTCGACCGTGCTCAACGTGATCCCCGACGCGGCCGGGCGCATACTGGCGGAAGGCAGCGAAGCAGCCGAGATCCTGCCAGGGGGAAAACTCGCAGGCAAGGTCGTAGAAAACAGTGTCGGCCTGGCGACCGGACTTGTCGCGCAAGGCACGGGCGGCCTGGTCTCGGTGATAGAGCGCTTCGGAAAAATTATAGGCGTCGACGTCGAGGAGCCCTCGCCCCCGCCGCCGCCCGCAAAGAACCCCTGACCGCTACCAGTCAAACACCAGGGTGTTGCGCAGCTGGACGTCGGTCTGCTCCACGTCACCCGGAGGCCGGCTGTCGTGCTCAAGTGACAGCGAGAGGTCCAGGCCTATGCCCTCGGTGACCCGCGTCTCGAGCAGGAGCTCGGCCATCGCGCGCAGGTCGCCGGGATCGTCCACGCGTGGTTGCACGAAAACCGTGGCAGAAAAGTCGGCGCTCTCGCCTACTGCTCGCGATAAGGACAGGTAAGTGTTGAGTCGCAAGACTGACACCGAGGAATCTTCACCGGAGCCGGGGTCAACGTCGAGCAACTCGCTCTCGACCATCGCGCCGTACCCCAACCAGGCACTGCTGCCCTCTACACTCTCCAGTCGCATCCTCACACCGCCACCCAGGAGGGCTCGCATTTCGAGATCGGCGAACTCGTTGGTCTGCAGCTGCGCAAATACCTCGGGGTCCAGCCGCTGGTCGCTCCTGAAGTTACGGCGAACGTGAACCTGGCCTTCCTGCACGAAAGTACTGTTGTCTTTCTCGGCCACCCTGCCGCCGGCGATCAGCAGCCAGGAACTATGCTCGTCCCACTTTTCAAGCCTCAGGCCCAGGCCGAAATCGACCAGGTCCACGTTGCCCGATCGCAGCGCAGCGCTCAGGTTCAGCCTGCGACTGAGACCCTCACCGCCTTCGGCCCGCCGCTCCTTCTCGATGTTGAGGATGAGCGCAGGCGAGTCGGCCGGCAGTAACAGCCCCGACATGAGCGCGCAGGCAAGCGCGGCTGCGAGGCCGCGAGCGTACGGGCGCGGGTCTATACCTGTAAACGTAGCGAAGCTCACCGCGCGGCAGCTTCCCGCTTTCGCCTGCGGTGGTCAAGCCCGGCGCAGGCACCTCGCGCGGCCGGGGTCAGCCGCCGACGTACTCGCGCAGGTAACTCACCTCGGCGTTGGTCTCCTCGAGCTGGGCCTTCACCACGTCGCCTATCGAGGTTATGCCCACCAGCCTTCGGCCGTCCATTACCGGCAGATGCCTGATACGGTGCTCGGTCATTATCCTCATAACGTAGGCCACCGAGTCGTCGGGCACACCTACCAGCGGTGAGGGTGTCATGACTTCGCTGACCATCTGCGTGCCGAGACCGGCAATACGATCGCTGCCGCAGAGCCTGAGGACGTCGCGCTCTGTTATGATACCGACCAGGCTCCCACCCGCGTCGCAGACAGGCAGCGCTCCGATGTTGTGCTGGTTGAGAAGATCAACCGCCTGCTTGACCGTACTCGCGGGATCGATGGTCTGGAGTTTCGCCACACCGTGAGTCATTACGTCACCAATCGTTTTCATATCTGACCCTCCCGTCCTGCGCGCCCGCCGCCTGAAAACAAGCCTTTTCTCTGCCTCGTTTTCGACCCAGCTGGAGCAAGCCAAGGGGAAGGCTACCACAGAATAGGCAGGGGGTGTTAGCCCGGCGGCAAACTTTGCCCACCTGGGTGACACCCTTTCGGGTAGGTAGAGCGGCTCAAGCGGGTCACTGATAAGCACTGCTTTTCGCTTTTGGCTAAACGGATAAGGGGGGTTACAGTAGGGTGGTGATTTCGGCTTCCAGCGACCAGGCCGCTAAGGCCGCTAAGGGCGGTGCAAACAGTTCAAGCCCAGAAGGCTTTGGCGGCCTGCGGGTGGTCTACTTCGAATCCCGTTTAGCCAGCGAGTGCGGAACTCTGGTCGAAAAATCGGGAGGCATCGCGATCAGCGCGCCAGCGATGCGCGAAGTCGAACTCAGCGACAACGGGCCGGCCATCAGCTTTGCAGGCCAGCTGCTCGCCGGCCGCGTGGACGCGGTGGTCTTCCTGACCGGTGTCGGTACCCGGCACCTGTTTGCGGCCATGGAGACAGTGCACCAACGCGACGAGCTCGTGGCCGCGCTGAAAGGAACCACCGTGGCAGTGCGCGGCCCTAAACCACTCCGGGCGCTGGGCGAACTCGGTGTCCGGGTGGACCTTCGCGCCGAAGAACCCAACACCTGGCAGGAGGTGCTCGCTGCCTTCGACGCAAACCAGTCAACGTTTTCCCTCGAAGGCAAGACCGTTGCCGTGCAGGAGTACGGCGTCGGCAGCCCGCAGCTCGCCAGTGGACTGGCCGAGCGCGGGGCCACGCCCTTGAACGTAGCGGTCTACCGCTGGGCGCCCCCGGAGAACACGAGGCCACTGCTCGACGGGCTGCGCGAAATCATCTCGGGCACGGCCGACGTGTTGCTGTTTACCAGTTCGATGCAGGCCCGCAACGTTATCGAAATCGCTTCGGCTGCCGACATCGTTGACCAACTGCGGCAGGCGCTCAAAGAAGTAGTAGTCGCGTCGATCGGCCCGGTGTGCAGCCAGACACTGGGTGAACTGGGCATACGCGTCGACGTGCAACCCGAGCGCGGCAAGCTGGGCGCCCTGGTAAAGGCGGCAGCCGAGCAGGCGCTACCGTTGCTCGAGCAACGCCGACGCCAGTCAGTTCCCAGGCCACCGCCGACGGCCGGCCGCCGGGAGTTCGCGAGCGACGATCCCGAACAAAGCCTCTTCATGCGAGCCTGCAGAAGAGAACCCGTGGAACGCGTACCGGTATGGTTGATGCGGCAGGCCGGTCGCTACATGCGCGAGTACCGCGAGCTGCGCGCGAGAACCCCGTTCATGGACCTGTGCAAGAACTCCGAGCTGTCAGCCGAGGTAGCGGTCACCGCCGCAGCGAGGCTCGGAGTAGACGCAGCCATACTGTTTTCAGACATCCTGCTGATCGTCGAGCCCATGGGACTGGGACTGACCTACAGCCGGGGTGACGGCCCGCGCCTGCAGCACGTGATCCGGGATGCTTCCGACGTAGACCGTCTGCAGGAGGTCGACCCCAACGAGTCGCTGCCTTTCGTCATGGACGCGATCAGGCGCACGCGCAGTGAGCTGCCCGCGGGCTTGCCATTGATAGGCTTCAGCGGTGCGCCTTTTACTCTTGCCTCCTATATCATCGAGGGCGGCGGCTCGCGTAACTACGAGCACACAAAGCGCCTGATGCACAGCGACCGCGGCGCCTGGGACGCCATGATGGCGCTTATCTCGCGCTCAGTGGCGCGCTATCTCTCGGCCCAGGTCGAGGCCGGTGTCCAGGCCGTGCAGTTGTTCGACAGCTGGGTGGGCTGCCTGTCGCCCGATGAGTACCGCGAGTTCGTGCTGCCCCACACGCGCTCCGTGTTCGACGCACTGCCGCCGTCGACCCCCAGCTTACACTTTGGCACCGGCACCTCGGCCCTGCTCGACCTGCAGGTCGAGGCTGGTGGAAGCGTGCTGGGCATAGACCATCGCAGCGACCTCGCCGAGGCTTCACGGCGCTTCAGCGACCTCGCGCTGCAGGGCAACATGGACCCTGCCATACTCTTCGCCGGACCCGAAGCCGTGCGCAGCGCCTGCCGCGACGTGCTGACGGCAGTGGGCAACCGCGACGGCTTCATTTTCAACCTCGGGCACGGCGTATTGCCGGGCACACCGGTAGACAACGTCATCGCGCTGGTCGACGCGGTGCACGAGTTCGGACTGCGCAACTGATGCAGGCCCTTGTCGTAGGCGCGGGAATCTCGGGACTGGCGACGGCCTGGTACCTGCAGCGCGAAGCCGCACGCCGAGAGCGTGATCTCGACATAACGGTGCTCGAAGCAGACGACCGCGTCGGCGGAGTGATAAACACCAAAAACGTCGACGGCTTTATCTGCGAGCTCGGGCCGGACTCCTTCCTGAGCGAGAAACCCTGGGCGCTGGCCTTGTGCCGCGAGCTGGGCCTGGAGCAGCGGGTCCTGGGCACCGGCCAACGGCGGCGCAGCTTCATAGCCCGCGGCCACCGCCTGCACCCCATCCCCGACGGTTTTCAGATGCTCGCACCGACGCGCCTTGCGCCCTTTCTCACCACGCCGCTGTTCTCGCCGCTGGGCAAGCTACGCATGGGAATGGACCTGTTGCTGCCAAGAGGCGGGCAAAGCAGCGACGACGGCAGCGATGAGACCCTGGCCGAGTTCGTCAGGCGGAGACTGGGCAACGAAGCCCTGGAGCGCGCCGCGCAGCCCCTGGTGGGCGGCATCTACACCTCCGACCCTGAAAAGTTGAGCCTGCAGGCCACCATGCCCCGCTTCATCGATATGGAGCGCAAGCACCGCAGCCTGATACTGGGCATGTACAGGGCGCGCCGCGCGATGCCCCCGGCCAGTACCACCGGGCCACGCTACGACCTTTTCGTAAGCCTGGCCGACGGGATGGGCGAATTGCCCGCGGCATTGGTAAAAGCCCTGCCAGACGGCTGCGTTCGTACCGGGCAGCGGGTGGAGAGCCTGAAACGCGACGGTGATGGCTACCTGCTGGGCGGCCCGGGGCTGCAGCTGCGGGCTGACGCGCTGTGCCTGGCACTGCCGAGCCACGCTACGGGCCAGCTGACGGCCGGAATTGCCGCCGATCTCACGACCGAGCTCAACGCCATTGATTACGCCTCGACGGCGACCATCAACCTGGCCTTCGCCCGCCGCGACGTGACTCACCCGCTGGACGGCTTCGGCTTTGTCGTACCGGCTGTCGAAGGCCGCACACTGCTGGCCTGTACCTTCAGCCACGAAAAGTTTCCCGGCCGAGCCCCCTCTGACCAGGTGCTTCTCAGGGCCTTCGCCGGTGGCGCCATGCAGCCCGGGGCAGCCCTGCTCGACGACGAGCAACTGCTGGCGGCCGTCACCCATGATCTCTCCGAACTGCTGGAACTCAAGGGCCCGCCTCTGCACGTACGAATTTCGCGCCATCCCCGGGCCATGGCCCAGTACGGCCGCGGCCACCTGCAACGGGTGGCCCGTATAGAAAAACACGTGGAAGCCCTGCCCGGCCTGGCCCTGGCCGGCAACGGTTACCGTGGCATAGGCATACCCGATTGCGTGCACTCGGCCGAGCTTGCCGCCGAGTGCATGGCAGCCCACCTGTTCGGGTAGGCCCAGCACCACCTTTTCGGGTATTTGATCGCCGCCACCCCCGCCCGCTCTCCTCGCGGAATTCCCGGTCAAAATAAATCTGACCCCTAATACCGCTGTTTACGGCACCTGCGACACCCCGTAGAAAAAACAGTCTTGCCGACCCGTACCAAGAGGGGGTAACTATTGGTGCATGGCCGCCGAACTTGCTATTGCGCCGGGGATACTCGTCGCAATGCCGCAGCTCAACGACCCGAATTTCCGGCGTTCCGTCATCCTCGTGGCCGAGCACAACGAGGAAGGCTCGTTCGGGTTGGTCTTGAACAGACCCACCGACGACCTTGTATGCAATCTCATCTCCAGTCTCGAAATGGACTGGTGCGGAGACGAGCAGGCGGGGGTGTGGACGGGCGGCCCGGTGCAGCCCGAAACCGGCTGGGTTATACACGAGCCCGTACCCGGACTTGGCGAACCCGCGACGCGGGAGGTCTTTGACGGCGTGCACCTCACGGCTGCGCCCGAGGCACTGTCGGTGCTCGTATCACGACCGCCCCCGCGCATGCGCGTGCTGCTGGGCTACGCCGGCTGGGGACCAGGCCAGCTTGAATCTGAACTCACGAGCGGAAGCTGGGTAAACGCTCCCCTTTCGGCCGATCTCGTGTTCGACACCCCCTGCGAGTACCAGTGGGAAGCCTCGGTAAGACTGCTGGGCGTTGACCCCGAAGCCCTGGCACCGGCCAGCGGCATTCACTGAGCAACTTCGACCGGGTCGCCTTCGCTACCGCTACAATCCGTCCTGTTTTGAGAACCTGCCTGCGTACACCGCCTGGCCGTCGGTTCGCTGGAACACTACCTGGCAAAGACGCGTGCCGGCGTGGATGTTCAGCGTGCGGGCCGACACGTTGGATATCTCGAGCACCTGCCTGTTACTGACCCCGGGGGCCACGAAACCGGATGTCACGTGAACCATCAGGCCCAGCCGGGCAAAACGCGAGCGCCCCTCGAGCCAGGCGCATATACCGGGGGCGAGGGTGATCTTTTCGAGCGTAATGCCGTGGATGGTGTTGCCGGGCTCAAGGGCGTAGGGCGCGTCGAGCAGCTGCCGCTCGGTATGGTCGAGGTAGTCGACCTCGTCGACCACGTCCAGCGCCACGGGGTCGCGCTTCATCACGCGAATTTCACCGGCCAGGTGCAGGTCAACCGACGCCGGCCCGACCAGGGCCTCGTCGAACGGTTCGATAATAATATCGCCGTCGCGTACGGCCTCGAGGATCTTGTCGCGTGCCAGGATCATCCGAACCGCTGGTCAGTGCTCAGCGGGCCGAGGGCCCAGAGCACGCCAGCCTCCTCGTCACCTCGAACAACAGCTCGGTACCCAGCGCGAGGTTTTCTACGCTCAGCCTCTCGTTGTGTCCGTGTATCGTCGAGAGCTCTTCGCGCGACAGAAGGGCCGGCGTAAACCCGTAAGCCTGCCCGCCTGCCTTGCGAAAGGCGTGCGAGTCGGTGAAGCCCGGCGACAGCATCGGCAGTACGCACACCTCGTTGCCGTAGCGCTCTTCGAGCACCTCGCCTATCACCTGCGTCACCGGCGTGTGCATGGACGACTGTCCCGAGTCGTGTTGCAGCACCAACTCGAGCTCCACCCCCGGGTCGTCGATTACCGCGCGCAGCTCTTCTACAAAATCGTCGGGGTTGCTGTCGGGCAACAGCCGGCAGTCCAGCGTTGACTCGGAGTTGACCGGAATAACATTGTGCTTGCTGCCCGCGTGCACGCCGGTGAGCGTTACCGTGTCGTGGGTGATCGCGTGCAGGAAGGGGTCGAGTTCGCCCAGCGCCTCCAGCGTCGCGTCGTCACGCGGGTCGAGATCCTCGGGCAGAAAGCCCTGCCCCTTGAGGGTATTGAGCATTGCTTCCACCGGCGCCGTCAGGCGTGCGCGCTTCTCGCGTTCCTCGATTCGGGCCAGGGCCTTGACCAGCGCTACCAGCGAGTTCTTCGAGTGCGGCACCGAGCCGTGACCGGGTTCGCCGTGGGTGCGCAGGCGTATCCAGCAGGGACTCTTCTCGCTGGGGGCCACGCCGAACATGCGGGTGGGCTTGCCCATAAACTCCCTGAAGCCGTAAGCGCCCTCGTTAAAAATCCAACTTGACCTGAGCAACTCGGGCGCCTCGCGCTCGAGGTAGTGCACGCCCATGAGGCCGCCCTCTTCTTCGTCGGCCACCGCCACGAACACGAGATCCTGCTTCAGTGGCAAGCGATGGCGGCGGGCGAGAACCATCACGAGCAGCTCCATTATGCCCATGCACTTCATGTCCAGCGCCCCGCGTCCCCAGATGGTGCCGTCCACGACGGCTCCCGACAGGGGGTCGACATCCCAGTGTTCAGCCTCGGCCGGTACTACGTCGATGTGCGACAACAGGACCAGGGGGCTGGTCTCGCTGCCGCCACTGCCCTCCAGGCGGGCGCTTATCGATACCCGCGAATTGCCGGCATCGTGCATGCGGCAGGCTATGCCCTCGGACTCGAGCAGGCCCCTGAGAAACAACGCCCCGGCTTCTTCGCCGCCTGGGGGATTGGTGGTATTGATGCGAATATACTCGGACAGCAGTTCCACCGCCTGGGCGTGGATTTCCTGCCAGTTGACGTCGACTTCGCTTGGCATACCTCGTTCTAAGCTCTCACGGCTGTGTTGTACAGCACCGGCGTCAGCGCCCCCCCCACAGGGGTGAGAGCTCGCGCGGCGCCCTGCAAAACAGCGGCGGGATAGCCTGCAAACAGCTGCACGCAAGTTGATAACTTCCTTCGAAAACTACTGTTTTTCCTTGAAAACAGGACCTGCGGGAGCTGGCACGGCCGTTGCTTCGTGTACAGCAGTCGCGGCGAGCGAGACGGGTTCGACCAAGACCCGGTTTACCGAGATGAGGCTATGCGGCAGTGGTCTTTCTTGGGGGTTACTCGGAGCCTGGGTCGGGGTCGTTTCCCGCCGCGGCGTCTTTTCTGGCACGGCGCCTAAGGCCGTGCCGGGAATTTCGGCCGCCGCTTGCGGATGGTCGTGTGGTGTTACCGGTAGTCGGTCCCTTATCCCCCCCCCAAGGGGCCGGCTGCCGGGAGCCACGAAGCGGGTAGCGGGCGCGTACCTTGGATCCGCTCTTTTTCGGGGAAAACGGTCCCGGCCCTGCCGGGGCCGTTTTTTTTGGTCGGCTGATTTTCCAGACCAGCAACTGGAGCTGCCGTCACGCCACGGGCCCACGGTCCTTGCTGCACAACCCGGCCGTGACTAGAGTAGAAACTGCACCAAGGGGCATCTGCAATGAATTCAGGCAAAACAGTACTCGTTGTAGACGACGAAGAGCGCATCTGCCGCGTCCTCGAGGCGACCCTGGGCGCCATGGGTCTGAACGTGCGCAGCGCCGGCGACGGCGACGCAGCCATCAAGCAACTCGACGAGGACGTGGACCTCGTGCTGACCGATCTAAAGATGCCCGGCCGCGACGGCCTGGCAGTACTCGAAGCCTCGGCGGTGCAGAGCCCCGAGCGACCGGTGATCATCATGACCGCTTTTGGAAGCGTGGACAGCGCGGTGTCGGCCATGAAGAGGGGTGCTTATGATTACGTAACCAAGCCCTTCAATCTTGAAGAAATCGAACTGCTGGTACGCCGCGCACTGCGCACCAGCACCCTCGAAGTCGAACACGGTTACCTCAGGTCAACCGGACTGCAACGGCTCGAAGACATGATCTGCAGGTCTGCCGCAATGAGCGAAGTGTTCGAACGAATCCGCCGCGTGGGAAGCGCCGAGGGCACCGTTCTCATCAAGGGGGAAACCGGTACCGGCAAAGAACTCGTGGCGCGTGCCATACACGGGCTGAGTAAACGCAACAACCGGTTGTTCGTCCCCATCAACTGCGCAGCCATCCCCAACGAGCTGCTCGAAAGCGAGTTGTTCGGCCACAGCAGGGGCTCGTTCACTGGAGCCACCGCCGACCGGGTAGGAAAATTTGAGTTGGCTTCGGGTGGTACCCTCTTTCTCGACGAAATCGGAGACATGCCGCCTCAGCTGCAAGCCAAGTTATTGAGAGTACTTGAAGAAGGCGTCATAGAACGCCTGGGCAGTAATAACCAGGTTCACGTGGACACCCGTATAGTATCGGCCACCCACAGGAATCTGAACGACGCCATGGAAAAGGGCGAGTTCCGCGAAGATCTGTACTATCGGCTCAACGTGCTCACCCTGAACATCCCACCGCTCAGGGAGCGCCTGGACGACGTGGGTCCGTTGGCAGAAAGCTTTCTCGCACAGGCAGCCCGACGCAACGGGCGCGACGTACCCGAGCTGGACGCCGGCGCACTGCAGATGCTGGAGAACTACTCCTGGCCTGGAAACGTGCGTGAACTTCGCAACATCTGCGAAAGACTCACCGTGCTGGCGATAAGCCCAAGCGTGTCGTCAGAACTGCTCGACCAACTGCTCGACGTACCCGATCGATTGCTCAACGACAATGCACCGGTAGCCCGCGGCGCCGATTCCGGTACCTTGGCAGAGGCTATAGAAACGGTGGAGTCGGAAACGATACGCATCGCCCTCGAACGCTGCAACGACAACAAGGCCCGTACAGCTCGGGAGCTTGGCATAAGCGAGCGCAGCTTGTGGTACAAGCTCAAGAAATACAACCTCGGTGCCGGTCCCGGTAGCCAGGGCGACGGCTGACGGGCCTCAGTGGCCGCGGCGATCGGCGCGCCACTTCCACGGGGGGACCATGCTCCCCCGCCATATACCCACGCCCCGTGACTCGGCGCGGGTTTCGTCGTCAACGTAGTCGTTACTGAAACGACGATAGGCCAACGCCCAACCGGCGGTGACCATGGCCTCCGAAAGATCGCGGCCGTCGCCCAGCTTGCATACACAGACCTTGCGTCCCCAGCTGTCGGTGTCTTTCACCTCGCAGCTAACCGCGCGGCCGCCGGCCAACCGGTCCAGGGCCACGGTGGCGTGTTGACCGCAGGGCCAGCGCGAACCATCCGAACCCTCGCAGTACTGGCCCACTTCGGGCGCGTCGATACCAAAAAGCCTGACCTTGACGGCTCCCACCAGCAGGCTGTCGCCGTCCACGACTTCGGCCCTGCCAACGACCGCCGACTGTTCGCTGGCTGGAACCAGGGCGGGCGCCAGGACCAAGACCGGCAGCAACCACGCCGCCACCACGAGCAGGCCTGGCAGGGCGTGCCGCGGCCTCGCGCTGGGTTCAGTCTTCAAGCGTAGACGTATCACCCTCGTCCAGTCCCAGTTCGCGGGCGCGCAAGAGCCGGCGCATGATCTTTCCCGAACGAGTTTTCGGAAGCGTATCCACAAAGTCCAACTCCGAGGGGCGGGCTATCGGGCCGAGCTCCCGGGAAACGTGCTGCCTGAGTTCATCGGACAGATCGGCCCCCTGTTCGTAACCGTTGACGGCCACCACGAACACCTTGATGCGCTCACCCTTGAGCTCGTCGGGCAAGCCGATGGCAGCCGACTCGACTACCGCCGGGTGAGAGATGAGCGAACTCTCCACGTCGGCGGTTCCGATTCGGTGCCCGGCAACGTTGAGCACGTCGTCCGACCGTCCGAGCACAGCCCAGTAGCCCTCGTTATCGCGAACCGCGATATCGCCGGTCACGTAACCGCCCAGTCGCTCGCTGAAGCAGGACTGGTAGCGCTCGTCGTCCTGCCAGATGGTCTGCATCATCCAGGGTACGGGTTGCTCCATGACCAGAGTGCCGCCTTCGCCGTCGTCCATGCACCCGCCGGCTTCGTCGACGACCTTCAGCTTGATGCCTGGCATGGCGCGGCCCGCCCAGCCCGGGCGGCCCTGCATGCAGGCGAAGGTTCCTATCATCGGGCTAGCGATCTCGGTCTGCCAGTAGTTGTCGACCACGTGACCCGCGGGCGCGAGGTTCTTTGCGGCCCACGCCCATGCCTCGGGGTTGAAAGGCTCACCGGCGCAGAACAGCAGTCGCAGCGTCGAGCGATCGCTGTCGGCCAGCGCCTTCTCGCCCGCGCGCATGAACATGCGTACCGCCGTGGGCGCGGTGAACAGCGCCGTGACCGAGTACTTGTCTACCAGCTGCCAGGTGATACCAGCGTCGGGGTAGTCGGGCGCGCCTTCGCGTATGACCTGCGTGGCACCGGCCATCATGGGACCGTAGCAGATGTAAGAGTGGCCCACGATCCAGCCGATGTCGGACGTGGACCACCAGGTGTCGCTCTCGCTCACGTCAAAGTAGTGGGTCATGAGCAGGTGTACGCCCACCGCGTAGCCGCCGTGCACGTGCACCACGCCCTTTGGGCTGCCGGTGGTACCCGAGGTGTAGAGCATGAAGGCCGGGTGCTCGGCGTCCACCGCGACCGCCGCGCAGGAAGGCTCGGCCGCCGCCAGTTCGCGCTCGAAATCCAGCTCGCCGGGAGCCAGGGGGGTGGCTTCGTCACGCCGCCAGACGAGCACGTGCTCCACCTGCTCCAGGCCGGCCAGCGCCGCATCGACAATAAGCTTGAGCGGCACTACAGCACCACGACGGTAGGTCAGATCGGCGCACACCAGCACGCGCGCGCCCGAGTCCTCTACGCGGTGGCGCAGTGCCTGCTCTCCCATACCCGCGTATACAACCGAGTGCACGGCGCCCAGTCGCACGCAGGCCTGCATGGTAAACAAGCCCTCGGGACTGAGCGGCATGTAGATAACCACTCGGTCGCCCTCGCCCACGCCCAGGCCTCGCAAGACGTTGGCCGTGCGGGAAACCTGCTCCAGTATTTCAGAGTAGCTGTAGTCACGCGGCGGCTGGTCTTCGCACTCGGCGTGCAACGCCACCTTGTCGCCCAGGCCGCGCTCGATATTACGCTCGAGACAGTTGTAAGAAAGATTGGTCCGGCCGCCCACGAACCAGCGATGGCGACTGCCGTCTATCTGCATCGCCTGCTGCCAGCGCCCGAACCAGTGCAGTTCGTCGGCGGCCTTCTCCCAGAAGGCCGCGGGGTCCTTCTCCCAGCTACGATACCAGGCCTGGTCATCTTTCACCCTGGCGGCCTTGAGCACGTTGCCGGGAGGATCGAGTCGCTGGTCGAGATGAGAAAGGGCTTCTATGGCATCGGCGTGGTGTGTCATGTCAGCCGCCGACGCTAACCCCGCCTGATGGCGGAGGCAATACCAAGCCGAAAGCGGTGCAAAAGTGGCAAATGAGAGCAACGCAGCGTGCCAGTTGACGGATGCCCCAACAGTGATTAGCCTTTATGTATGCCCGATACCGTAGCAAGGTTCAGACTGGGAGAGGTGGTGCGCCACCGGGTCTTCCCGTTCAGGGGAGTCATTTTTGACGTCGACCCGGAGTTCGCCAACAGCGAGGAGTGGTGGCAGTCGATCCCCGAGGACTTGCGCCCGCGCAAGGACCAGCCCTACTACCACCTGCTGGCCGAGAACGAAGACGGACCATACGTGGCCTACGTCTCGGAGCAGAACCTGCTCAACGACGCCGAGCACGGACCGGTGGGGCACCCCGGCATAGACATGCTGTTCGGTGCCCTCGAGGACGGGGTCTACGAACCCCGCGCTACCCTCAACTGACCGGGGGCGACGTCAGTCTTTTTACGATCGCCGCGACCACCGCGGGCAGCAGTACTGCGGCCGACAGCAGCAGTGCGTGGTCGGGTGCCGAGAGCCAGTGCATCACTCCCGCGAATGCCCCCGTGGGCAAGGGGTGGGCCTGGGCGACGAACGGCAACAACAGTGCCGCCAGGGTCAAGATTACTACCTTCCTGTTCATACTTATTCCTCCTCAGTTGCTCGCCGTGGCCTCGGCCTGGCCACTTCCCGGTTCTGCTGCCGCGACATCGAGTCCACCGGCGTGAACAATAAACTCCACCACCCGGTCGGCCCCGCCGCCTTCCTTCAAGCAGGTGAACACGAACGGACGTTCCCCTCGCATTCTCAAAGCGTCGCGCTCCATCACCCCGAGGTCGGCACCGACCAAGGGCGCAAGATCGGTCTTGTTGATCACCAGCAGGTCTGACCTCGTGATGCCGGGCCCGCCCTTGCGGGGAATCTTTTCGCCGGCGGCTACGTCGATAACGTAGACCGTCAGGTCTGCCAGTTCGGGGCTGAAGGTAGCCGCCAGGTTGTCACCGCCCGACTCCACGAAACACAACTCGGCACGGGGAAACTTTTCGTTCATCCGCGCTATGGCGGCGAGGTTGATCGACGCGTCCTCTCGTATGGCGGTGTGCGGACAGCCGCCGGTCTCCACTCCATCAATGCGCTCGGCCGCCAGCGCTCCCGAGCGGGTGAGTATGAGCTGATCCTCGCGGGTGTATATATCGTTGGTGACAACAAACAGGTCGTAGTCATCACGCATGCGACGGCAGAGCTGCTCGATGAGCGCCGTCTTGCCCGAGCCCACCGGCCCGCCTACGCCCACCCTCAAGGGGCCGTTGCCACCGGGGTCACTGCCGTTTTTGTCCTTCACGCTCATTGCTTATCCTCCGTTCCCGGCCCGACCTCAAGACCTGAACAGCCGGGTGTACTGCGTTTCGTGACAGGCCGAAGCCCAGTCGACCACCGGGCTTGCCGACCCTAGATCGTCGAGCGTCGAAGCCAGCGCCCGGTCCCTGGTTTCGATGACCGTCGTTTCGAGTGATTTCAGCACCCGCTGCCCACCTGCCTGCCCCAGCGGCACCAATCTTACGCCGGCCGAAACGAGGTTGGCTACAAAACCCTGCAGCCAGCCCAGCAGCGCCACCTTGCAGGGCATACCGGCTATCCAGCAGGCCATCGCCGAGGCCAGGGGCGAGACCAGCACCACCCCCCTTGCCTTCAGACCCGCCTGCCAGGCCGCCAATCCCTCGTCCTTCCAGCACTCGGCCACGGTGACGGCAAAAGCCTCGCCCTGCTGCGACGACTCCAAGGCCAGCTCCGAGCTGCCACGCAGCACGGCCGCCAGCTCCACGATCTCGGCGAGCTCGTCGTTTTCAAGGCCGCCGCGCGATGCCGCCTGCCAGGCCGCGGCAAACAACACCGAGTCGCTCCATCCCGAGCCGTGGGCCACCACCGCCCGCAACCATTCACCCAGCGCGTCGGCGTCGTTCACCAGGCCCTGCTCGATGGCAAACTCCAAGCCGTGCGAATAAGAGAACCCGCCCGTAGGAAAGGCCGGAGAGTTCCAGGCCATGAGCCGGTACAGCGTCGCGTCGTCAGTGATCATGGCTGCCTTCGCCTGCGTGCGAATGATAAGCGCCCGTCTCAGCGTCGAACGGTCTACGACAGACCCGCAGAGTGGCGCCGAGGCCCTCGAGCATGCCCTCGATAACGTGGTCCCGGCCTATGAAGAAGCGTTGGCCGTCGAGCTGGGCCGGTATGTGACGATTGCCCACGTGCCAGGCGAGCCTGAGCAAGCTGCCCTCATCGGCGGCGCTCACCTCTACCAATTCCTCGGCAGCGGCGACAACCCTCAGCCAACTGCCGTCATCGAGTCGCAGCAGGTCACCGTCGCGCATGGCCACGGCGCGGTCGAGATCCAGCAGCAGGTCGCGCCCGCCGCTGCTGACAAGTCGCAAGCGCCGACGGTGCCTGTCGTGAAAACCCAGCTCGATTTCATCGCCCACCTGCTGATCCGTACGTTCGTGGGCCGGTAGGTGCTCTACCGCCCTGGTCGTGGCGCGATCAGAAACGTCGGCTGTTGTGCTCGCTCGCATAGCGTCGGTGCTCAGTAAAGAAAGTACCTTTGCGCCATGGGCAGCTCGGTGGCGGGTTCACAGGTCAGCAGCTCGCCGTCGGCCCTGACCTCGTAAGTTTCGGGGTCGACTTCCAGCTCGGGCGTGGCGTCGTTGAGCAGCATGTCCTTCTTGCCGATATCGCGCGTGTTGCTGACCGCAAGCAGTTGGCGCGCCAGCCCCAGCGACTCGCCGAGCCCGGCATCCAGCGCCGCGCGGCTGACGAAGCTCACCGAGCTTTCGGTCAGCGCCCGCCCAAGCGCGCCGAACATCGGGCGGTGGTACTCCGGCTGCGGGGTAGGAATGCTCGCGTTGGGGTCTCCCATCACCGCCGACGAGATGCTGCCCGACTTGATGATCAGCGCCGGCTTCACGCCAAAGAACGCGGGGTCCCACAGCACGAGGTCGGCCAGGCGCCCGACCTCGACCGAACCCACGTGATCAGAGATGCCGTGCGTGATGGCCGGGTTGATGGTGTACTTGGCCACGTAGCGCCGCGCCCTGAGGTTGTCGTTGTCGCCCTTATCGCCGGGCAGGGCGCCGAACTGGCGCTTCATCTTGTCGGCAGTCTGCCAGGTGCGAGTTATGACTTCGCCCACGCGGCCCATGGCCTGGCTGTCAGAGGCTATCATCGAGAACGCGCCGCGGTCGTGCAGTATGTCCTCGGCGGCTATGGTCTCGCGGCGTATGCGACTCTCGGCAAACGCCACGTCCTCGGGAATGTTGCGATCGAGGTGATGGCAGACCATGAGCATGTCGAGATGCTCGTCGAGGGTGTTTACCGTGAACGGGCGCGTCGGGTTGGTGGACGACGGCAGCACATTGGCGTAACCGCACACCTTGATTATGTCGGGCGCGTGTCCGCCGCCGGCCCCCTCGGTGTGAAAAGTATGAATCGTGCGGTCCTTGAACGCGGCCAGGGTGTTCTCAACGAAACCCGATTCGTTGAGCGTGTCGGTGTGTATGGCCACCTGCACGTCGCTCTCGTCGGCCACCGACAGGCAGCAGTCGATGGCCGCGGGAGTCGTGCCCCAGTCTTCGTGCAGCTTGAGCCCGCAAGCGCCGGCCAGCACCTGCTCGCGCAGCCCCTCGGGCCTGCTCGCGTTACCCTTGGCAAAAAAACCAAGGTTGACCGCCAGTCCCTCGGCGGCCTGCAACATCCGGCCTATGTGCCAGGCCCCGGGCGTGCAGGTGGTCGCGTTGGTGCCCGTGGCGGGGCCCGTGCCGCCGCCCATCATGGTGGTTATGCCGCTGGCAATCGCGTCGTCCACCTGCTGCGGGCAGATGAAATGTATGTGGACGTCGAGTCCGCCGGCCGTCAGTATCTTGCCCTCGCCGGCTATGGCCTCCGTGGACGGGCCGATGATTATGTCGACGCCCGGCTGCACCTGCGGGTTGCCGGCCTTGCCTATCGCCGCGATGCGTCCGTCGCGTATACCGATGTCGGCCTTCACAACGCCCCAGTGGTCGAGGATGAGCGCGTTGGTAATCACGGTGTCGACCGCGCCCTCGGCCCGGGTGGCCTGCGACTGCCCCATGCCGTCGCGTATGACCTTGCCGCCGCCGAATTTTACTTCCTCGCCGTAGGTGGTGCGGTCTTCCTCCACCTCGATGATCAGCTCGGTATCGGCCAGGCGCACGCGGTCACCAACCGTGGGGCCGTACATGTCGGCGTAAGCCCGTCTCGAAATCTCGCGCGCCATGTCAGTTGCCTCCCCCGTCGCCACTGCCCTGGGCCGCCAGCGGCCCCATGACCTTACCGTTAAAACCGTAGACCTCGCGCGAGCCACGGTAAGGCACCAGGTCTACCTTCCGAGACTGCCCGGGCTCAAAACGCACGGCCGTGCCAGCGGGTATGTCGAGCCGTTGCCCCAGCGCCGCCTCGCGGTCGAAGTCGAGGGCCTCGTTGACCTCGTAAAAATGATAATGCGAGCCGACCTGGACCGGGCGGTCGCCGGTATTGGCCACCTTCAGCGTGGTGGCCTGCGATCCCTCGTTGATAACGATGCTGCCCTCAGCGGTTATGATTTCTCCCGGCTTCACTGCTCGCCCCCCTCGTCGATTGGTCGCACAGTCCTTACCACCGGCGCCCTCATCGCACTGGCTCGTGCACGGTCACCAGCTTGGTGCCGTCGGGAAAGGTCGCCTCGACCTGTACCTCGTCAACCATTTCGGCCACGCCGTCCATGACCTGCTCTCTTGAGATCACGGTGGCACCCGCCTCCATCAACTCGGCCACGGTGCAGCCGTCGCGAGCGCCTTCGAGCACGAAGTCGGTCACCAAGGCGACGACCTCCGGGTAATTGAGCTTGACGCCGCGCTCCAGCCGGCGCCTGGCCACCATGGCTGCGGTGGCCAGCAGCAGCTTGTCGCGTTCCCTCGGTGTAAGATTCATCGCTTCAATCTCCTCTCCCGGAACAACCCGATCAGGCCGACCACACGGTCGGCGTCAGCTCTGCCAGGCCCACGAGTCGTTGCCTCAGCGCGGCCCAACACCTGCCCAGCGCCTCGCGCAAACGGGCCGGATCCTCGTCGAGCAAGCGCAGCACGAGCAACGGTCCGGGACAGGACACCGACGCCCTCGTTCCCTGCGCGCAGTCTGCTATCACCTGCCTTGCCGTATCAAGCTGCCCGGCCGCGTCCGGGGCAAGGTAGAGCAGCGTGGCCAGTGCCCGTGCCCCGCCGAAACCTGCGCTCGCCGAGAGCAGCCAGGCCTGCCCCTCGGGCAGGCGCAGTCGATCGGCCCAGGCCAGTCGACCGTCGACCTTCACCGTCCAGCTTTCGTTGAAAGCCACGTCGGCCAGTTCCTCGCCCGACGACACCCTTCCCAGGACCAGCATTTCACCGACCAGGGCGCGGGCGTCACCCTGTACGCAAACGGTTGTCTGCCGCCGCAACCGACAACCGTCGAACAGTATGGTTCCCTGCGGCATGTACTCCAACCAGCCACCCTCGCCCACCTCGAGGCGGGTGTCGAGACTGCAGTGGCTGCCAGGCAGTGCCCGGTACACTTTCTCAGCCGCCTGCCCAAGCACCAGCGCCCGCGCACCGGGGCCCAGCTCAACCTTGACCCCGAGGCGGTCGCCACCGACCAGGCCACCCGAAATGTTGGCGACGACGGCCTGCAGCAGGCCACTCTCGTCCGAGCGCGGGGTGAAGACACGCAAGGGCGCGCGCTGGTAACGCCGGGTGACGACAGTGTCCGAGCGCTTGACGGCCAGCGCCAGCGAGACCTCGCCCTCGGTGGCAGCCGCCGGCAGCGGCGCCGCGCTTCCAGGGGACGCGACTACCGGGGGCGCCGCTCCCGTGTTTGCCGCTGTGACTGCCGTCGTCATACCGTCAGGTGGGCGCGGACCTCGGCCTCGTCCATGTCCGCGCCGCGCCCTTCTACTACCAGCCGGCCGCCTTCCATTACCGCGTAGCTGTCGGCCAGGCGGCGGGCGAAATCGAAGTACTGCTCCACGAGCAGTATGGCTATCTCGCCGCGAGAGGCCAGCATGCAGATGACTTCCTCTATCTGCTTGATGACCGAAGGCTGTATGCCTTCGGTCGGCTCGTCGAGCACCAGCAGCCCGGGCCGGGTAACCAGCGCGCGCGCGATGGCCAACTGCTGCTGCTGGCCGCCCGACAGGTCGCCACCCCGGCGCGAACGCATTTCGTCGAGCACTGGGAACAGCGACCAGACCTCGTTGGGAACGTGTCTGTCTATCTTGTCCATACCCGAGTAACCGGTCTGGAGATTCTCTTCGACGGTCAGGCGCGGAAATATCTCGCGTCCCTGCGGCACCAGCGCCATGCCCGACCGGGCGCGCTCGTGCACGGGCATGCTGGTCACTTCTTTGCCGCGCCAGATGATGCTGCCGCGCGCCGCCACCTCCAGCCCGAAAATCGCCCTGAGCAGGCTCGTTTTGCCAACCCCGTTGCGCCCGAGCAGGCAGGTGACCTCGCCCGGACGAACGTCGAGCGACACGCCCCGCAGGCAGTGGCTCGCCCCGTAGAACAGGTGCAGATCCTTTACGCTCAGCATGGGACCCGTCTTCCAGTGTTGCGATCAGCGACCAAGATAGACCTCGATTACTTCTTCGTTGGCCTGCACGGTGTCTATACTCCCCTCGGCCAGCAGGCGGCCTTCGTGCAGAACGCTCACCTTGCTGTCGAGTGCGCGGACAAACTCCATGTCGTGCTCCACCACCGCAACCGTGCGCTCGCCGGCTATGGACGTGAGCAGCTCTACGGTGCGCTCGCGTTCACCGGTGGTCATGCCAGCTGCAGGCTCGTCTACCAACATCAGCTTCTGATCCTGCACCAGCAGCATGCCGATCTCCAGCCACTGCTTCTGCCCGTGGCTGAGGGTAGCCGCGTCGTCGAAGCGAACGCCGAGCAGGTCGATGGTCTGCAATACTTCTTCTATGCGCTCGTGTTGCTCCGTGCTCAGCACGGCAGCCAGCGTAGCGAACACCGAGCGGTCGTTCCTGAGCGCCAGCTCCAGGTTCTCGAACACGCTGAGAGCCTCGAACACGGTGGGCGCCTGGAACTTACGGCCTATGCCGAGCTCGGCTATCGCCGCTTCGTCGAGTGGCAGCAGGCTCATCCCTCCGTCAAAAATAACCTCGCCCTTGTCCGGCTTCGTGCGCCCGGTAACCACGTCCATCATCGTGGTCTTGCCTGCTCCGTTGGGCCCGATAATGCAACGCAGTTCGCCGGGGGCAAGCACAAGGCTCAGGTTGTCGAGTGCCTTGAAGCCGTCAAAGCTCACCGTGACCCCGTCAAGGTAGAGCATGGAACCGGCGGCGACCGGTTTGACCCTTCCCTGGCTTACGCTGCCGTCAGCCATCCTGCGTGTCCCCCTGCTCGCCGGCTACTTCGCTGGTGTCCACGCGAGAGACAGCCCATCGTTTTTCACGACGGGAGCGCAGGCTGGCCACCACGCCCACCAGGCCGCCTGGCATGGCCAGGGTCACCACCACGAACAACGAGCCGAGAAAGAACAACCACGCGTTGGGCATCAAACCGGTGAGCACGGTCTTGAAACCGTTCACCGCCAGCGCTCCTGCTATCGCACCGTAGAGCGTGCCGCGGCCACCCACGGCCACCCAGATGGCTACCTCTATGGAGTTGGCCGGCGAAAACTCGCCGGGGTTGATGATGCCGACCTGCGGTACGTAGAGAGCCCCCGCCAAGCCGGCCATCATGGCCGAGAGCACGAAGAGAAACAGCTTGAAGTTTTCCACCCGGTAGCCGAGAAAACGCAGCCTGCTCTCAGCGTCGCGTATACCTGTGGCCACCCGGCCGAGCTTGGACGACACCACCATGCGGCTCACGAGGTAGCCCCCGGCCAGCGCCAGTAACGAAGCCATGTACAGGCCCGCCCTTGTGGTGGCCAGCTGCAGGTCCATGCCCGCGAGCTCCTTGAAATCGGTCATGCCGTTGTTGCCGCCAAAGCCCATGTCGTTGCGAAAGAACGCAAGCAGCAGCGCGTAGGTCATGGCCTGGGTGATGATTGCAAAGTAAACTCCCGACACCCGCGAACGAAATGCGAACCAGCCGAACACCAGCGCCAGCAGGCCCGGGACAAGCATCATCATCGGCAGGGCGAACCAGAAATGGTCAAAGCCCAGCCAGTACCAGGGCAGCTCTTTCCAGTCGAGAAAAACCATGAAGTCGGGTAGCAGCGCGTTGCCGTAGACACCTCGCGTGCCGATCTGCCGCATCAGGTACATGCCCATCGAATAGCCACCGAGCGCAAAGAAGGCGCCGTGGCCCAGGCTCAGCGCGCCGGCGTAGCCCCACACCAGGTCAAGACTCAGCGCCAGCAGGGCGTAGCAGAGATACTTGCCCAGCAGGGTCACGGTGTAACCCGACAGGTGCAGGACCGAGCCGTCTTCAAAGGCGAGGTTGAGAGCGGGCACAAGGCAAGCCAACGCCAACAGGCCACCAAATCGGGCCCAGCCGCGCCGGTCCATAACCGATATCAACCTGTTTTCCTGCCAGTTCATCGTGTCGTTACGAGCTTCGCCATCGCTCAGTCTTCGGCCGCGCGGCCGCTCATGGCGAACAGTCCGCGCGGTCGTCGCTGTATAAAGATGATGATGAACACCAGCACCAGGATCTTACCCAGCACCGCTCCTGCCACGGGTTCGAGAAACTTGTTTATCACGCCCAGGCTCATCGCCCCGGTCAGTGTTCCCCACAGGCTTCCCACCCCGCCGAAGACCACAACCATGAAGGAATCAATGATGTAGGACTGGCCCAGGTTGGGGCTCACGTTACCAACCTGGCTCAAGGCGACGCCGGCCACGCCCGCGATGGCCGAGCCCAGGCCGAAAGTGAGATAATCCACGCGACCGGTTTTTATGCCCATCGCCGAAGCCATCTCCCGGTTCTGCGTCACGGCTCTCATCTGCAGGCCCAGGGCCGTGTAGCGCAGCAGCAGGCCGAGCGCGGCCAGCACTGCCAGCGCAAAGGCGATCACGACCAGCCGGTTCCAGGTCAGCGTTACCACGCCAGCCAGTTCGAAACCGCCGGTCATCCAGAAGGGATTTTCAACAGCGCGGTTGGGCGCCCCGAACACCGTGCGCACCGCCTGCTGAAGGACCAGGCTCACGCCCCAGGTCGCCAGCAGGGTTTCGAGCGGGCGGCCGTAAAGAAATCGTATGATGCCACGCTCGAGCGCTACGCCCACCAGGCCGGTCACGAGAAAAGCCACCGGCACCGCCACCGGCAGGTAGAGATGAAAGAGATCGGCGGGAAGGTAGTCGCGAAACAGCTCCTGGACCACGAAGGTGCTGTAGGCACCCAGCATGATCATCTCGCCGTGGGCCATGTTGATGACGCCCATCACGCCGAAGGTGATGGCCAGCCCCACCGCGGCGATGAGCAGCACCGAGCCCAGGCTCAGGCCCTGGTAGAGCTTGCCCACGTTCTCAAGCATGCGCATCCGGGCCTCCATGTCGGCCATGATGCTTGCCGCCACCCCGCGCACACGCGGGTCGGGTTCGTAGAACTCGCCGTCGGCGTCGGTTTCGGTCAGGCGGGAAACCATGGTGCGCACCTCGGAGCTCGTGGTTTTCGACAGCGTCTCCAGACCGGCCAATCTCATGGCGGCGTCAGTGCTGAGCAGCCGCGAAGTCGCCAGCGCTATCTCCATGGCGGCCTTGAGATCGGTATCGTCTTCGTTGGCCAGTGCCTGCGCCAGCGAGTCGGCCATCTCGCTCGAAGGATAACCGGTGGCCGCCTCCACCGCCGTACGACGACGCTCAAGGTCCTCGCTGAACAGGTCCATGCGGCTCAGAACTGCACGGATCGCACCGCGCAGCGAGTTGTTGACCATTATCTTGCGTATGTCGCGCGAGCCGGCTTCGCCCAGGGGCTCGCCCGTGCTGGGATCGCTGAGCAGGTAGACACTGCCCTCGCGACGGGCATCGACCAGACGGTCGTCCGACACGCGTCGGTACAGCCGGCTCTCGAGCATGGAACCCAGCAAGCCCGAGGCGCGGGGATCACCCAGGGCGCCAAGGGCATTTATGGCCTCCATGCGATCGCTGTAACTCGACGAAGCCAGGCCGGCAGCCGCGACTTCAAAAGATACGGCTTCGGAAGGAGAAGCCTGTAAGGGTGCCGCCATTGCCAGCAACAGCAGGAGGGCAGAAGCCGGGCGAGAGAAGTAGTTGCGGTAGTTTCTCATCATCCCATCTTGCTCGGTGATTTCCTGAACGACGGACGACGTGCCGGCTTGGAATGTCGCCCGGGGAGACGGCGCCTGCCGCCTCCCCGGGCTTGTTTCTGCAGCCACCCCCCCACGGGGGTGGCATAGTTGAATCGAGACCCTAGTTAAACTTCGGCTTGGTGCAATTGCCGCAAACCCAGGGATACGACCAGTCGGCCGTAAGCTTGGCGCTCTCAGGAATGAAAGGGCTCCAGGCGTCAGCCTTGATCGTCTCGTCGGTCTGCCACACGATGTCGAACTGCCCATCGGACGTGATCTCGCCTATCATCACCGGCTTGGACAAGTGGTGGTTGGTGTTCATCACCACGTCGTAGCCGCTGAGCGAGCGTACTTCCTGCCCGTACATGGCCTGCCTGACGGCGTCGACATCGGTCGAGCCCGCTTGGCGAACCGCCTGCGCCCACATCTTGAAGCCTATGTAGTGGGCCTCCATGGGGTCGTTGGTCACGCGCTTCTTGTTCTTGATGAACTTCTGCCAACTCTTGATGAAGGACTCATTCTCGGCAGAATCGACCGACATGAAGTAGTTCCACGAAGCCAGGTGGCCCACGAGGTTGCTCGTGTCTATGCCCGACAGTTCCTCTTCGCCCACCGAAAAAGCAACGACCGGAATGTCCTCTGCCGAAATGCCCTGGTTGGCCAGTTCCTTGTAGAAGGGAACGTTGGCGTCACCGTTAATGGTCGACACCACGGCCGTGCGCTTGCCTGCATTAGCGAACTTCTTCACGCGGCTGACGATGGTCTGCCAGTCCGAGTGACCAAACGGGGTGTATTCTTCCATTATGTCGGATGACTTCACTCCCTTCTTGCGCAGGAACGCACGCAGGATCTTATTGGTGGTGCGGGGGTACACGTAGTCGGTCCCCAGCAGTACCCAACGCTCGGCCTCGCCGCCTTCTTCGCCCATCAGGTATTCCACCGCGGGGATGGCCTGCTGGTTGGGCGCCGCGCCCGTGTAGAACACGTTGCGCGAAGACTCTTCGCCCTCGTACTGCACGGGGTAGAACAGCAGCCCGTTGAGCTCTTCGAAAACCGGCAGCACCGACTTGCGGCTCACCGATGTCCAACAGCCGAATACAACGTCGACCTTTTTCTGCTCGACCAGCTCCCTGGCCTTCTCTGCAAACAGCGGCCAGTCCGATGCCGGGTCAACGACCACGGCCTCCACTTCGCGACCCAGCAAGCCGCCGTTGCGGTTGAGGTCGTCGATCATCATAAGGACCGTGTCCTTGAGCGTCACTTCGCTTATCGCCATCGTTCCCGACAGCGAGTGCAGCACGCCCACCTTTATGGTGTCTTTCTTTGCCTGGGCTGAACCCGCCGCCACGCCCACGCATATCAAAGCGCCCGCGGCCAACAGCGCCACCTTCTTGTAGCTGAACATCTTCAGTATTCCTCCTTTTGTCATTTTAAATTAAGTCCCGGTCATTGCGGGCCTCGGACGAGAGCCCGTCCAGCCCGGCTGTCACACATCTCCCCTGCCCCTTGCAGAGCAATAAAGGGGCCAACGGCAGGCCTGTTTTCTGGCCGTTATACGGGCCCGCAGCGGCCCGGGCTGCTGGTAACTGCTGCATGCAAGAGCAGACCACTGCCTGATCATCAGGCAGTCGGTGCCCCCGTTGGCCTCCCGGTGGCCGGCAAAAGACAGCCCGCGGGTGCCGGCGGGCAGGCCGCGGGCGGTATCAAAATTGCACTGCACGCGAGTTACCACTACACGCGAGTCATCAGGAAGCACGCCGGGAGACCGGCAAAAAAAGGGAGGAAACTAAACAGTGAACGTATACAGAAAATCAGCCGGTACCGGCCTCGCCGTGGCCCTGCTGTTCGGGCTTTCGGTCGTGGCCGCCCAGGCCGGGATCAGCCAGGACGTGGGCAACGGATCCTACAGCCTCGGGGCAGGATTGAGGGCCAGCTACAACAGCGTCGAAGACGGCGCACCCAGTGGCGCCGATCGCTCAAACGACTTCAACCTGGAGACCCTGCGCCTGTACGGCTCGGGATCGTTGAACGACTACATCAGCTTCGAGGGCAACGTGGACGCCACCGAAGACGACGTGAAGCTGCTCGACGCAGTGGTGAAGGTAAAGCTCAACGATCTGTTTGAAGTCTGGGGTGGGCGTTTCCTGCCCCCGTCGGATCGCAGCAACCTGAGCGGGCCGTATTTCCTCAATGCCTGGACCTTCCCCATCGCCCAGAAGTACCCTGCCATTTTTGCCGGGCGCGACAACGGCGTAGCGGTGTGGGGACAGACCGGCGGCGGTGCCTTCAAGTACCAGGTGGGCGCCTTCGAGGGTTCGCAGGGTGTCAACAACGACGAAGACAACCCGCTGTTTGCCGGCCGTCTCACCTTGAACCTGTGGGATCCCGAGCCGGGCTACTACAACTCGAGCACCTACTACGGGTCGAAGGACGTACTCGCGATCGGCCTCGTAGCCATGAGCCAGTCCGACGGCGCGGGTGACGGCATCTCGGGCGGAACGGGTGACTTCAACGGCTGGAACATCGACGTCCTGGCCGAGAAGAACCTCGAGATGGGCGTAGCCACGCTGGAAGGCGCGTTCTACGACTACGACTCCGATGGCGCCACGGGTGGCACGGCTGAAGGCGACGGTTTTTTCGTGCTCGCCAGCTGGCTCTGCCCGGAAACGAGCAGCATAGGCCCGCTGGAAGGACAGTGGCAGCCGATGTTCCGTTGGCAGGAGTTCGAGAACGAGGCCGACACAGACGCGACCGAGCTATGGGAGCTCGGGGTCAACTACATCATGGACGGCCACAACAGCCGTATTTCGTTGGTGTTCGGAGAAGAGGATCCTGCCGGTAGCGGCGACAGCTTCAACAGTGTGCGCCTGGGTATGCAGATCCAGATCTAAGCTCCAGGCTCTGAACTCTGGGGGGATTCCCCGATAGGAGTGGGGGAGGCGCGGCAACAACGCAGCGCCTCCCCCTTTTTGCTCCTACCACTGGGTCAGGGCGCCGTTGTCTATCCAATCCTGTATCGCCTGCTTGTCAGCAAACGACAAAGCCGGCAGACCGAAAGGCATCTGCAAACCAAATCCCGGCGTTGCCAGAGCAACTTTCTCGTAGAAATAACTCGATACGGAGTCACCCGGAATCACCAGGGTGGATGCGACCTGCGTGGAAGCTACCCCGACAAGCGCCGATCCCGCACCACCGGCAGAAAGGTCGAGTCCCTGGAAGGCCGTGAACGAATCGTGGCAGCCCGAGGTGGCGCAATTCGTGTCCATTATGGCCTGCACGGCGTCGGGCAGACGCGGTCCGCAGTCCATCGAGCAGTTGGTGAGATTCTCTCCACCGGCGGCGTCGCAGGTGCCGTCACCACAGTCGGTGACGGCGTTTATCCAGTCAGCGATCGTGGTGATGTCGGGAGCTGACAGGGCTGCAAGTGGCGGCATGGCTAAGCCGAGGGGCGGCGGGTTCTGGGTAATCTTGGTGTAAAGCCAGCTGTTCACGAGATCCCCCGGCTCGACCCGGTCGGTGGCAATCTGTTCTGTAGAGGCTACGTTTATGGTTTGCGCACCCGAGACGCCCGCCGACAGCACGAGCCCCGCCCCGGGGAGCGAAGTGGCCGCGCTATGGCATCCGAGCGTGGCACAGCTGTCCGTGAAGATGTCCTGCACTTCTTCGCTTACCTGACTGCAATCGACCGGGCAGGTAGTGGCGCCCTCGTCGGCGTTGTCACAAGTGCCATCGGTACCGCAGGATCCGGTTATGCTGTGCGCAGAGCTGACCGACCCATCCTGGTAGAGCGCCCCCATGCAGGCCTGGGCCAGGGCCACTGAGCTGGCCGCGCCCGCACAAGCGTCGAGGGAAGCCAGGGTGGCGTCGCTACACTTCTTGGCCACCCCGTCGGCCAACTTACCAGCGGCCTTGGTGATCTTACCCTTGGCATCGGCCTGGGCGAGGTCGCTGCAGTCGGCCGAAGACTTGCCCTTATCCACCGACTCGTAGCACTTCGCGATCGTCTTGAGTACGGTCTTCGCCATCTTGCCACCGCCCTTGGACATGGTGTTGAGACAACCCTGCTGGTCCTTGGACAGGCTCACGTCGGCGCTGCCGAAGGTAGCCACTGTCATGGCCTCGGCCTCGGTCCTGGCAAGACAGACCTGGCAGGAAGCGAGGTCCGAAAAACCCGCTATGGCGCCCACCGAGTCGCAGGGCCAGGGGCAGGACGACAGGGCACCGGTCTCGCCGAGGGTAGAAACACACTTGCCACTTATACCCGCCAGCGCCTTGCTTTCGGCTCCGGCAATCTTGCCCTTCAGGTCTCCCGTCGCGACGCTGCCGCAGTCAGAAGCCAAGGCGGGCGTACCCTTGCCCATGGCGCTCTTGTAGCAGGAACCCAACTCTTTGAGGGCCGTGTTCATGTACTTACCTACGTTCTTGTTGATGGTCTTGCGGCACTTCTGCGCGTCCTTGGACGGCTGCGTAACGTGCGCAGGGAGCGTGGTGGGTACGAGAAACACTGCCACGGCAAAGACCGCGACGAAGTTCTGGGCTGGCGTCATGATGGGAATTCCCTCCTGTGAATTATCCGGCCGCCAATTGGCAGGCGGCCAACCTTAAACATGCCACCACACGCGTTGTTGCGTCAAGGCAAAAACAACAGTGCCCCCCGATCGGGGGGTGAGAGAAAACACTGGGTGTTACTGGCTCAGTTAACGATGGGCCGTATTACCGACCGCTTGCCCTCGTTGATCTGCTTGAGTTCGGCGATGCCTTCCTCCGCAATCGCCTGGCCGATGTTCCACTCGCCCTCGCCGGCGATCTCGTCCATGTCGACCCACATGCTGTAAAACGGCATCGTGCGCTCGGTGATCAAGCCGCCGGAATACAGCGTCTTGATCAGCGTGCGAAAGATATTGCTACTGTCACGCATGAAGCTGCGCCGGGTATCGTCGGTTATGGCCTCCGACATGGCCGCCACCGCGAAGTCGGGATCTATGCCGCAGCGCTCGTACAGTCCGCGGCGCTGGTCTGCGCCCACGAGGTTGAAAAGCAGGTCCTCGAACATGTCGCGGCTGTAGTCTTCGAGCTCGTTGCGTATCTCTTCACCCACACCGGGTACGTTCAGGCGTGCCCAGATCTGCCCGAAGCGATGGTGAAAAGCCTCGTCTGTCATCACCAGCTGGGCCAGGCGGCTGAGTACCGGGTCGTTGGCCTCCTGGTACAGGCCGGCAAATATGCCCATGGCTATGCCCTCGATGACCATCTGCATGCCGATGAGCTTCTCGTAGATAATGTTGGTACCCACTATGCGATTGAGCACGCGATCCAGCGTTTGGGTGGGCGGTGTGACCTCGCCGAAGCGCGAGTGGAGATAACGCGCAAAACCCTGCACGTGGCGGGCCTCTTCGCGGGCCTGGTTGGTCGCGTACTCGGCCGCCCCCGCGTCGAGCAGCATGTCGGCCAGCCCGGTCGAGATACTGAGCGCGCCCTGCTCGCCGTGCAGCACGCCGCTTATACGCATGAGCGTGGTCTGGTTGGCAAAATTGATCTGCTGCCCCTCGTCCAGTGTGTCCCATATTGCCGAGTGGCGTTCGGGAATCTGGCTGATCGGAATAAGCGGTACATCGGTGGGAGCAGCGATGTCAAAGTCTATGTAGTCGGGGTCGTCGGGGTTCCAGAAGTGCTCGTGGGTACGCGCGATCAGCGTCTCGAATTCGGGCGCGCGATCGAGGTAGCGGTCCGAGTTAAGCATGGCCGCGAAATCATCGCGGGCCACTGCATTGAAAGCAGGGTTGATACTGGTCTGCCGGTTACGTTCCCGGTCTTTGTCTGACATGGCCATCGGGCGATTGTGGCAGACACGCCGACCGTTGACCAGCAGGCCTGCCCCCCGTCTGCGCCTGGCGATGCGCAAATGGCGAACAGTCCGGCCTACAGCAACCAGCTGAGCCCCGCCCTCAACCTGTAGTCGGGCACCAGCGACAAGCCCGAGTTGTTGAGCACCGTGGGCAGGTCGAGCTCAAGATGCGCCACCAGGGAAGTACGCCAGGAGTACAGAATTCGCGGCCCCAGGTAGACAGCGGTCAACGCCGAACCGGCTACCTTCTCACCCGCCTGGGTATCCTGGCCCTTGCTCTGCATGGTCGCCACCAGCTGCATCGCCATCCGATGCTCGGTTGGCCCGTGGGTAAAAAAAACGCCGGGTCCGGCGCTGACGGTCAGGTCATCAGCGTGGCGATAGTCGTGGTCTCCTTCCGTGCGCAAGCTGTAGTCCACCGCCAGGGACACGAACGCGCGGCCGCGACTCGCAAACATATCGGCGCCAAGCAGGTAGTCGACCGACCCCGTGCCCAGCGCGAGATCGTGCCCGTGCAAACCTCCTTCGTGGAACTCGTCGTGGGAAGAAAATCGCGCCCCCGCGCCCAGTTCCTCGCCGTGTTCCTCGCCGTGCTCTTCCTCGGCCAGGAGATCGCTGTCGCCGGTGGGCAACTTGATGCCACCGCGCAAGGTCGCACGCAGCACGGTCTGGTTCTCGCCAATGTTGTCCAACGCCACCCAGCGCCCGGTCAGCGCAATGTCGCCCAGGCCGTCTTCACGACCACTCGTCGTGCCGGTTTCAATTTCCTGGCGAAAGCGCCGCTCTATCCACGGAACACTGGCCTGCACTCCCCAGCTGGGGTTGAAGTTATAGCCAACGAGCAGCTGGGTTATCGAGCTGCGCAGCATCTCTCCCGCGTCGTTGTCGACCTCCTCTCCCGCCTCCCGCAAACTCTTCAAGCTGCTGAACTGGGTGGCCAGCCCTACGCGCGGGCCAGCCTTGATCTGTTCCATTGCCACGGTGGTATACACCGAGCACAAGTCACAGGCGTATGCTCCTGCTGCCGTTGCAAGGCCAGCAGCCGCCACTGCCAGCACGGTCAAGAGCGATCTCGTTAAAAATTTCATCCTTCGTTTTTCCTTGTCCATTCACTGCACGCGCGGTGGCAGTAGCCCGGAAGCCAGGTTGTCGAAGGGCGTCCAGCCTGCTCACGTAGTTTAGTCAAAAACTGGAGGGCCAACAAGGTACCGGAAGTGCCCACTGGACTCGCCGCGAGGCAAGCAGGGCGGATCCAGACTATCCAGCCGTTGGCCAAGAACCACGTTTTGCTCTATCTGTCAGATGCTCCCGGTATGCGACCCCGTGTAAAGCACAGAAGAAGCGGGCGCTCACATGGGGGTGGACGAACAAGTGACCGAAGAGCTGGAACTCATGCTGCTGCTTAAGGCTCCCGGGCGGGCAGATAACGGTGACAGCGAGGCTATCGGCCGTCGGCTCGTGCCACTGCTGCAGGGATCGCCGGGCAGCAGCGACAGGAGAGTGCTCGTGGCGATCGACCAGCAGGTGACGGCCCGCGATCCCTTCGACACGCTGGTGTCGGTGGCCGTGAGAGACGAGCACCAGGCGCGCAACCTCGCGCAGGCCATCAGGGCAGAGCTGGGCGACGGCCCGGACGGCGCCACTGACCTGCACGCCCTGCTCGTCCGAAGCCGATGGCCGAAACCACGCGTTCCGCGTCCTGGAAGCGACAGCCGGGCAGACGCGGGCGTAGTGATGGTGTCGGCCATGCACCGTATCGCCGAACCTGACCACGAACAGTTTGACCATCACTGGCGCGACCGACACGCACCGCTGGCTCTCAAACACCACCCCGGTATGGCCGCCTACCAACAGAACGTCGTCGAGGAAGTGCTCACGGCAAAGACGCCATCCTGGGATGGCGTAGCCGTGCTGTACTTCGACAGCCCTGATGATCTCGCCAACAGATTGTACAACGATGAAGAAAGCCAGCAGATAATCCTGGACGACGTCGCGCGCTTCGTAGACCTGGAACGCAGCACGACGGTAATCATGACCGACGTACCCGACAAATAATCCTGGAGCCACGTTAGCCACAAAAGAAAATGCCAAAAAAATTCTGTACAGCAATCAGCTGCATCGATGGGCGGATCCAGTTACCCGTTATCAAGTACCTGCAGACTCGCTTCGACGCGGACTACGTTGACTTGATCACGGAAACAGGGCCGAACCTGCTTCTTTCAGCCCAGCGCGATAGCCGCTCGGTTGAATCGATTCTCGCGAAACTCCGCATCTCTGTTTCCAATCATGATTCTGTGGGCATCGCTGTTGTGGGGCATCACGATTGTGCCGGCAACCCGGCTCCAAAAGCCGAGCAGCTGGCCCATATCAGGGATTCGATCGCCTTCCTGCAACAACACTGCCAGGAACTGGAGGTAATAGGCTTGTGGGTCGACGAGAACCGGGATACCTCCGAGATCCAGGGTGGCCATTCGCAAGTAAAATCATGACCGGGCCGAACGTGATCGCCGTACATCGATCCACGGAACACTCCTTCAGCAAGGCCACCGTCCAGGAAATCATCCTTGTCGCGGGGCTGGGTGTTGCCGGCGACGCTCACAACGGAGCCCGCGTTAAGCATCGCTCACGAGTTCGGTCCGACCCCGAGCAACCGAACCTCCGCCAGGTCCACCTGCTGCAAGCCGAGCTCCACGACGAACTCCGAAGCTTGGGACATGTCGTAGAGGCGGGCAACCTCGGCGAGAATGTCACCACCCGCGGCATCGATCTTCTTGGCCTGCCCACTGGCACCTTGCTTAAGTTCGGCGCCGACGCCCTGGTCGCAGTGACAGGCCTTAGGAATCCCTGCAACCAGATCGAGGCGTTTCAGAAGGGCTTGCTGAACCGCGTAGTTTCGCGCGACACCTCGGGCGCGTTGATTCGCCAGGCGGGCGTCATGGCCGTAGTCGTATCGGGCGGTGTCGTCCGGACGGGAGACCGAATCGCGATCGCCACGCCGCCTGGTATTCCGATACCGTTGGGGCCTGTATAGTCGAGCCCCGCGGCTACTGCTTGCAGCTGAGCTTCGTGCCCGGGCCATTGAAGCGGCAGTCGGCGAGCACGAAAGCGCTCTCGGTGCACAGGTCGGCGGCCGCTGCGGCGGCGCCGCCGAGCACCACGGTCAGCAGCGGCGGCTCGTCACCCTGCACGAGCGGATAGCTACCGTCGCGGGCCTTTATGATCAGCCTGGCGGTGCCCGGAGTCTTCCTGGAACGATCAACAAGCATCACCTTGTCTACGCCGCCCACGGGGCTGCCGGTTTTGTCACTGTACTTCCACTTCGTGCCCGAGCCGTTCACGCGCCAGCCGCGCGTGCCCTTGCCAGTATAAGCCCCCGAAGGCAGCGCGACCTCGGCCAGCGATGAACCAACGGCGGCCTCAAGCGACAGCAGCAGGCCGTTGCTGCCAAGATTAATGTCGGCGAACGATGCGCCTACCGGTAGCGTCAACTCTCCCTTGAGCAACATCCGCTCGTTGCCCGGTACGCCGTCGCCCAGGCCCGAAAGCTTAAACCTGGGCCGCCCGGCGAGGTCACGCGAACCGTCGCTGTTGTCGCAGGTCGAGTCCACCGGGCAACTGCACTCGCCGGCCAGCCCGGCGGCTATGCACAAACCCGGGCAAGCCGCGTCATCGCTACCATCACACTGCTCGCTGCCCTCGACGGTGTCGTTGCCACAGATCGAGTTCGAGCAAGCCGAGGTATCGAACAGGCAGTCACCGCCGCAGGCCAAGGTCCCGGCCAGGTACCCCAGGCCCACGCAGTCCTGCCCTGCCAGGTTCGCGCCGTCGCACTGCTCGCCCGCGTCGATCACGCCGTTGCCACAGTTGTCGGCCACCAGGGCGATACTGACCGACGCCGGCGCCGTGCCTACCACCACGGCCTTCTGCTGGGTGACGTAGCCGGCCGCCGAGGCCTGCACGGTGTAAGTCGCGTTGGCGGGCAGCATGTAAGTCCAGCGGCCAAAGGGCAGAAAGGTGTTGCGTGCAAGCTCACCCGTATCGAAGACGTAATCCACGAGCGTCACCGTGGCCTCCATGGGCAGGCCGGTTGCCGAGTCGGTGGTGTGTACGTCCAGGCGCGCACCGTCCAGCCTGTCGTAGAGGTACTGCCAGCCGGCGCGGTTACGCGTCACGATGGCCGGCACGTCGGCAAACGCCGGCTCAAAGGCCTGTCCCACCTCCACCAGCATGGCGTAGGTACCATGGTAGGCGTAGTACCAGCTCGTGTCGTCGCCACTTATGGGTCCGCCCGAAGCCGGCGAGTAAACGTCAAAGCGGGGCGTGGAATCGACTGCGTCGATGGCGTCGGCCATGCCGTGCATCATTTCGTGGATGACGTCGTGCTCGGGCATGATCTCGTTGGCCGCACCGTTGCTGCAGGCATAAGGGTAGTCGATGAACTGGCCGTAGGCGTGCCAGCTTATGGCGGTCGTAAAGTGCCACTGGTCGCTGAGAGCAGCCATGGCCGAGCTCTCGAGTTCGGACGAAGCCGACGGTCCTCGGTAGGTCTCCATCGAGCACGACGAGCCGCTGCCGCAACCCGAGGGGCCCCACAGGTAGGGGTAGTTGCGGTTGAGGTCAACGCCCGTACACGAGCCCCCGTAGGTCTGGCGGTTCTTGCGCCACAGCGAATCCACGTCAAAGACGTGCTGGGTGCCGTCGGGGTTTACCACCGGCACGACCACGGTCTTGTAGTCGTTGACCCAGGCGGTAATCGTAGCGTCCACTCCGTAGCCGGCTGTCAGGGTGTCTACAACGTCCATGGCCACGTGCGGAGTGGCTACCTCGCGCGAGTGGTGCTGGCTGCTGAACAACAGCGACGGCTCGTCCTCGTCTACGCCCGGGTTGTCGGAAATCTCAAGGCCGTAGATGTCGCGTCCCTCCCAGCTCGTACCCACCACGAACAGCCGGGTGATGGACGGGTAGTTGGCGGCCGCCTGCGTGAGCAGCGCCTCTATCTCCGAGGGATCGTAGTACTCGGACTGCGTACGACCCGGCTCAAGCGGCGCGTCGTCAAACGAACGCAGCACCACGAAGCCGGCCTCAACCAGCTCTGCCAACGCGCGCGCGTCGGGCACATCGACCACGGCGCTGCCGGTGTCGGCGTCGTAGCCACAGCGACCCGCGTGCATGCCGTGATCGCTAAGCCAGCCGAACCACGCGCGTCGTTCGGCAGCCGAGTGCTGTTGTCCTGCGGCGGGTAGCGCGAGCTCCAGGGTCCACGGTTGGGCCGGGGCGGGAGTTGGAAAGACTGCGACCCCGCCCAGGAACGGTACCAACAGCAGGGCCAGAATTTTAAGCCGTCTCATGAGGGGGGGGGGCGCCCCGGTCAGCGCAACTTCAACAATAGGAAACCGGCAGCGGGTTCGTCAAGGTGAATCACCCTTTTTCGCCGCGAAAAGAGCTATTTTGAGCCCGAGGTGTTGGCAGCAGCGCCCAGGAAGGCGGGTTTTTCGCCCCCACCGTGCACGAGCAGACCGGCGCCGCTTATGTAGGCCGCCATCGGCGAGGCCAGGAACACACAGGCATCGCCCAGGTCCGAAGGGTCGGCCAGCCGCCCAAGCGGCACCGTGGCTGCGACCGAGGCTATGCCCTCTTCATCGCCGTAGTGCAGGTGCGCCTGCTCGGTGCGCACCATGCCGCCGATTACGGCGTTGACCCGCACACGGGGGGCCCACTCAACGGCCAGCGATTCGGTCAGGCTCAACAGCCCAGCCTTGGCTGCCCCGTAAGCCGCCGTGCCCGGCGAAGGCCTGAGCGCGCTCACGCTCGAAATGTTTACGATAACGCCGCCTTCTTCCTGTCGCTGCATGACAACGTTGGCCTGCTGCGCGCAGTTGAGCGCCGCCAACAGGTTGAGGCGCACTATCGACTCGGAGAACCTGGGCGAGGCCGTTGCAGCCTCGGTGGCCGGCGCGCCACCGGCGTTGTTGACGAGCACGTCGAGTCGGCCGTGGCTGTCTACCGCGGCCTCGATGACGGCCGCGCTGGCATCGGGGTCACGGACGTCAGCCTCAACGAACACGGCCTCGCGACCGTCGACCGACGGCAAGACATCGGGGCGCGTGCGACCGCAGATGAGCAGCTCGGCCCCTGCCTCGAGAAAACACTGGCTGATGCCCCGGCCCACACCCTTGCCGCCGCCGGTTACGACGACGACCTTGCCACTGAAGTCGAGTTTATCTGCCATCGTCAAGCCTCCAAGCCTGCCCTGTCCGCACATCCTATACCCAACAGTCGGGCTATGCGCTCGCGGTGCCAGTCGGGGTCGCCCAGCAGCGTAGCCCCGGCGCGCGCGCGCTTGAAGTACAGGTGGCAATCGTATTCCCAGGAAAAACCCACCCCGCCGTGCACCTGTATCGATTCGGCCGCAGCCGTGAAAAAGGACTCGCTGCAGTAAGACAGCGCCAGCGAAGCCAGGCGCGGCAGCGCGGGGTCGCCGACCGAGGCGGCCCAGGCAGCGTAGTAGGCCGCCGAGCGTGCGCTCTCGACCTTGACCATGACGTCGGCCAGCTTGTGCTTGATGGCCTGGAAGCCACCTATGGGCCGGCCGAACTGGCGGCGCTCTTTTGCGTAGGCCACCGTGCTGTCGAGCACCCGCGACGCGCCACCAAGCTGCTCAGCAGCCAGTGCCACCGCGGCGAGATCAAGCGTGTCTTCAAGCTCGGCCCAGCCACCGACCATGCGCGCGTCGGCCTCGAGCAGCACGCCATTGAGCTCAACGCGGGCCAGGCGACGGGTATGATCCATGCCCGGTGTCGCGACGCAGGCCAGGCCGTCGGCGCCGGCCTCGACAAGGAAAAGCGCTATGTTATCCCGGGAGCCACCGCCGGCCTCGCACGCGGCGACCACCAGGAGGTCGGCCGTGGCCCCGTCAACGACGAAAGATTTAACGCCGTCAAGGCGCCAGCCGTCACCGTCGGCAGTAGCAGTCGCTTTTATTCCGCCAGCGTCGCGTGAACCGTCGTTCTCGGCAAAGGCCAACGCCGCGCTTATTTTGCCCGCGGCTATGCGAGGCAGCCACTGTTGCTTCTGCTCTTCGCTGCCGGCCAGCAACAAGGCGTTGGCGGCCAGGCAAACCGTCGAGAAAAACGGTGCGCACAACAACGCCGCGCCCATCTCCTCCATGAGCACCGACAACTCGACCGCACCCAGGCCGTAACCTCCGTACTGTTCGGGCAATGCCACGGCCGTCCAGCCCATCTCGCCCGACACGCGCTGCCACACGCCCTGGTCCCTACCGAGCTCGCCCTGCATGGCCTCACGAACCTGCCCGGATGAGGACTGGTCGGCAAGAAACTCGCGCGCGCTGCGGCGCAGTTCCTGCTGCTCGGCTGTCAGTGAAAAATCCAGTTGCCTTTCCCCGCCTGACCTTGAGTCAGGTACCGTAGACCTTCTGCGGAGGCTCGCTCTTTTCTACCAGGCCCGCCACTGCCCCTCCCAGGTCCGAGGGCTCCCAGCGCTGCCCGCAGTCGACCTCAACGCCCGTGCGCCAGCCGTCGCACAGGCTCACGCGACCGCCGTCCACTTCGAACACCCGGCCCGTGACGTCACGCGCCGCCGGGCTCGCCAGCCACGCCACCAAGGGCGACACGTTGGCCGGGTTCATGGCATCAAAGCCTTCTTCGGGGGCTTTCATCATGTCGGCAAACGCTCCCTCGGTCATGCGCGTGCGCGCCGATGGCGCGATCGCGTTGGCCGTGATGCCATAACGACCCAGTTCAGCGGCCTGTACCAGTGTCATCGAAGCTATGGCCCCCTTGGCCGCCGAGTACACCGACTGGGCGATGCTGCCCTGCAGGCCCGCACCCGAGCTGGTGTTGATGATGCGCGCGTCGACGTCGTCGCCGGCCTTGGCGCAGTCGCGCCAGTGGGCAGCCGCGTGGCGCGCCACGCAGAAGTGGCCGCGCAAGTGCACGCGCAACACCGCGTCGAACTCTTCGACGGTGGCGTTGGCAAACATACGGTCGCGGACGATGCCGGCGTTGTTGACCACCACGTCAAGACGGCCGAAACTCTCGAGGGCGGTGGCAAGCAGCGAGCCAGCCCCGTCCCAGTCGGCCACGTCGCCGGCGTTGGCCACCGCCTGGCCGCCCGCAGCGCGAATGATCTCTACGACTTCGCCGGCCGGGCCGCTAGACCCGCCACTGCCGTCGAGTTCGGCGCCTATGTCGTTCACGACCACGGCCGCGCCTTGGCGGCCGAGCTCAAGCGCGTGCTCACGGCCCAGGCCACGGCCCGCGCCGGTGACAACGGCCACCCTTCCTTCGCAGATACCCATCTCGTCGTCTTCTCCCCGTCCAGCTGTCCCGTTACACGCGCTCGATTATGGTCACGTTGGCCTGGCCGCCGCCCTCGCACATGGTCTGCAGACCGTAGCGGCCGCCCGTGCGCTCGAGCTCGTGCAGCAGCGTGGTCATCAGCCGCGCCCCGGTGGCACCCAGCGGGTGACCCAGCGAGATGGCACCGCCGCTGACGTTGACCTTGTCCATGTCGGCCTCGAGCTCCTTGGCCCAGGCCATCACCACCGGCGCGAAAGCCTCGTTGATTTCTACGAGGTCAATATCGTCCAGCGTCATGCCGGTTTTCTCCAGTGCCCAGCGCGTGGCGGGCATGGGCGCGGTGAGCATCCACACCGGGTCGGCCCCGCGCACGCTCAAGTGATGAATGCGCGCCCGCGGCTTGAGCCCGTGTTCCTTCACTGCGCCTTCACTGGCTATGAGCAGCGCCGAGCTCGCGTCGGATATCTGGCTGGCCACCGCTGCCGTTACGCGCCCGCCCTCGCTCAGCGTCTTCAGCGTCGCCATTTTTTCAAGCGAGGTGTCTCGGCGCGGTCCCTCGTCGGCGGTGACGCCTTCGAGCGGAACGATCTCGCGATCAAAATGCCCCTCGTCCTGGGCCTTTATGGCGCGCTGGTGGCTCTGGTAGGCAAACTCCTCCATTTCCTCGCGCGAGCACTCCCACTTTTCGGCGATCATCTCGGCCGAGCGAAACTGTGACACTTCCTGGGTACCGTAGCGCTCCACCCAGCCCTTCGACTGCGAAAAAGGATCCTCGTGACCGTATTCCTGGCCCGCCAGCATCGACGAGGAAATCGGGACCTGGCTCATGTTCTGTACGCCACCGGCAACCACGAGGTCGCTCGTGCCGCTCATCACGGCCTGGGCCGCAAAGTGCACAGCCTGCTGGGCGCTGCCGCATTGGCGATCGACGGTCGTTCCCGGCACCTCGTCGGGCAGGCCGGCTGCCAGCCAACAGGTGCGCGCAATGTCACCGGCCTGTGGACCGATGGTGTCAACGCAACCGAAAACCACGTCTTCGATGGCGGCGGGATCAACGTCGTTGCGATCCATCAACGCGCGCAGGCTATGCGCGCCCAGGTCGGCAGGGTGCACCTGGCTCAAGCCGCCACGGCGCCGTCCGACCGGCGTTCTCAGCGCATCTACTATGTATGCTTCGGGCATGTGGTCTCTCCTCTTCTACCCCTCTCGGGTTTCAAGCCTTTAATGTTTCCCGCCGGCGGTGCCCAGTAAAGCGGGCCAGGCAAGGTCGTCTTCCAATAAAAGCAGCGGCAGGGCAACGTCGTCGGCTACTTTTTCAAAGACAACCTGCAGGCGGGCCCCTATGACCAGCAGGCTGGGATCAACGGGCTCGCGCGCCTCGCCGCTACCGCTGGCCGCGCCGCCACGAACAACCCTGCCGAATATCCGGAGCGTGGGCGCCTCGTCGAGCTGGATGACGGCTACGTTGTAGGGCGCGTCTTTTTCAAAGGCCGGCAGCAACGGGGGGTGTGCCACGCAGTACGACCACAGCTGACCTCTACCCGAGAGTTCCTGCCAACCCGTATCCAGCGACTGCAGTCGGGGCACATCGGGCGGGGCGGAAACCTCAGGCGCCCGCAGTCAACGCAGGCCTGCACCACGAGTTCGCCGCGC
>JACNKC010000095.1 GCA_014382245.1 Pseudomonadota bacterium | reverse complement strand
GCCGGGACAGGACGCCGGGCAGCCCCTGGCCGACCGCCTGCGCCGAGGCGGTCACAAGCTGGTGATGGGTAAGCGCGCCGCGGCAGTGCAGATGGTCGTGCGGCGCGACGACGGAACATTGCTGGCTGCGTCTGACCCACGCAAGGGCGGCGTCGCTGCTGCACGCTGACCTTCTGGCCGGCGGCAACCTGCCGGCCGGTGATCGGCCGTCAAACGCCGAAAGGATGCTCGAGAACCAGGGTGCGTGATCGTTCCTGGCCCAGCGATACCACGTCCACGGGCACGCCCGCGAGCTCTTCGATCCTGGCCAGGTAGGCCCGTGCCGCGCGCGGTAGATCGTCGAGGCTTTGAGCAGCGCCGACGTCTTCGTCCCAGCCCTGCATCTGCTCGTACACAGGCTCTACCAGTTCGAGGGCGGCCACCGTCGAAGGCACGTCGCAGGGCTCGCCGGTCGGGTCGCGGTAGCCGGTGCAGATGTTGAGCGTTTCGATACCCGTGAGCACGTCGAGCTTGGTCACGGTGAGACCGTCGGCGCCGTTGATACGCACCGCCTTGGCCAGCAGCACGGCGTCAAGCCAACCGCACCTGCGGGGCCTGCCCGTGGTTGCACCGAACTCGCCGCCGGTCTCGCGCATGCGCTCTCCCACCTCGTTGTCGAGCTCGGTAGGGAACGGCCCCGACCCCACCCTGGTCGTGTAGGCCTTGGTGATACCCAGCACGCGGCCCACCAGTGACGGCGCTATGCCCGCGCCGGTGGCGATGGCCCCGGTACCAGTATTAGAAGACGTCACGAAAGGATAAGTGCCGTGGTCGACGTCGAGCATCAGCGCCTGGGCACCTTCGAACAGCACCTTGCTGCCCGACCTCGTGGCCTCGTCAAGCCAGGTGGAAGTATCGGCCACCAGCTCCAGCAAGCCGGCAGTACTCTCGTCGAGTTCGGCCAGCACCGAGTCAAAATCCAGGGCACCTTCGCCAAGCATGGCCTCGAGGTAGGCGTTCTTCTCAGCCAGGTTTTCTCTAAGACGCGACACGAAGCCGTCGCGGTCGAGCAGGTCGCCGGCCCTTATTCCGATGCGCGCGACCTTGTCCTCGTAGGCCGGGCCTATGCCGCGGCCGGTGGTACCGATCTTACCCTTGCCGCGCTTGCGCTCGCGGGCCTGGTCGATGGCCTTGTGGTAGGGCAATATCAGGTGCGCTTCCTGGCTCAGCATGAGGCTGCCCGGCTCGGCCAGGTAGCCACGGTCGCGCAGGCTCGCGAGCTCGGAGGCGAGCACGCCGGGGTCCACCACGACGCCGCCGCCTATGACACAGGTGGTGTCGGCGTGCAGGGCACCCGACGGCACCAGGTGCAGCACGGTCTGCTCACCATCAACCACCAGGGTGTGGCCGGCGTTGTTGCCGCCCTGGAAGCGAACCACCACGTCGGCGGCCTCGGCCAGCAGGTCGACGATCTTGCCCTTACCCTCGTCGCCCCACTGCAGGCCAACCACGGCCACGCTATCGGTATTGATATTCACCGTTCCTTGATCCGTACGCGCGGGGCTACAGGCAGACCATGCGCGCGCCGGTTATCTCGGGCAGGGCCCGCAGGCTCTCGAGCTGGGCGGCGTTGAGGGGGTCGTCGACGTGAAAGAACGACACGGCCTCGCCGTCAACGCTGCCCAGTACCACGCCCGAAATGTTTATGTCGGCCTCGCCCAGCAACGCGCCCACGCGTCCCACCACGCCGGGTACGTCCTTGTTGTTGAGTATGAGTATGTTGCCCTCGGGTATGGCCTCGAAGTAAAAATCGTCGAGCCGCACCAGGCGCACCGTCGCGCGGCCGAACACGGCACCCGAAATGACGTGCCCACCGGTCGGGCCGCTCAAACGCACCGTGAGCGAACTCGCGAAGGCCGAACTCGCACGCTCGCGCACCTCGACCAGGCGCACTCCGCGTTCGCGGGCTATGGACTCGGCGTTGACGGCATTTACCGGCGCGTCGAAAAAGCTCGACAGCAGGCCCTTGAGCACTGCCGCGCTCACCGGGCGGGTGTCTTCGAGGTCGGCCGCATCACCGTGGTATTCCACCGTGACCTCGGTGGGGGCATCGCCCTCGGCCAGCTGGCCGTGCAAGCGGCCCATGCGCTCGGCCAGCAGAAGATACGGCGCTATGCGCTCGGCCATCTCGCTTGAAACCGACGGCAGGTTGATGGCGTTGACCACCACCCCGTCGACCAGGTAGTCGCGCACCTGCTCGGCCACGGCCAGGGCCACGTTGAGCTGGGCCTCGCCGGTGCTTGCTCCAAGGTGGGGTGTGGCCACCACCGCCGGATGTTCCACGAGGCGATAGTCTGTGGGAGGTTCTTCGGCGAACACGTCCAGGGCCGCGCCAGCTACCTTGCCCGACTCAAGCGCCCGAAGCAGCGCTTCTTCGTCGACTATGCCACCCCTGGCGCAATTTACTATGCGTACGCCGTCGCGCATGGCGGCGAAGGCATCGTCGCCCACCATGCCGCGGGTGTCGTCGGTGAGCGGGGTGTGCACGGTCAGAAAATCAGCCCGCGCGTACACTTCTGCGAGTGTCGCCAGCTCCACGCCCAGCCGGGTGGCGCCCTCCTGGGTGAGAAAAGGATCGTAGGCCACTATCTTCATCTTCAAGCCGCGAGCGCGATCGCTGACGATGGCGCCTATGTTTCCAAGCCCCACCACGCCCAGGGTCTTGCCGCAGAGCTCGGTACCCACAAAGTCGCTGCGTCGCCAGTCGCCCTGCCTGAGCGTGGCGTTGGCCTGCGGTATGTGGCGGGCCAGTGCCATCATCAGCGACACGGTGTGCTCGGCGGTGGTGACGTTGTTGCCCCCGGGCGTGTTCATGACGACCACTCCGCGGCGCGTGGCCTCGGCCACGTCTACGTTGTCCACCCCTATGCCCGCGCGGCCCACGACCTTGAGCTCTGTTGCAGCATCCAGCAGCTCGGCCGTGACGCGCGTACCGCTGCGTATGACCAAGCCGTGGGCGTCGGCTACAACAGCGGCGAGATCTTCGGGCGACAGGCCGGGCTGGTAGTCCAGCAACAGGCCCGGCGAGGCCTCGAGTATGGCCAGGCCCTCGGGCGCCAGCTTGTCCGAAACAACAACCTTGCAGACCTCGGCCATGCTAAGCGTACATCTCCATGAGCAGCTTCTGGGCGGCGGCCGTGCCGCGCCCGAATTCGACCTCGTGACCCAGGCCGGCCAGCCCCATTTCGAGTGCCGACAGCGCCACCACCACGTCAAAGGTATCGGCGTAGCCTATGTGGGCCAGGCGCACGATGCGGCCCTTGAGGCGGCCCTGTCCGCCGGCCACGGTCACGCCCATCGTATCGCGCAGGTATTTCGTGAGCGCGCCACCGTCCACTCCCTCGGGCAGGAGCACGCCGGTGGCCGCCGGGCTGGGCGCGTCGGGCGCCAGCAAGTCCAGGCCCATGGCGAGCACGCCCGCGCGCGCGGCCCGCGCCAGGATGTGGTGCCTGCGGTACACCTGCGGCCAGCCGCCGGTGGCCTCCACCAGCTCGAACACCGCCGCCAGCCCCGTGACCAACGACACGGCCGGTGTGTAGGCCGAAGTGTCCCTGGCCAACGCGTCGCGCTCGCGCGCCAGGTCAAAGTAATAGCGCGGCAGGTCGGCGCTCTCGTTGGCGCGCCAGGCCTTCTCGCTCAGGGCCAGCAGGGCAAGCCCCGGCGGCAGCATCATGGCCTTCTGCGAACCGGTGACCAGCACGTCTATGCCGCTGGCGTCCATTGGCATGTCGGCCACGCCCACCGAGGTTATGCCGTCCACTATGAGCAGGCAGTCGCGGTCGCGGGTCAAGGCGGCCAGCTCGGCCACCGGGTGCAGCACCGTGGTCGAGGTCTCGCTGCCCTGCACGAGCACGGCCTTCAGGTCGTCGGCCTGCTCGAGGATGGCAGCCACCTGGGCAGGGTCAACCGCCTTGCCCCACTCGACGTCCAGCGCTGTAACGCGCAGGCCATAGCGCAGCGCTATTTCCTCCCAGCGCTCACCGAACTTGCCGCCCTTTACGACCAGCACGTGGTCGCCGTGGCTCAAGGTGTTGGTGACTGCGGCCTCCATGCCACCGGTACCGGTACAGGCAAGCATCATCACGGGCTGCTCGGTGGCGAACATGGCGCGCGCACCGGCCGCGGTGTTGCCGAACAACTCGCTGAACTCGGGCGTGCGGTGGTGAATGATGGGCGCGGCCATGGCCAGCTGCACCTCGGCGGGTACCTGTGTGGGCCCGGGGGCCAGCAGGTGACGCTTTAGTATCGTTGTAGTCATGGCGTGGTCCGAACAGGCCGGGTGGCCACGCGTCGAGTAGTCTACGTGGCAGGCGGGCCGGCTGTTGCCGGTATGGCTAATTATTCCCCGAGGGGGTGGATGTCAACCGGGCGGGTGTCATCCGGGTGAGTGTCACCTGGGCAGGGGCATCTCGGCTCAGCGATCGTTTGTGCAGACGCCCCAGGGTTGGCCGGTGTCGACCTCGGCGCTGCTGCCACAGACGCTTCTTTTCAGCCGCGGCCGCTTCACCGAGATTATGTCGGCGCAGAAGTTGCTGCCCAGGTTGCTGAGTGGATCCTGGCAACTGTCCACTACGATAGAGTCGACCAGGACCGGTCGCCGAAAGCTCAACACCCCGTAGTACTGGGCGCCGCGGACCGCGACCCGCTGGAGTTTAATCCCCCTGAAGCCAAGGATCCCCGAGGATAAGACCGTGCCGATCGGGGCATCATAAGGCACAAAATCCTCGGTCCAGCTAATCGACGAATCTTTTACTTGCAGCTTCCTGAAGTTAATTATCGCTATACCCGGGTAATCGGTAATAACGGTTCTTTCAACTTTCCTGGTCTCGATACCAATTACGGAGGTACTCATGTTGCCACCGATTATCGTCAGATCACTGACCCTCCCTTTCCTGCTATGCACCCTGCCGCTGTTGATCAAAGTGCTGCGCCGCACCACCGATTTTGGACCCCCCGTGACAGAAATGATGGACTGGCCGTCCTTGATGGTGCAGTCTTCGACCAGCACACTGTCACCCCTCACCCCCCCCCACAGGTTATCAACCAGGGTGACGTTTCTCACCGTTGTCCGCTGCTTTTTATTCGTGGCCGAGAAACGCCTGTCTACACCATACATTGCCCCGGTTATCACGCCGGGGCCTTCCACCGTGCATTCTTCCGCGCACTCTATGGCATCTGACGAAAATATGTCGGGATTGCCCCGCAGGGTGTGTCCCTGCAGGAGCAGGGTCGATCTCACCAGTGCCACCGCTGGCGATGTGGGCCACTGCGAACAGTCGAGGTCGGCGTCCAACACCGCCACGACGTCGGTCAGCTCGCTACCGCAGGTGGTCAGGTGCACCAAGCCGTCGCCCTGCTCGCCCGAAGCCTCAATAAGAGACAACATGCCCAGCAGCAGCGCCGACAGCACTGTCGCAGCCGACAGGCGCCGGCCTGCCCACGGCGGCGTTGTCTCAGGTTTCCTGTCTGTATCCACCATATGCTTTTACCCTTGCCTTCTTACTGGCACACCGGCTGGCCGGCTGAGCAGGCCGGCGAAAACGGCGGCGTGCACACCGGTCCCGAAGGGCAGCAGATGGGGTCGCTGCAGGTGTTACCTCCCCACTGCTCAGGGTCGTAGAACAGGTCAGTGTTGGCCACGTCGCAGGGCACGGTGTTCGGTCCCTGGTCGATTATGGTGTTGCCGAAGAATCGTATCTTGCGACCGGCGTCGGTCTGTTGCAGGCCGGTGTTCACGGCGCCCACGGTGTTACCGCTTAGGTCAGGACCCTTGCCGGATTTCTGATTCTCGCGGCCGTCTATACGTATGCCTCCCATGGCGCCGGACATGGTGTTATCCCTGACGTAGGAAGTGCTCTGCGACATTTTCACGTCTATGCAGAAATCATTGCAGGAGGACATGTTGTTATCGCTCACCTTTCTCGTGATATCACCGGAACCCAGGTCCCCGAGTATGGCTGTACCCACCGCGGTAAAATGAACTCCCTTCACCTCTTTGGCGTTGTGCACGCCCACGGCTATGGGCCCCGACCAGCCGTGAATAACGCCACTGTCGGCCGATACCACGCTTCCCGGCGAAGTAGCCTCAATGGCTGTCCCGCAACCCGCCGCATCCATGCACATGATCGAGAAATCACCCATGTCGAGGTTGGCGCCCGACTCAAGCGTAATACAGGTATCGTCAGCCGCCATCATGGTGATATCGGTCCCCAGGATGGAGTTGCCCGAGTGAGTGTTGGCCGAGCAGGAGACGATAGTCCCCGCAGCGGCGGAGACGGGCAGCGATAAAAGGCCCATCGCAAAAAATGCCCCGAGCAGCTTTGTGTAGGGACTTTTGTGATCCATGTGTAAAATCTCCATTGCCGGATAACTAATATAACTTCTGATATCACACTGGTATCACACCGGTCAATACGCAGTGCGTCATGGCAATACAGGCCTTATTTCAGGGGTCTTGACGACAGGCCGGGGGCCGGTCAAGGTCTAGTGTGGGTCTCTGCATCGGCGCGGCAAACAGCACCGTAAGCCTGCGCGAGAACGCCCGTAATACCGTGATCAGCCCCCGCACAGCGATCGCCTGCGCAAGTCTCTTGCTCGCCTCGGTGTCAGGCGCCACAGCCCTGGCCCTGGATAGCGAGCCGGAACCGCCTGGACCGGCAACGCAGGAGATGAGCCTCCGCGAGGCCGTGGCCACCGCTGTAGCCGGCAACCCGGGCGTGCTGGCCCGCGCCCAGTTGCCCGTGGCCACGCGCAGCGGCGAGCTGGAAGCACTGGCCGCCTGGGAGCCGGTCGTAAAGCTCAACCTCGGCTGGGACCGCAACCACCTGGTGCCCACCAGCGCGCTGGCCGGCGCCGAAGACGGTGACAGGGTTCTCAGCGAAGAGCAGGCGTCGGGCTCGCTGTCGTTGTCCAAGCTGCTCAGGAGCGGAACCACGCTGGACCTTTCGCTGGCCGCCGCCCGGCGCGAAACCAACTCGTCTTTCCAGGGCCTGGTGCCCGAGTACCGCCCCAGCCTGGGCCTGGGCCTGGAGCAGCCGCTGCTGCGCAATCGCCGGGGGCTGCAGGACGAAATTACGCTCAAGCTGGCGCGCAACGACACCGCGGCCGAGCGCGCGCGCTTTGCCGCCGATCTCGCCGACTTCGTATTCGCCATCGCGGGGGCCTACTGGGACGTGGTGCTGACCGAGTCGCGCAGCGAGGCCGCTCAACTGGCCCTGGAGCTTGCCCGCAGCCTGGCCGCCGACGCCGAAAAACGCGTTCAGCTGGGCATGCTGGCGCCGGTAGCCGTCAAGGAGGCGCGCGCGGAAGCCGCGAGCCGCGAGGAGCAGGCCCTGTCGGCCGCCAACGAGGTTCGCCTCTCGCTGCTCAGGCTTGCGCACATGGTAAGGGCGGGCGACGGTCCCCGCCCGTTTGAAATCCAGCCCGCGCACGGCCACGAGCCCGTCGCGTCAGTGACAGACCCCGAGCGCTCGCTCGCGCTGGCGCTCGAGCGCCGACCCGAACTGCGGCTGGCCCGCCTGCAGCGCGAAAACCGTGTGCTGCGCGTGGGTAAGGCCAGGGACGACCGGCTGCCGTCGCTGTCGCTATCGGCCGGTTACACCCTTCTTGGCGCCGGTGGACGCGCAGTGCCCATAAGCCCCTTCGGCAGCGACGAGCTGGTGAGCAACCCCTTTGGCGGCAGCTGGTCGGACGCCGTCGACCTGCTGGCCGACGGCGACTTCAACCGCTGGTCGCTAGGGCTGAGTTTTGAGCTGCCATTGGCGCGCAGTGCTTCCCGGGCCCGGCTCGAAAAGGCCCAGGCCCGGCAACTGCAGGCCGACCATGAACTCGAAGATCTCGAATCCACCGTTATCCTGCAACTCGACCGCGCCCGCGCCGACCTGGCCTCGGCCTGGCAGCGGGTGCAGGCAGCCCGGCTGGCGGTGGAACTGGCCGATGAAAACCTGCACGACCAGCGCCGGCGTTTTGAAGAAGGCATGGTCACGACAACCGACGTGCTGAGTTTTCAGCAGAAGCTGGCCGACTCCATGGCCGCCCGTACCCTGGCCGTTACAGACCACGCGCTGGCCGAGGCCAGTCAGCAGCGCGCCCAGGGCACGCTACTGGAGCACTACGGGGTCAAACTGGAAGGCTACGAGCAGCAGGCCCGTCCCTGGTGGGCCTCGTTCTGAACAGCACGCGGCGGCCCGCTCTTGAGCCAGCGCTGAGCCGAGCCCCGGGGGGTCAGGACAGCAGGTTCATGAACTCCTGGCGGGTGTCGCGCTCCTGGAACACGCCCAGCAACGAGCTGGTCACCACCGAGGAGTTGGGCTTCTGCACGCCACGCATGCGCATGCACATGTGCTCGGCGCGTATGACCACGCCCACACCCAGGGGCTTGAGCTTGTCCTGGATAAAGCCGGCGATCTGCGAGGTCATGCGCTCCTGCACCTGCAAGCGCCTGGCGTAACACTCCACCAGGCGGGCCAGCTTGCTGATGCCCACTATGTGCTTGTCGGGGACGTAGGCCACGTGGGCGCGGCCGTAGAAAGGCAACATGTGGTGCTCGCACAGCGAGAAGAAATCGATGTCGCGCACGATTATCATCTCCGAGTAGTCCTCGGTAAACAGGGCGTCGTCAATCACCTCGTCGGGGTCCTGCTGGTAACCGCTGGACAGGTACTCGTAGCTGCGCGCCACCCGCTCGGGCGTCTTGACCAGCCCCTCGCGGTCGGGGTCTTCGCCCAGCGCTACGAGGATGTCACGCACACTGTCTTCAATGCCGGCCACGATCCTAGTCGTCCTCGCCTTCCTCGCCCTTCACGCGCTGGTACTTGCGGTAGTCGTAGCCGGTGGCCATGGCCATGAGCAGGCTTTCCATGCCGCCGTCGACTTCGCGCCTGAGCACGCGCAGGCGTTCGATATAACGCCTGAAGTCGTTGTTGATGCGCTCGCCTTCTGCCCTGCCCGCGTCAAAAAAACGGTGCAGGCTGACCACCCCGAACTTGAGCGCCGCAAAGCGCATCTCGTTGGGAAACGCGTCCCACTCAGCCAGCGACAGGGTCCTGAGCGATTCGTAGCCCGCCATCAGGGCGATGAAACGGTCGAGCGAGTAGCTGCCGTCTATAAAACACATGGCGTTTACCGCCGTGGCGAGGTCGAACACGTACTTGCCTCGGCTCGCGTCCCAGAAGTCGGATATACAGGCGACCGACTCACCCTTGAACGATATGCAGTCGAGCGCCAACCCACCGTGGATAAATCCCTTGGGCAGCTTGGTCTCAAGGTAGTTACCCAGGTACTCAGTTTCCTCGTCCAGGGTGCGCACTATCTTCTTGAAGTACGGCGGTATACGCCGGCGCACCTCGGCGTAGGTCTCAAACACCTGGTCAAAACCCATGCGGCTGTCGGCGCCTTTTTTGTAACTGCGACACAGCGTGTGAAATTCGCCGATGGCACAGCCCGAACGGTAGATGCGTTTCTCGGTCAGCCCGGCCTCGTCGCAGAACTCGGCCTGGGGATGCCTGGTAACCACCAGCAGGTAGTCGCCCCGTTCGGCAAACGGTCGGCCGCTGCGCTGCACGACCAACCTCGGGGAGGCGAAACTGTGCTTCTCGAGAAAGGCCATGACGTCCATTTCACGCCTCAGGTCTACCTCGTCGTCCACCAGGTAGACGTCCATGTTGTAAGTGGTTTTGCCGGTAACGAGCCGATAGCGCCTGAAGCCACGCTGCTCTATCGGACCGCTTCCATCAACCAGGCGGCCGAGGCCGTATTCTTCGGCAACATCGGACAGGGCCTTCCTGTCCAGTTCGAGCGCAGCGAGCAACATCAATGGGGGCTCGGCGGATCCCGCTCGCCGAACGAGGAATCATCCACCCCTTTGACAGGCAAGTCAATATTTTACCATTGACGTTTTCTGCTGGCCGGATCGCTTTCTACGTCGTCGTGGCGCCGCAAAACTGCACGCTGGCGAGATATTTTTTTACCTCGAGCTCTACCCGCTCGTCGTCCCATCCCAGGTGCTCAGCCAGCAGCCCAGCGGCCGAGCGGGCCAGCTGCTCGCTGACCTGGGTGCTCTCCAGCGTGACATGCGTGCGCCTGGTCAGCGCGTCTTCGAGCGACATGGCCATCTCCTGGTCAACGGCGTGCACCAGCTCGGCCTTGAGATCGGGCGTATCGTCGACCAGGCCGGTCGCCAATTCCTCATCGCCCCTGACCAGGGCCGACACCTCGGCCGCCCTCGCCCCGTAGCGCCAGCGCACGTGCTCTTCGCCCGACCCCGGGGCCCTGTGCATGGCCGCGCCGGGCTCGACGCCGGCCGCCCCGGGCAACGGCACCTGGGCCGTGCGGCAGCGGCCTACCGGGCGGCCCACCCATCGGGCCACGCGGTTCACTATTCGCTCGGCCACGTGCCTGTGCGTGGTCAGCTTACCCCCTCCCAACGACACCAGCCCCGAGGGGCTCTCGAACACCTGGTCGTCGCGGCTCACGTCGGACTCGTCGAGCTCGTCTTCGGGCTGCACCAAGGGGCGCAGGCCGGCGTAGCTGCTCACGACGTCACCGGCCAGCAGGTCGGCCGTCGGAAAGGCCCGGTTGGCGCTGGCCAGGATGTAATCGACGTCTTCTTTCTCAACCGACACATCTGCAGGGTCGCCCTCGTACCAGGTGTCGGTCGTGCCCACGAGCACGCGTGTCTGCCAGGGAATGGCAAACATGACGCGGTCGTCGCCGGCACCGCGTATGACAACCGCGTTGTTTACCGGCAGGCGCGCCCGATCTAATATCAGGTGGGCGCCCTTGGTCGCGCGCAGCCTGGGCGGCGTGCCGCCGTCGTCGAGTTTTCTCAGCGCGTCGAGCCACGGCCCACTGGTGTTAACAAAACACCGGGCGCGCACGCGGGCTTCTCGCCCAAGTTCAAGATCACGCACCACGGCCGACGCCAATCGCCCCGTGCTGTCCTTGTCCAGGGCCACGACCTCGGCGTAGTTGAGCACCGCGGCCCCGCCCGAACGCGCGGCGAGCACAGTTTCAACGGTGAGCCTGGCGTCGTCTGTCCAGCAATCCCAGTAGACGGCGCCGCCCTCGAGGCCCTCGGACAGCAGTCCGGGCTCTTCGGCCATGACCTCGGCGGCACCCAGCCCGCGGTGCGTTTCCACGTTGCGAAACGCAGCCAGCATGTCGTAGGCCAGCAGGCCGGCGCGCATCTTCCACACGGAGAGAGCATCGTCGGAGTAGATGGGAAACAGGAACCTCTGCGCTCGCACCAGGTGGGGCGCGATGCGCGTGCGCAACAAGTCGCGCTCGCGGCAGGCTTCGAGCACCAGGCCGATGTCGCCCTGCTCCAGGTAACGTACCCCGCCGTGGATGAGCTTCGAAGAGCGGCTGCTGGTGCCCGACGCGAAGTCGGAGCGCTCGACCAGCGCCACCGACATGCCCCTGAGCACTGCGTCCCTCGCCACCGCGGCACCGTTTATGCCTCCGCCTATGATGAGAAGATCGAAAACCTCCGACTGCAGTTGCTGCCAGGTGGCTTGGCGATACTCCGGGGAACTGGAGCCCGGTGAGGCCGAATCCTGCGCCGCGCCGCTCATCGCAGGCCCATCACCTTGTGCATCTGCACCGACACCCGTGTGTCTGCCACCCGCGCGGATGCCTCGGCGAGCAACTCTTCCATGAAGGCATCCGGCCGGGCAGCCTCGCTGGACCCGGGGTCGGCCAGCGGCTGCAGGTAAAGCGTGGCTGCCGGAGCACAACGGGCCACCAGTTCGGCCCCCCTGACCACGTCTTCACGGCTGGTGACCGCGTCCACCGGCATCTTGACGTAGAGCTCGACCCCGTCGCAACCCGAAAGAAACTCCTCGTGTTGCTTCCAGAAGGAAGCCTCGCCGCTGTTGGACGGCAACTTCACGTCGGCCGACACGACGCTGAACGACGGCAACAGCCGGTCCAGCCCCCGGGCGATGGTGGCGTTGGTCTCAAGCAGGCAGGGACGTTCGGGGGGCGAGGCCTTGAACCAGGCCTCGAGAAAATCGGCCTGCATCATGGGCTCGCCACCGGTTACTGCCAGCATGGCTATGGAAGGGTCTTCGGCGATAAAGCGGGCCACTACGGCGGCCAGAGTTTCTACCGATACGGGATTGTCGAGGAACCTGCTCTCGCCGCCAGGAAAGTCGACGCGGCAGCGCTGGGTCTTTTCAAGCGAGTCGGGAGTGTCACAGTAGCCGCAGCGCATGTTGCAGCCCGACAGGCGCACGAACAACTGCCGCTGCCCGTAGTAACTGCCCTCGCCCTGCAGCGAGACGAAGAGTTCGCTCAGCCAGCCGTTCACCCGCAGACCCCGTCGCTTGCCCGGACCTGCCGCTCGCATGAGCCTTGTCGTTTGTGGGGTCCGGCCATAGTCAACGCAGACTAGCACGAACCCTGCGGGCGGCTAACAGCTGCCGCCGGAGAACAGCAGGGCGGTTGACCGGCGACTTCGTATCAGGAAATTTCGGGTTCGCTTTCGCCGGGTGGAACGCGCGCCGACAGGGTATCGCCACCGTCGGTGTGCATGGTGCGCTGGGCCTGCTCGTACTCGTCCTGGCAGGTGACGCAAAGCTCGCTGAAGGGCATGGCCTTGAGCCGCGAGGGAGAGATCTCACCCTCGCACTCTTCGCATTTGCCGTAGTCACGGCTCTCTATGCGCTGCAGGGCCTCGTCCACAAGCTGCAGCTTGCGACGATCCCTGTCGCCGAGAAGGAGGTTTATCTCTCGATCGCGGTCGTCGCTGGCGATGTCATAGGTGTCGCGACCCTCGCCGACTTCGCCTTCGCGCCCTTCTTTCATGTCCTGCTTGATCTCGCGCAGGATGTCACTGCGCATCTCGAGCAGAAGTCCCTCGAATTTATCCAGTTCTCGCTTTCTCATCAGTCTCTACCGCCCACTGTAAGGCACCAGGTTGCCCGTATTGAGCGGCGTAACCTAGTTCCGGCGGCCTGCGGCGTCAACAGCCCCTGGCCGCGATGGCCGCCAGCCCCCCTGCGACGCCCGCGGCACGGCAAAAAGATCGTAGCCGTCAGAGCCGGTAACCGAAACGTCGAGCATGCCCGCCGTCGGGACTCCCGGCGCATCGCCCAGCCAGGTCACGCCGTCAACATCGGGGCCCTGCCAGCTCGTGCGCCCGTAGCAGTTGCCGTCGCCGTCGCGGCCGCAGACCAACACGCGCTCGGGCTTGCCCACGCGGGCGGCCAGGTAGCCCGCGCGCAGGCCTTCGTGCAGATCAAGCAGGCGGTCGCGCCTGAGCGTCGCCAGCCCGGGAGCTACCTCGTCACCCAGCGCCATTGCCGTGGTGCCTTCTTCACGCGAATACTCGAACACCGACAGGTGCCCGAAGCGCTGCTCCTCAACGAAGCGACACAGGCGCTCGAAGGCCTCGTCGGTCTCGCCCGGAAATCCCACGAGGAACGACGACCTCAGCACCACGTCCGGAACCTTGCTGCGAACCCTGTCGAGGAGACGACGGGTGGCGTCCGGATCGGCGGCCCGACGCATACGCTTGAGCATTTCGCGATCGGCGTGCTGTAGCGGCAGGTCGAGGTAGTTGCACACCGAGGGTAGCTCGCGCATGGCGTCGAGGGTCTCGTCTACCAGCGTGGTCGGGTACATGTAAAAACAACGCACGCGCTCGAGCCCCTGCAACCCGTCCAACTGCCGCAGCAACTGCGACAAGCCGTCGCGCTGTTTCCTGTCACGTCCGTAAGCACTCAGGTCCTGGGCCACCAGGTTGACCTCCAGCGCACCAGCGGCCACCAGGCCGCGAACCTCTTCGACCACGTCCTCCACCGTCCTGCTCTCGTGGGGCCCCCTGAACGACGGGATGGCGCAGAACGAACACTCGTGGTCGCAGCCCTCCGAGACCTTGACCCAGGCCCAGCCCTGCGAAAGGTCGACTTCGCGCGCCGCGCCAGCGGCCGGCAGGTAGTGGCGCTTGCCCGTGAAGCTGCTGCCACCGGGCGCGTTGAGCGCCTCCACAAAGCGATCGAGATCGCCGGTGCCCACCATCACGTCGATCTCGGGAATGGCCTGCGACAGTTCCTGGCCGTAGCGCTCGGCCATGCAACCGGTGACCAGCATGCGCGGCGAGCCGCGGCCGGTGGTTGCGGCGGAAGCGCCAGCAGCTGAATCGCCAGTAACTGAATCGGCGGCCAACCCGAGAATGGTATCTATCGATTCCTGCCGGGCCTCCTCTATGAAGGCGCAGGTGTTCACCACCATGGTGTCGGCATCGGCCGCCGCGCCCACGATTTCGTGGCCCGCCGCACGCGCCTGGCCCAGCATGTACTCGCCGTCAACGTGGTTGCGGGCACAGCCCAGCGGCACGAAAAAGATTTTCTTCCTGTCGCCCACGCCGCCGCTCACCTGCCAGTCCCACCCTCGGCGCCGATGCCAGTCGGGCTGGAGGCCTCCGGAGCAGAAGCCGCCGGTTCCTCGATGAGATCAACGCCGGCCGGGACTTCAAAGTGAAACAGGCCCTCGGCCAGCACTGTGTCGAGTTCCAGGTCGGCCAGTTCCATGCGGGTCACGCTGCCCACTGAGTCGGTGAGCTGCAAGGAAACCGGTCGGCAGTCGGGCTGCCGCAGCACGACCTCCACGGTTTCGGCCGCTGCATGTTCGGATACGGGCGCCTTTTCCAGGCGCAGGGTAACGCGCTGCCCGTCGGACTCCAATACTTCGGAGCGATAGCGGGACTCGAGCAAGTCAGTATCGCCCATCAGCGCCACCAGGCCTCCGCCGCCAAAAGCGCGCCGGTAATCAAGCCGGTAGACCTGCTCGAGCTCGTGCTGGTATATCCACAGCCAGGTGCCGTCGCCTACCACTGTCTGCCGTTCGCCGGCGCTGTAATCCCAGCGAAAGTGATCAGGCGCCGCAAAGTAAAACCGGCCGCCGGTGCGCACGGGCTCCTGTATGCCCGGAACGTGCACGGCCTGCGAGAAATCGGCCGCGAGCGTATTCGTGTTGCGCCAGAACTCTCCGTAGCAGGACAGCATGTCGTGCGCGTTGGCAGAAGAAGTGGCCGACGAAGCAGTTGGCGCAGTCAGCAGGAGGGCCGCCAGCAGGGCCAGCGAGCCGACGCGGGCAATCAGGCAGGCGGCATGGCCGGGGCCAACACCTGTCGAGGGCGTGACCCGTCGGCCGGACCCACTACTCCGTCGCGCTCCATCTGTTCCATGATGCGCGCCGCACGGTTGTAACCCACTCCCAGTTGCCGCTGTACCCACGACGTTGAACCCTGCCCGTGCCGGGTAACCACGTCAACGGCCTTGTCGTAGAGCTCGTCGTAGAAGTCCTGTTCGCCCTCGTCCTCTTCGTCGCCCGAATGACTGTCGAGCAGCTCCATCTGGTACTGAGGGGCGCCCTGTTCCTTGATGAACTCAACGACCTCGTCGATCTCGCGATCGCTGATGAAGGCTCCGTGCAGGCGCGCCAGGAACGAAGTGCCGGGAGCCATGTAGAGCATGTCGCCCATGCCCAGCAGGCGCTCGGCCCCGACGCCGTCGAGAATGGTCTTGGAGTCATGTCGCGAGGTAACCTGGAAAGAAATGCGGGCGGGAAAGTTGGCCTTGATCAGCCCGGTAATTACGTCGACCGAAGGACGCTGCGTGGCAAGTATCAGGTGTATGCCCGCCGCCCGTGCCTTCTGTGCCAGGCGCGTAATCGACTCTTCGACCTCGCGGCCCACCACCATCATCAGGTCTGCCAGCTCGTCCACCACGACCACCACCCGGGGAAGATGCTCGTGCGGATTTTCTTCTTCGAGCTCGTACTCTTCGTCCTCGCCCTCTTCCTCGCCTTCCTCGTACTCTTCCTCTTCTTCCTCGTACTCTTCGCCCTCGGCAAGCTCGAGCTCCGTTTCCAGCTCTTCCTCTTCTTCGTACTCTTCGTACTCTTCTTCGAGCTGCTCGGCCACGCGCGTGTTGTAGTCGTCGATGCTGCGAACCTTGAGCTCCTTCATCAGCTCAAAGCGACGGTCCATCTCGCGCATGACGTTGGCCAGGGCCGCAGCGGCTTTCCGGACATCGGTCACTACCGGTACCAGCAGGTGGGGAATGCCCTCGTAGATCGACAACTCGAGCATCTTGGGGTCGATCATTATGAAGCGCACGTCCCTCGGAGTGGCCTTGTACAGGATGCTCATGATGATGGCGTTCAGCGCCACCGACTTACCCGAACCCGTGGCGCCGGCCATCAGCAGGTGGGGCATCTTTGCCAGGTCGGCGTAACGCGCCACGCCCGTGGTATCCCTGCCCACGACCACCGACAGCGCCGAAGGCAAGTCGCGAAACTCTTCGCAGTCGATCAGGTCGCGCAGGCCAACGAGGTCGCGGTGACGGTTGGATACCTCGATTCCGACCACGTTCTTTCCAGGAATCGGTGCCACGATCCTCACGCCGTGGGCCCTCAGGGCCATGGTCAGGTCGTCGCAGAGGTTCACTATGCGGCTCACCTTGATACCAGCGTCGGGCTCGAACTCGTAGGTGGTAATAACCGGGCCCGAGCGTACCGCGGTGACGCTGCCCGACACGCCAAAGGTAGATAACTTCTGCTCCAGGACCTTGGACAAGGCTATGAGCGTGTCCTCGTCGACGTCCACGTCGGCCTCGTCGGGATCGCCCAGCAGGTTGACCGGGGGAAGACTGTAGTCGTTGTCGTCGACGCTGAAGTTGAACTTCTCCTGCTTATCGCGGCCCTTCGATTCCTCGCTCATGCGCCGGCGTGCCTCGGCCACCGACTCGGCGCTGCTGGTGATCTCGAGTATGGCCCGGGCCTTGCCCTCGTCGAGTTCGGCGTGGCCATTGGAGGCTGCGTCGACCGCAAATTCGTCGACACCGAAGCCAATCGCGCCGGTGTCGGTCTCATCAAGGTCGGGTTCGTCATCCATGGAGAAAACCATTGGCGCGGCCGGCTCCTCGACCTGCTCTCTACGCGACGACGCCACGGGCCGGGCGGATCGGCGCGGCATTCTCGGCATGCGCGGCATGCGCGGCCGGTGCGCCCGCACGAACTCTCCCAGCCCGGAGGCGGCCTGCTCGATCTTCTCGCCCATGAAGTTGCCCACCCGCAAGACCGCGCTGCGAACCAACAGGGCAAAGCGCGCGAGCACCCGCGAAGGCGCGGCGCCGGTGAGCATGATAAAAATCCACCCGGCAAACGCGGCCAGGATCACCGAGCTGCCTACCATGCCGAAGGCCTGCCTGGCCAGGGTGGAAAGAAAACCACCGACCCAGCCACCGGCTTCGGCTGGCACTACCCCCTGCCGGTAAAGGCCAAGGACCACGGCGCCCTCAAACAACAGGGCAACCGCGCCCACCAGCCGCACCGGCGACACGGTAGCCGTCTGCCTTGCAAACAAGCCCACGGCACCGGCGACGAGCAGCGCGGGAAACAGGTAGCTGGCGTAACCGAAGCACTGCACCAGTGCGTGGGCGACGGTGTAGCCCACCACGCCCACCTGGTTGGTCGCGGGCGAATCGGGAGAGTAGGAGTAGAAACTCAGCGCCAGGGCAGCCCCGAGCGCCGAGCACAGTATTGCCTCCACCTCGTGTACGAGGCGTGACTCGGTCTTCCTGCTCTTTGCGGACCGTTTAGCCGCCACCAGTCATAACTCCCAGGTACAGGCCCAGGCTGCCTGCAATCATGCAGTATAGCGCAAAGGGCAGCAGCCTTCCCCTCCTGATCGCACGCATCATTATTGCTATGGCCAGCCAGCCGGTCACGGCCGACGCGGTGACCCCTGCCAACACCGGCATAAAGCTCGTATCAAGCAGGTTTACCAGCTCGTCGAGCTTGAAAACTACCGCACCCAGTATAGCTGGAATCGACAAAAGGAAGGCAAAACGGGCAGCCAGGTCACGGTCGAGCCCTCGCCCGAGGCCGGCGGTCACCGTGGCCCCGGCACGCGATATTCCCGGCAACACGGCCACCGCCTGCAGGGCGCCTATGACCAGGGCGTCCAGCGGCCGCATGGTATCAGCCCCCCTGCTCCCGGCCGGCAGCCTGGCGGCCCAGGCCAGCATGCAGGCGGTAACCAGGAGGCACAGGCCCACCACGGCCGGCGACGAAAACGCGGCCTCCACCTGTTGGGCAAACAGCAGGCCCACCACGACTATGGGCAAGGTGGCCAGGGCCAGCAGCCCCACCTGCCTCCGGTCGGTCGAATCGCCACCGCCCAGCGACAGCACCAGGCGCAGCAGGTCAGCCCTGAAATACACCAGCACCGCCAGCAACGTGCCCACATGCAGCATGACGTCCAGGGCCACGGGCGACTCGACAGAACTGCCGAACAGGCGACGGGCCAGCACCAGGTGCCCCGAACTCGACACCGGCAGAAATTCGGTCAACCCCTGCAGGATTCCCAGCAGTACTGCCTGCGCCGTGTTCACCCTCTACCACCACGCGGGCTGCCCCGCTGGGCGATTTTATAACCGCCCGGTAATGGGAACAAGCCTGCTGCCACCAACAACGGTCTTCCTGCACAACTGAGCACAGCCATGTCATTGACAACGGGCAGGGCCGGCTCTAGCCTCCCACAAGGGCATCAGGAGGCTCGCCATGGCATCAGTAAACAAGGTAATTCTCATCGGAAATCTCGGGCAGGACCCCGAATTGCGCAACACGAACAGCGGCAAGGCCGTCACGACCATGCGCATGGCCACCACCGACGTGTGGACCGACCAGTCGGGAGAGCGGCAGGAACGCACCGAGTGGCACAGCGTGGTGGTGTGGGGACGGCAGGCTGAAAACTGCGTGCAATACCTGCAGAAAGGGCGCCCGGTATACGTGGAAGGCCGCTTGCAGACCCGCAAATGGCAGGACAGGGACGGAAACGACCGCTACTCTACCGAGATAGTGGCCGACCGCGTCCAGTTCCTGGGCGGACGCAGCGATGGCGACGCGCCGCGAGCCAGCTCGGGCAGCAGGGACGACGTGCCCAGCTTCCCGTCCCAGCCGGAAGCCGGCGCGGGCTCGGACGTGCCCTTCTAGTGCTCACGGCCGGCTGTTAAGCGGCCGGCTACTCCCAGGCGGAGTCGGCAAAAGAAAAATAGCCGTCTCGGCCCACCACCACGTGGTCAAGCACCGGTATGCCCAGGATCTCACCGGCCCGCCTCAAGCGTGCCGTTATACGCCGGTCTTCGCTGCTGGGACTGGGATCTCCGCTGGGGTGGTTGTGCATAAAAATCACCGCTGCGGCAGCTTCGCGCACCGCTGGCCGGAATGCCTCGCGGGGATGAACCAACGAGGCCCCCAGCGAGCCCTCCGAGATCATTGCCTTGCGCAGCAGCCGGTTCTTGCTGTCGAGCAGCAGGCCGTAGAAACGCTCGCGCTTGAGCTCCGACAGCAACGGGCCGAAGTGTTCGAACACCTGCTCGGACGAGGTCAGGATGCATCCGAGCTTGAGCTCACGAGAATGGATCCGGCGGCCGATCTCCCAGGCAGCCTCCAACCTCGCGGCGCGCGCGTTGCCCACCCCCGGCACCGAGCAGAGCTCAGTCGTACCCGCACCAGAAAGCCTGCGCAGGTCGCCGAACCTGGCGAGCAGTCCGCGCGCGAGCTCAAGAGCGTTGCCCGAACTTGCGTGGCCACTTCCCGCCAACAGCGCCAGTAGCTCGCCGTCGCTCAGCGCCGCGGCTCCTACCGCCCGCAGGCGTTCGCGCGGAGCCTCACCGTTGAGCCAGCTGTGTTTGGGAACCACGTGCGACACCAGCGTAGACTAACCCCACTTGCCCCTGCGGCCAAGCAAAAACGCGTCGGCTCGAGACATCAATTACAGCAAGGGCATCACCCTGGCGGCCGAACAGGAGTCGTCCTGGAGAGAGGAAACTCCTGGCTAGCAGGAGTCAGGCGCGCTGGTAGTGGCCGCTTCGCCCGCCGCTCTTCTCGAGAAGGCGGACCTCTCCGAGAACCATGCCACGGTCAACGGCCTTGCACATGTCGTAGACCGTAAGCCCCGCGAGGGTGGCGGCAAGCAGGGCCTCCATTTCGACCCCCGTGCGCCCGTTGACTACCGCCGTTGCCTGCAGGCACAGCACGCCGGGCCGTTCGGGGTCGGTCTGGAAATCAACCGACACCGAATCGAGTCCGAGCTGGTGACACATGGGAATGAGCGTGTGGGTCTGCTTGGCAGCCATGATGCCGGCAGTGCGTGCCACCGCGAGCACGTCGCCCTTGGGCAGATCGCCCGCGAGTATGCGTTCGAGGGTGGAGGGCTGCATCTGCAGTTCGGCCGCGGCCACGGCCTCGCGCCGGGTCGCTTCCTTGCCCGACACGTCGACCATGCGTACGCGACCCTTCTCATCTGTGTGACTGAACTCTTTCAACCCACGCTCTCCCGCTTGCAAACCGCCGCCGAACTTCATACATCGACCGCGACCCTGCCGCCAGCTCGCGGACTTGAACACGGCTCATAATAAACGGAAAAGAAGTGAACATGGCTACACAACACAGCAAGGTAATCATCCTCGGATCCGGCCCGGCGGGACTCACGGCCGCCATATATGCTTCCCGCGCCGACCTCGCGCCGTTGGTAGTAGAGGGCAGCCAGCCCGGCGGTCAGTTGACGATAACCACCGACGTGGAAAACTACCCCGGTTTTCCCGAGGGCGTGATGGGGCCCGACATGATGCAGAAGTTTCGCGACCAGGCGGCACGCTTCGGCACCGAGTTCGCCACCGGCGACATCGAGTCGGTGGACCTTTCCCGGCGACCGTTCACGCTCAACTCGCCCGGCGTCACCTTTACCTGCGACGCGCTGGTGGTCGCCACCGGGGCGACCGCCAGATTGCTGGGGCTTGAATCGGAGACTCGGCTGATGGGTCACGGCGTGTCGGCCTGCGCCACCTGCGACGGCTTCTTCTTCAGGGATCGCAAGGTGCTGGTCATCGGCGGCGGGGGTTCCGCCCTGGGAGAAGCCCCCCTCCCTGCCCACTTTTCCCACCCCGCGGCCGCGGCGCCCCCCCCCCACGGGGTCCCTGCCGCCTC
>JACNKC010000092.1 GCA_014382245.1 Pseudomonadota bacterium | reverse complement strand
CGCCCACCGCCGCACAGCACCGCGAAGCGGTATTTTGCCCTTGACAGAAAGCGGTTTTGCTGCGCGTGCTTATAAAGCCGAGCGGGCTCGTGCCCCCCGGCCGGGGCGTAGCTTGAAGACGATATCGCGCATCCCCGGCCGCCGTCCACTCGTGGCAGCGGCCCTTAGCATGGCAGCGCTCGCAGCGTTGCCCGGCGCGGAGCTGTCGCCGTGGTCAGCCACCGATGCGCTGGCGGCCACCGACGCCTTTGTCTGCTACAAGGCGAAAAAGTCCAAGGGGTCCACTAAGTTCGGCGGCGCTGCCGGGGTTGCCCTCAGCGATCACTTTGAAACTACTCCCCTGGACCTCAAGAAAGCCGCGGCACTTTGCCTGCCCGCAACGCTGGGCGGGGTCACGCCCGCCGACAACAGCACCCACCTTGAAAGCTACAAGGGCAAGGCTCCAAAGGCTTTGCCAAAGCACGAACGCAGGAGCAGCTACCGGGTGGTCGACCAGTTTGCCGAGTACTTCATGGACACGGTCAAGGCCGAGTCGCTCATGGTACCCACTGCCGCCAGCAGCGCCGCACCACCCGTGGAACCTGACCCCCTCAGCCACGACGTCGATCACTTCAAGTGCTACAAGGTTAAAAAGCCACGCGGCTACACAGTGCCGGCCGCCGTGCAGGTGGACAGCTCGTTCAACCAACCGGCCGATCTCGAGCTGAAGAAACCCAAGCGGCTGTGCCTGCCCGTGGACAAGAACGGAGAGGGCATAAAGGACTCCGACGCGCACCTGCTCTGCTACCAGGCCAAGAGGGTAAAAGGCCAGGCCAAGTTCGCCAAGGTGAGCGGCACCTTCACGGCCAACCAGTTTGGCGACGAAAAGCTCGACGCAGTAAAGGAGAATCTGCTCTGCGTACCCACCGTGTCGGTGCAGGGCTGCGGCGACGGCCTGATCAACGAGCCGGGTGAGCAGTGCGACGACGGCAACAATGACAACGGCGATGGCTGCGCGGCCGACTGCACGGCCGAGCTCCCCTTCGCGATCAAGCTGGTCAACCTCAACATGCTGCAGGACATAACCCCGGGTGTTGTTGGCTACGACGACATCGACGACCGCATTTCCCTGTTGGCAGCGCAGGTAGTAGCTGCAGACCCGGACGTGATGACCCTGCAGGAGGTGGTGCTGGGACCCAACGGTTCAGCCGCCGGCCTTGTCGCCGAACTCGCGGCAACGCACGGGCTCACCTACTTCTACGCCGAGCACGGTTTCGGTTCGGGGCAGGCGGTGGTCAGTCGCTGGCCGGCGTCGGCCGAGGAGTGGGAAATACTCCCCGACATTGACCTGGTGGCCTCGTTTCCCGACCGCCGCGTGTTCGGCCGCATAGTGGTCTCGTCGCCCGCGGGACAACTCGACGTATACCCCGCCCACCTCTGCGCCTTCTGCAATGACAGCGAGCGCGATGTGCACGCAGCCTCCTTCGCCGACTTCGTGGCGCGCACTCACACCAGCGGACACCCGGCCGTGGTCGGCGCTGACTTCAACGCCCACAAGGGCAGCGCGGGTGACCAGCAGGCGAGCAGCGATCCCGCCATACTCACGCTGGAGGCCCTCGCTTGGACAACCCTGTTCGACGGAAGCGACGCGCCCTGCAACGCCCCCGTCGACCGCAGCGGCTGCACCTCGGGCATAGACGACCTCACCGACCCCGCCGACACGACCGAGAGCCGCATCGACAATATCATGCTGGTACCGGCGGCGCTGCACCCCCTGTCGGGAACTGTTTCGGACGCGAGCGAGACCGGGCCGACGACTCGCTTCGCCGATACACCGGGCGTGGACGGCAACGCCCTGTGTCGCTTCGAGCCGGCGCTGCCCTGTGCTGTTGACGGCGACTGCCCGGCTGGAAGCCACTGCGAAGACTACGACCCTTCGCCGCTTTGCCGAAGGGACACCCCCGTATCATGCCTCACCGACGGCGATTGCCCGGGCGACCTTGCCCCCGATACCTGCGCAACCACTCTGTGGACCTCTGACCACGTGGGTCTTCAAACCACGATCTCGCTTGAAGCCCCGACCCCTCGAAAGAAGAACTGATGGTAAAGACTATCTCGGTACTGTGCCTGTTCGGGTTGGCACTAGCGGTTGCCACGAACTCTACGGCGGGCGTTGACCCGGATCTCAAGTGCCAGGCCGGCAAGTACAAGGCGGCTGCCGTCAAGGCCCTGGGCCTGGCCAAGTGCAGTTCGAAGGCCGCGCGCGACGGCGCAACCACCGACGCTGGCTGCCTTGCCACCGCCGATTCGAAGTTCTCCAAACTGTTTGCCAAGGCCGAAAAGAAAGTCACCTGCGCCGAACCCGGCGACGAAGCCACGGTCGGTACTGCCATAGACGGCTGGCACGCGCTGATCGAAGCGACGCTTGACGCGGGTAGCGGCGACAACAAGTGCCGATCGGACAAGCTGAAGGTGGCCGGCAAGACCGCCTCGGGCATGTTCAAGGGGGTAGCAAAGGAAACGATAAAGAACGACGCGGTGAAGTTCGGTAAGTCTTTTCGCAAGGCGAGGAGCAAGCTGCAGAAGACCTTCGGCAAGGCGGATTCCAAGGGAGGGTGCATAACAATCGACAACGGAAACGCCGTCGAGGACGACATCCACGATTTAGTAGAGGGGCTGGTGCCCTCCAGTGAGCCTGTCTGCGACCCTGAGTTACTCTACGGCGCCGAGGGCAACCGCCTGCGCCGTTACGATCTCGACACCATCGACAACGGCCCCTTTCTCGAAGACATTCTCATTGCCGCCGCGGGCGACGAACGTCGCCTGTCGCTTGCCGACAACCGCGACATCAACGGCATGATCTGCGCGCTGGCCGACGGCAGCGACAGGTTCGTGGCCGGCGAAGATACCGGCCAGCCCACCCCTCCCGCGGGCTGGGGTGTATTCGAAGCCGACGGCACACAGGTGGGCAAGCTCACGCCCAGCTATCCCGACGCCGGGCCGGAACCCTACGGCTGCGTGGTCGACGAGTTATCGGGCAACCTCTTCACCTCCTCGCTGGGCAACCAGGCCAGCGGGGTTTTCAACGGGCAGCTCATCATGTGGTTCCCGCCCTTTGACCACTACCCCGGCGCGCCGGGGACTTATCCCAACAACGACCTCAGCAACAACTCCTGCAAAATTGCCACTGATATTGGTACAGCCGGCAACGTGGCCATCGATGAACTGGGGCGCATCTACGTTGCTTCGGCGCGGGGCCTGCACGTACGGAGATACTCGCCGCCCTTCCCGACCGGCCCCGACGCGGCCGGTGGCTGCGGCTCGCTGGACTCGACCGGTGCCCCGATGGCCGACACTGTCAACGTAGAGGTGTTCGTGGCCGACCCCGAGAACGTGGGTACGCCCACTGGCATAACCCCGGCTCCCGGCAGCAACTGGTACATATCGAGCGTCCTCACCGGGATGATCTCGGAGTACAACAGCGACGGCGACTTCCTGCGACGCATAGTCGAACCCGACCCGGACGAATCCGGGGTTCCGCTGTCCGTGGGGCACCCCCAGCAAGTGGCCGTCGATTGCAAAGGAAACATCTACTACGCCGACATGAACCTTGTCGTGAGCGGCGGTAACCTCGGTCCCGGCCCCGACGGCAAGGTACGGCGAGTGAAGCTCGATCTCGCCGGAAACGGACGAACCCCCGAAATCATAAAGTCGGGACTCTCGTTTCCCGACGGCGTGGCGGTCTTCCCCGGCGACCTGGAGACACCCTGACGTGAAACCCAACATACCCGGTCTGGCCCTGCTCGCCGTTGCCCTGCTCCTGCCAACGATTCCATGTGCCGCCGCCGACTGGCCAGCGCTCGGAGGTGGGCCGCTGCGCACTTACTACAACCCCGCGGAGACCACGCTCACCCGTGAGAACCTCCCGCAACTGGTCGAGAAGTGGTCCTTCCAGACCGGCAAGATAGTCTCGGCCACCCCTGCGGTGGCCACCGTCGACGTAGTCGGCGAAGGCAGCATACCGGTGGTTTACATCTCTTCCTGGGATGGCAACATCTACGCCCTGCGCCTGGCCGACGGCAGTGAGCTGTGGCGCGTGGTGACCGCCGACCAGCCCGGCGCATCGTTTCCCAACACCGGCACCGCCCACATAGAAGACGTGGGCGGCACGACCACCGTGTTCGTCTCGGGCGGCGAGACCATGTACTCGCTCGACGCGGCAACGGGCGCAGAGAACTGGCACTTCGAGGCGGGCACCGGCTGCGTTGACCCACCGGGCCTGTGCGCGTTTGACGGGGAGCGCAACGAAATCGAAACGTCGGTGGCGATCGCAGACGGCAAGGTTCTGTTCGGTATGGATGTCAACGACGTCGAAACGGGCAAGGGTGGTTTCTACGGGCTCGACGTCAACGACGGAAGATTGGCCTGGTACTTTGACCTCGAGACCGGCGCCACCTGTACGCCGGATCCGGCCGACAACATACGCAGCTTTGACGGTTACCACACCGAGGGAGAACTGGGCCTGCCCGCAGGATTCCTGTCAACACGAGCCGGCTGCGACTTCGACCGTACGGTAACCGGCTGCGGCAACGTGTGGTCGGCTGCCGCGGTCGACCAGGGACGTGGACTGGTCTACTTCGGCAGCAGCAACTGCGACACAGACAGCGACCCGGCTACGCCGAAACCCGGCCCCACCATGCCGCTGTACGACGAGGCCCTGGTGGTTCTCAATCTTGATGGCACGCCGGCGTGGACGTGGCGGCCACGCGAGGTAGACAACCTCGACCTTGCCTTCGGCGCCAGCCCCAACCTGTTCACGATAAACTTTGGCGGCGGCGACCGCGAGGTGGTCGGCATCGGGGGCAAGGACGGCACTTACTACGTCATCGACCGCGACGGCGTCAACGAGTCGACGGGCGTTGCCTGGAACGACGTCGACCCCTCGGCACTGCCCTACTGGGCTACCAACCTGGTGCCAGGTGGCCCCATCGGCGGAATGACCGCCTCGCCGGCAGTGGACGAAGACCGCAGGCTGATATTTGCCGCCACCGCACCTGGAGTGGACATCATCAACGCCCAGCAGCCTACCGTGCACGCCCTCGACATGGATGACGGCAGTATCGTCTGGCAGAACACGACCGAGCGCGACGGCTTCGCCGACGCCAACTTCGGGCCGGTAAGCGCAGTACCCGGGCTGGTCATGGTGGGCACGGTGTACACCAACGTGTTGCGTTTTTATGACGCCGACAGCGGCGAGCGGCTGGCCACTCGCTACCTGGGGTCTTCGGTGGCATCGTCGGCAGTAGTTTCTGGCGGAACACTCGTAATCGGACACGGGCTGGGGGAACGATCGGCCAACACTTCGAGCGCTTCGAACATCGTGGCCAACGTACCCTCGAAGGTCTTCGCGTTTTGCGCGGCCGGGACCCCCGGCTGCGCGGGCTTGTTGAGCGGACGAAAGTTATCGCTCAAGGATTTCGACTCGCGCCCCGACAAGCGAAAGCTCCTGCTGCTGAGCAAGGACGAGGAACTGGTAGTACCGGTCGCCGGGCAACCGCAGGACCCGCTGACCGGTGGTGCCGAGCTGAGACTCTACAACCCTTCGACGGCCGAGCAGCAGGTCTTCTCACTGCCGGCTTCCGGTTGGAAAGGCCTCGGTAAGCCGGCCGGCTCCAAGGGCTACCGCTACAAGGACTCGCAACAGGTCAACGGCGCCTGCAAGTCGGTGAAGCTGGTGGTGGGCAAAGTGTTCAAGGCCCTGTGCAAAGGTGCCACAATAAACTTCACCCTCAACGAAGCGGGGCAGGGCTCGCTGGCCGTGGCCCTCACCACTGGCGGTGGCAGCGATCCCTTCGCTTGTGCCCTGTGGGGAGGAACCCCCAGGGTTGACCAGGGCACCGGCGTCAACGGAAAAGGTAAATTTCTGGCCATCGATAGCGCCCGGCCCGCCGTCTGCCCCTGAACCGGCTCCTTTTTCAGCCGGTGCAGCCACCCCACCCACCCGGTCGGGGGGGTAGGCGCGATCTCTCCCCTTGACGTAAACCACCCCGTGGAACTACAGTTGGCGGAGAAAGCCAAGGGAGGCCAAACATGACACGCCGTCTAAGTATCTTCGCAGTTGTTATCACAGTAGTAGTTCTAGCCGCCATTTCGGCACAGGCCGGGGGCACCAAGTACCAGTCAAGCGTAGTGCCTGTCATCGCCGACATGGCCGGTGCCACGGCCTTCCCCACCATGGGGCCGGGCAAGGTCCTGATGAAGAGCAACGGCAAGTGTAAGAGCAAACTGTCCGGTGTCACCGACGGAGTGGGCATACCGGTTACTACCGACAACTCGATGAAGCTCACCGGCGAGTTGACCGGCGACGAATACATCGTGGTGCTCGGCGGCAACTTCCCCGGCATGGGAACTGTTTTTGAATTCAACATTCCAGTTGAACTGAAGTCGGGCAAGGGATCGGCCAAGGTTGACCAGTCGTCCCAGTTCGCGCTGATACCCGCCGGGGTTCACCGGGCCTCGGTATTCGACAAGCTCGAGATCTACGAACCTCCCCTCCCGGCTGACTTTGCCGCCTGCAAACTTGTCATCGACGCTGGTGGCACGGTGGTGGACGACCCCAATAACCCCTGCAAAACAGGCCTGATGGTGGGCGCCTCGGGAGTCATAATTCCCTGATCCGTTTCGTGGCCTGGTGAAAAAGCCGGGTCACGAAGTGCTGCGCAATACGCTGCGCCTGAATAACGCCGGCAGCAGCGCGCGCAGCACGTAGCCCGCCGCGATGAAGCGCGGCCAGGTCAGCTCGCGGCGGCCGCTTTCGATGGCGGCCAGCACCTGTTCCACCAGCTCGGAGGTCTCGACCATGCTGCGCCTGGCCACCGCGGGCATGGCGGCCAGCGCCTCATCGTCAAAGAACGCTGTTCGCACGGTGCCGGGATAGACCGTCAGCACGCTCACGCCGCTGCCTTCCAGCTCCAAAGACAGCGCCTCGGCCAGTCCGCTCAGCGCGAACTTGCTCGCTGCGTAGGCGCTCTCCCCGGGCACAGCCAGGCGCCCGGCCACCGACGACACGAAGACCAGGCGACCGCGGCCCCTGGCAACCATGGCCGGCAGCAGCAAGCGGGTCCAGTACAGCGAGCCGAGGTAGTTGACCCTGATCATTCTCTCCATGTCGTCAAGGTCCCAGTCCAGGAAGGACCGGTGATGTCCGTAGCCGGCGTTGTTGACCAGCAGGTCGACCGCGCCCAGCTCGCGCTCCAGCATGGCCGCGCAGTCTTCTACACGCGCGCGATCGGCCACGTCGCAGTCGAGCAACAGTGGCCGCGGCGCGCCCGCCTCGATCAACTCGGTGGCCAGGAGTTCGAGCTCGGGCAGGCGCCGGGCAACCAGCGCCAGCTTCATCCCACGCCGTCCCAGCGCCAGGGACAACTCGCGGCCTATACCACTCGACGCCCCCGTGACCAGGGCCGAGCCGCCGGGTGTGATGACACGGGAGTCGGCGGGTACAGTCACAGCAGTTCCTCGGCCAGGCGGCGCAGCGAGTCGATCGCTTCGGGAGACCTGCTCCAAGGCGCGACCACGAGCCGGTCAACGCCGGCGTCCTCGTAACGGCGCAGGTCGTCGCGGCTGACCACTCCCGCGCCAACCGAGTTTTCAAACGGCCTGGCCTCAGTGCCCGCGTCGCGGCGGTAACCATCCAGGCGCTCTACCAGTTCGGCCGACTGCGCGGGGGTGTTACCCACCCCTATCCAACCGTCGCCCACGCGGGCGGCTCGCCGCAAGGCCGCGTTGGACTGCCCCCCCACGTGCACCGGGGGTCCCCCGACGGTCGGCGGCTTGGGCTCGAACATCACGGGTTCGAAGTCAAAAAACTCGCCGTGGTGCTCGATCTCGCTCTCGCTCCACAGCCGACGGCACACGCCTATGGCCTCTTCGAGGCGCCGACCACGAGAAGAAAACTCCACGCCAGCCACCCGGCACTCGCTCTCAAGCCAACCAGCGCCGACGCCGAACAGCGCCCGGCCACCCGACAGCAGGTCGAGCGTCTGCACTGCCCTCGCGCCGACCAGCGGATGCCTGAGACCAAGCAGGTAGACGTGGCTGCCCAGTTTTATCTGCTCGGTGCGTGCAGCCAGGAACGACAGGTACGCAAAACAGTCGAACACCGGCGTGTCGGGGGAGACAGGCGGATGATCTCCGGCGAGCGGAGATCCCGACATCGCCACGGGAAAAACCAGGTGCTCGGGCAACCACAGTGACTCGAAACCGAGCCGGTCGGCTTCCACCGCCACCTCGAGGTGAAAGGCCGGGTTGAGTACACCCAGTGCGACCCCGAGCTTCACCCGTCGCTGTCTCCACCCACGGAACCGGCAAGATGGAACGAACCGTCCTCGCCCCTGCTCCATCCGCCCGCGCAGTGTTCGCCTCCGTCAACGTGCAGAGTGTCTCCCGTGATGAAAGCCGACCCATCACCGGCCAGGAAGAGAGCGGCGGCAGCCACGTCGTCGGCCCTACCCTCACGCGCAAGCGGCAACCCGCTCGGTACCACCGGCATGCCCTCGGTAACGATGGCGTCGGGGGCTATGCAGTTGACCCTTATACCGCGGGCTCCCAGTTCGAGGGCCAGCGAGCGGGTGAGACTTTCTACCGCGGCTTTCATCGCCGCGTACACGGCAAACCCGGGCGCCGCGCGATGGGCTTCTACCGACGTGATGTTGATTATCGAAGCGCCCTCACCCAGGTGTGCGGAGACGGCGCGGATCACGTTGACAACGCTGCCGAAGTTTTCGTCTACCAGGGAGCCCACACCCTTGTCGCTCAGGCCGACAAGTTCCCCCGCGAAGGTGCCGCCGGCGTTGTTGATCACCACGTCGAGCCGGCCCAGCCCCTCGACGGCGGCCTGAACGAAGGCGCGCACAGCGTCGGGGTCACGAAGGTCAAGGCAGACGTCGACCACGCTCCTGCCACGCGAGCGTAGCTCCTCGGCCAGCAGGGCAAGCTCGTCGCCCTCGCGGTCACAAAGGGCCAGCAATGCTCCCTCGTCGGCAAGCGCCAGGGCCATGGCGCGTCCCAGGCCGCGCGCAGCACCGGTCACAAGCGCAGCTTTGCCCTCCAGCGTTCCTTTCAGCGACTCCCCCACCGGGTTCAACCTATCCACCCGCCAGCACGAAGTGAAGAAGCGTAGCGCTCAGCGTTTTTGAACATACTCCCGCACTCTCCACTGGCAACTATCGGCAACAAGGCTATCGTAGTCGACACGCAGCACGTCGCGGCCAGGCGCCGCGGCCAGTTCCTGCTCCAGGCCTCTGACCCCCGGGGCCAGCCAGAACTCGATAAAAGCATCCCACCGTTCACCATCCTCCGACAACCGGCAGTCAACCTCGTTGACCACGCAAGCCACCAGTCCCGGACAAGCGGTCATCAACGCCGGCAGGTGATCGTTGGTCAGCGCGTCGGTGAAGGCCGCCGCAGACAGCCCCTGCCCGCGGCGAAGGGCCACGACCAACTTCGTGTTGGTGGTGACCGCTCCCAACTCACCCACGGGTGCCGCCTTTACAACACGCTCACCGGTTGCCCAGGCCGTGGCCGACGACATGAACCGGGCAACGTCTTCGTGAACCAGGCGGGCGCCCTCGTCCGAATCGTAAAGGCGCTGTTGATAGTCCTCCAAGGAGTCGAAACACAGTTGCCCTATACTGTCCACGGGCGCGGGCGACGTCCCCCCCCCTTCGTCCCGGACGATGTTTACGGTGTAACGCCGCATGGTCGGGTGATGCTTGAGGGCCAGCGGCACGTGGTCGCCGAGCAACATACGGGCGTAATCGGCCCGTGTGAGTTGCGGCAGGCGGGAACAGAAGAACAGTAATTTCACCAACTGTGAAGACCTCCACCCGGCGTTGCCATCAAGGCCGCTTGACCCTATCACGGTTTCAACACAGTGGAACAACAACCGAGTGTTCCATCCACGGGCAGCCCTACTCGCAGCCTCACGAGCAGGTGTCCCGTCATTATCACTGGGCCGGGCGGGCGCGAGGCCACCCGGCACTTTACTTGGCGTGGCCGCAGTTTTAGATACCCGGTGCCGGTCCTTAGGAGAATAACTCTATGAAAATCGACGATATGATAATGGTGAGCGTGGACGACCACGTCGTGGAACCGCCCGACATGTTCGAGCAGCACCTGGCCGACAAGTGGAAATCGCGCGCACCGCGCGTAGTGCGCAAGCAGGACGGCTGCGACGTGTGGCTGTTCGAGGGAGCGCAAATTCCCAACATAGGCTTGAACGCCGTGGCCGGTCGCCCACCCGAGGAGTACGGCGTGGAGCCGACTTCCTACGACCAGCTCAGGCGTGCCACCTGGGACGTCAACGCGCGCGTAGACGACATGAACGCCAACGGAGTGCTGGCGTCCATGTGTTTTCCTTCCTTTCCCTCCTTTGCCGGCCAGCTCTGGGCCAACTGCGAGGACAAGGAACTCGCGCTGGTCATGCTGCGCGCTTACAACGACTGGCACGTAGACCAGTGGTGCGGTTCCCACCCCGGCAGATTCATACCGCTGGCCCAGCCCATACTCTGGGACCCCGCCGAGATGGCCAACGAGATACGCCGCCTGGCCAGGAAGGGCTGCCACGCGATCAGTTTCTCAGAGAACCCCACCAAGCTCGGCTTTCCCAGTTTCCACGACCACTACTGGGATCCGCTATGGCAGGCCTGCTCTGACGAGGGCACGTCGGTGTGCATACACATCGGTTCAGGCGAAGGCATGGCGTTCACTTCAATGGACTCACCGGTGGACGTGATGATAACCGTGTCGCCGATCAACGTGTTCGGCTGCGCCGCCGACCTGGTCTGGTCGAGGGTGTTGAGGGCCTACCCGGAACTGAGAATCGTGCTGTCGGAAGGCGGCATAGGATGGATTCCCTACCTTCTCGAACGCATGGACTACGTTTACAAGCAGCACCGCCTGTGGACCCACCAGGACTTCGGCGACAAGACTCCCAGCGAAGTATTCCGTGAACACATCACCACCTGCTTCATCGACGACAGGGTCGGAATCGAGATGCGCCACCACATCGGCGTGGACAACATCACCTGGGAGTGCGACTACCCGCACTCCGACAGCACCTGGCCGCACGCCCCCGAAAGCCTCGCACGTTGCCTGGAGGGAGTACCCGATAACGAGGTCAACAAGATAACCCATGAAAACGCGCTCAGGGTTTTTCGCCTCGACCCCTTCGCTACCCTCTCGCGCGAGGAATGCACGGTGGCAGGGCTGAGGGCCCAGGCCGGGCACGTGGATCTCGAACCCCGCAGCCAGGGTGGCAACCCACCCGTGGACGACCCCAACGCCGCGGTAACTTCGCAACACATCATCGACCAGCTTTCGACGGCCTTTGAATCACCGTTTGAACAGGCCTGACACCGACCCCACTACACGAGGAGAATAGAACATGCGTTTCAAGGACAAGGTGGCCGTAGTCACCGGTGCGGGACAAGGCATAGGCGAAGCCTACGCCAAGGGACTGGCGGCAGAGGGCGCCGCCCTCGTGGTGGCCGAACTCAACGCAGAGCAGGGCCAACGCGTGGCCGGCGAAATCGAAGCAGCGGGCGGGCGGGCGGTCTTCGTTGAAACCGACGTGTCCAACGAAGAGTCTACCCTCGCCATGGGCAAGGCCGCCGTCGAAGCCTTCGGCGGCGTCGACTACCTGGTCAACAACGCGGCCATCTACGCGGGCATGGAAATGCACTCCATGCTCGACATGCCCATGGACTACTGGGATCGATTCATGAGAGTGAACGTAACCGGCGCACTGCTGGCAACACGGGCCGTCTACGAGTCGATGACCGAGCGCGGTGGCGGAGCCATCGTCAACCAGTCGTCTACCGCGGCGTGGATGGCCGCGGGTTACTACGGCATCGCCAAGCTGGCCCTGCACGGTATAACCCACTCCCTGGCAGCCGAGATGGGCTGGCGCAACATACGCGTAAACGCGATCGCTCCCGGGCCCGTGGACACCGCGGCCACCCGCGGGGTAGTGCCCGACGGGATCATCGACGACATCGTCAATGGCCTGCACCTCAAGCGGGTGGGCCAACCCACCGACATGGTAGGCACCTGCCTGTTCCTGCTGTCGGACGACGCATCCTGGGTCACCGCCCAGATACTGGCCGTAGACGGCGGACAGATAATTCGTGCCTGAAGCCGGCAGCGTCACCCGGCTGCTGCCGCTGCTGACCGATTCCAACCGGCACTTCTGGGAAGGTGGCGGCGAGAACAAGCTCAACTTTCTCCACTGCGCCGCCTGCAGCCACTACGTTCACCCCCCGCTTCCCAACTGCCCGCAGTGTATGCAGCGCGACCTGGAGGTCCGCGCCGTGTCGGGGCAGGCCTCGCTGTTGAGCTGGACGGTCAACCACCAGCCGTGGATACCGGGATTTGACCCTCCCTACGTCATCGCCCTGGTAGCGATCAAAGAACAACCGACCCTGCGACTGATGACCAATATCGTCGACTGCAAAATAGAAAAGCTCGTTGACGGACTGCAACTGGAGGTCGTGTTTGAAAACGCGGGCGAAGGAGTCTTCCTGCCCTTGTTCAAACCCGTGGATGGCCCCGCGTGACCACCACGCTCGAAGGTAACGCCGCGATCACCGGCATAGGCCAGTCCGAGGTTGGCCGCCGCCTGGGCCGTGACCCGCTGGCGCTTACCGTCGATGCCTGCATGCAGGCCCTCGAAGATGCCGGCCTCGAGCGCAGCGACATAGACGGGTTGTCTACCTACCCCGGGGCCATGGTTCCCGGCGCGCCGGGATTCAGCGGTGCGGGCGTGAGCCAGGTGCAGGAAGCGCTGCGCCTTGATCTTGATTGGTACTGCGGGGGCCTCGAACAGCCCGGCCAGTTCGGCTCGGTGATCAACGCCTGCATGGCGGTAGCCACGGGGCTGGCCCGCCACGTGCTCTGCTTTCGCACGGTGTGGGAATCGACGGCCCAGGGCTCAGGGCCGCGCGCTGGCCTGGGCACGTCGCAGGGAGAAGGCTTTCGAGCCACGGGCGACATGCAGTGGAGCCTTCCCTTCGGCGCAGCGTCGGCCACATGCTGGATAGCCATGTACGCGCAGCGGCACTTTATCGAGTTCGGCACCACGCGTGAACAGCTCGCCTGGATCGCGCTCAACGACAGGCGTAACGCAGCCCTCAACCCGGCCGCCATTTACCGAGACCCCATGACCCTGGACGACTACATGTCGGTGCGCATGATCTCCACGCCGTTCTGCCTCTACGACTGCGACGTGCCGGTGGACGGGGCAACGGCCGTGATCGTGTCGGCGGTCGAGCCGGCAGCGGACACCCGCAACCCACCGCTGCTGGTGCAAGGCGTGGGCTCGGCCATTCACGGACGCCCGAGCTGGGACCAGTGGGACGACCTCACCACCATGGCGCTGCGAGACGCCGCCAGCATGATGTGGCAGCGCAGCGACCTCACACCCGCCGACGTGCAGGTGGCCGAGCTATACGACGGCTTCAGTTTCATAGCCCTCGCATGGCTCGAAGCGCTGGGCTTCTGCCCTCGAGGCCAGGGCGGTGCTTTCATCGACGGCGGCCAACGCATAGCGCTCGACGGTGAATTGCCACTGAATACCAATGGTGGCCAGTTGTCTGGCGGGCGACTGCACGGCTACGGACTGCTGCACGAGGCCTGCCTGCAGCTATGGGGTCGTGGCGAAGACCGCCAGGTAGCCGATGCCCCCGCTATAGCCGTTGCGGCGGCCGGTGGTGGCCCCCTGGCCGGTTGCCTTCTGCTCGCCCGCGACTGATTACGATCATCAGAACACGCCCCCCCTTCCGGGGGGGGAAGCAGAACAAGCCCTTGACCAGACACCCGCCAACTAGTTTGATTGAGTGAGAGATGACGTGCGCGAGACGCCGTCATGGCTGCCGAGCTGGGGACTACGGATCACCTTGGCCGGCCTTCTGCCGATCCGTGACAGTATTAATACGCGTCGTACTTCATCGAGGCCCGCATTGCCGTGGCCGTGGAGAGACGATGACAAGAACCCTGGCAATTTTTTCTGCAGCCATGTTCGCCGTGGCTACCAGCAGCGCGGCGGCGAGCGCGGCGACCAGCTACACCGACGAAGCGACTTTCCTCGCGGCGCTTTCGGCTGCTGGCTACTCCAGCGTGAGCGAAGGCTTTGAAGACGACGCCGTGTGGGGGTCTGCCCGCTCTACCATTTTTGGAGGATTCAACACGCTGCCATCGGTATTCAGCCAGGGGATAAGCTGGACTCCCAACGTAGCGTCAAGCGGCATAACCACAAGCAACGGCGCCTCGCACTCGGGGAGCTGGGGATTCCTCGAATATCCGCACGGCAACTTCGTCCCCCTACCCGGCACTTCGACCACCGATGGTTTCTTCATTTCCACCGGGGCACCCGTGACAGCCTTCGGGGGGTGGTTCAGCGGACAGGGCACCTCCCCGCAGGTAGAGATACTTCTCGACGGCACCCCGGCTGCCGATTCCACGCTTGGCAGCGCCCACAGCTTCCTGGGCGTGATCGAACCCGCCGGGTTCCAGTCTGTCGAGGTAAGAGAACAGGACGGGACTTTCGAGGACCAGAACTGGATATTCGGCGACGACTTCACCCTCGGGGTACCACCGAGCAGCCAAGGCACCTGCGGCGACGGCAACACCGATTTCGGCGAGCAGTGCGATGATGGCAACAACACCGACGGAGACTGTTGTTCGGCCTCGTGCCTGCTTGAAACCGGTTCCTGCGATGACGGGAATCCGCTTACATCTAACGACCAGTGCAGCGCAGGTATGTGCTCGGGCACGGACCCATGCGCGGGCGTCAGCTGCTCGGCCAGCGACCAGTGCCACGACGTGGGCAGTTGCGACCCGGCCACCGGACTGTGCAGCGACCCGCCATCGCCCCCCGGTACTGCCTGCGACGACGGCGACGTGTGCACCTGGCCCGACGCGTGCAATTCAGGGAGCTGCGCGGGCACGTCCTACAGCTGTGACGACGGCGACGTCTGCACCGCCGACGCCTGCAACGGCGATGGCAGTTGCATCAACGACCCCCTCGGATCTGCCTGCGACGACGGTGACCCCTGCACGGTGGACTCCTGCGATCCCCTGCTCGGCTGTGGCAACTCGACAGAACCCGCTACCAGCTGCAGTGTGGCTGCCCGCACTTCACTGCTGATCAAGAACAAGACAGGCGAAGACAAGGACTCCCTCAAGTGGTCATGGAAAAAGGGCGATGCCATGAACGAGGTAGACCTCGGTACGCCGACGGTGGATACCACGTATTCGCTCTGCGTATACGACAATATCGCTGGAGCGGCCTCGCTCGCCAGCAGGTTGGATATTGCCGCGGGTGCAGGGTGGCAAGACAAGGGAAACGGCCGCCTGTATTACAAGGACAAGACCGGCCTTTTCGACGGTGTTTACAAGGCAACCCTCCGTTCGGGCGACGCGGGCAAGGCCAGGGCCCAGATCAAGGCCAAGGGAGCCAACTTTCCCACGCCCTCTCCGGTGACGCCAAGCGCCATGTTCAGCCAGGACCCCGACGTAACTGTCCAGCTGCACAACGGCAAGGGCGTATGCTGGACCAGCAGCTTCCAGCCCGCCGACACCAGCAAGTCCGACGAAAGCGTTTTCAAGGCAAAAACCCGCTGAGCAGCCACACGTGCTAAACTGCTGACCAGTGGCACCCCGCGTTGCCACCGTCCGTAACCGTGGAACTACTCACCGACCCCCAAGCCTGGTTGGCACTCGCCACCCTTACAGTACTCGAAATAGTGCTGGGCATAGACAACATCATTTTCATTACCGTTCTCTGCGACCGCCTTCCCGAGGAGCAGAGACAGCGGGCGAGGATCACCGGACTGGGCGGGGCGGTGGTCGGCCGCCTGCTGCTGTTGACTACGGTGGTGTGGATTATCCGCTTGTCCGAGCCCTTGTTCGTGGCCCTGGGCCGCGAGATATCTCCGAGGGACCTGATACTGGCCGGTGGAGGCCTGTTTCTGCTGGCCAAGGCCACGCGAGAAATTCACGCGACCATGGAAGGCGAAGTGGATGAAAGCGGGCAGTCGTCCGGGGCCACGATGGCTTCCGTACTGACGCAGATACTGCTGCTCGACCTGGTGTTCTCTATCGACTCGGTAATCACCGCGGTGGGCATGGCTGAGCAACTGGAGGTGATGATGGCGGCGGTGATAATCTCCATAGGCTTCATGATGTTCTTTGCCGCCTCCGTGGGAGACTTCGTCAACCGCCACCCCAGCGTCAAGATGCTCGCGCTCAGCTTCCTGTTGCTGGTGGGCGTGGCGCTTATTGCCGACGGAATGCACGTACACATTCCGCGCGGCTACATTTATTTTGCGATGTCGTTCTCGTTTTTTGTCGAAATGCTCAACACGCGTATGCGCAGCACGAGACTTGCCAGGGCCGGTGACCCACGGCGGGTACTACCCGCCGGCGACTGAGGCCCGGGCCGGGTCTAAAAGCGGACTCCGACTGCTTCCAACGCGGGGCGGACGAGCGACGCCCAACCCCTGTTGGCCAACGGGCTTGCCGGGCTCGGGTGCGGCAGGCTGCCAATGATCACGTCGAGGTCGCCGACGACCTCCCGGGCCTTCTTCTCGGCAAACTTGCCAACGCCGACGACAAACTCCGGCTCGAAACTCTCGACTGTCCGTCGCAGCGCTCGGTCGCAGGCCTTGTACATCAACGCGCGTTCGGCTTTCGGTAATTTCTCGGGGACGCGGTTGCGTCCCCCTTCCTCCATGAAAACCAGCGGGCAATAGTTGGTGACGAAGAAGCGAGAAAAAAACCCTTCGGGCGTGTCGAAGGTGTCCTTGGCCCAACTCCACAGCCGCCGCCCGCTGACCTCACTCCTGGGGCAGTCGAAGCCCAGGACAGGGCGCGCAGGGTGTTCGCGAGCTGGCTTGCCTATGGGCGTCTCGATATCCAGCCATTCGCGTACAAGGGCGATATCTCCGAAGGGCACACCGACCTGCGCCATGCCGAAAGGCCCGGGATTCATCCCGACAAGCAGTACTTCCCGCCGCCCCTGGCCGTACTTTTCGCAGTACAAGTCCCACGCCTCCCGGGCGTAAACGAGGGGGTTGTAGACGTGCGTGACCGGCGGGCCGAAGGTGAGGCCATCGAGATCGGCCACGAGCTCATCGGTGATCTGCTTCAGCATTGCTCGCTCTTCGCGGTTTTTCTCGCCAGCCACGATGGCGACGACCATTGCCTTTGCGCCAGCTGCCTGCAACATGACCATGCGCGGCAGAAAACACTGCCGCGACAACACCGCGCATGGCCGATTCAGATCGCAGACGATGGGACGAAAAGTACGAGGGCCGCAGCATCGCGGCCACCCTGCAGCCCGACCCCTGGTTGGCCGACAGCGTGGCCGGCCTCGCCCCGGGGCGCGCCCTGGAGCTGGCCTGCGGCACCGGCCACAACGCGACCTGGTTGGCCGAGCAGGGCTGGACAGTCGACGCGCTGGACATCTCGCCCACGGGGCTGGCCCTGGCCGAGGCGAGAGCCCGTGAACTCGGACTGTCGGTAAACTGGATAGCCGCCGACCTCGACAGCTGGCGACCGCCGCAGAAGGCATACGACCTGGTGGTGGTAGTACGCTTCCTCGACCGCGAACAGCTGCCCGGCATCGTGCTCGAAGCCCTGGCTCCCGGTGGCCACCTGGTCTACGAAACCTTCAGCCACCGTCAGTGCGACCGCGAAGACAACCACCTGCGCAGCCGTAGCTACGCGCTGGCCCCGGGCGAGCTCAGGCAACTGTACTCGGCACTCGAAGAGATAAAGTACGAGGAAGTTGAGCTGCCCGCGTCCTCGGTGGCACGCCTGCTCGCGCGGCGCTGAAGACCCGTCGAAACATCTCGACAACATCACAGCGACAGCTATACTGTACAGGCAGGAGCCGTCCGCGCGGCTACAATTACATCCAGCCATGGAGCAACAAAAAGTGGAACAGAAGGTCCGGGAAATAATGGCCGGCATATTTGCCATCGACGAGTCGGACATTGACGAGAACTCATCACTCGAAACCGTCGAAAACTGGGACAGCCTGCAACACGTCAATCTCATCATGGCGCTCGAGGAAGAGTTCGGCGTGCAGGTCGACGTGGACGACGCACTCGAAATGGTGTCGTTCCCAGAGGTCGTCGCTGCCATGCTACGCTACAGCAACGCAGGGTGAACGCGGGCGCAACGTGAACAGCGCGAGAGAAAACGGCTTTCATACCCGGCCCCGGCTCATGACACCCGCCGATCTTGTCGGGGTTGTAGAGCTGCACAAGGTCTGCTTCGAAGGATACTTTCTCACCGCCCTGGGCGACGCGGCCATCGGCGCGCTCTACTCGCGCGCGGTCGATGACCCGAAAAGCGTGGCCTGCGTGCTGCAGGACGATAGCGAACGCATACTGGGGCTGGCCGTGGGAACGCTCAACCCCGCCTTTCACACCGGCCTGCTGCGCCGCAGCTTCCCGGCTTTTGCCGGCGGCGTAGTGCGCGGGCTGTTTACCGAGGCCACCGTGCGCAAGGGCATTGGCGAACGCCTCGGCTTTGTTTCGAAAATTTTCGTGGCCCGCGCCGACGACACCCTCGAACGATCTGGTATCACGCCGAGCCAATTTCCCGAGGCGCGCTTCCTCGACGTGGCAGTGCACCCCGACTGCCGCGGTGGACGCCACGCCGAACGGCTGGTCGAATTTTTTGCCGGCGAAGTATTCCGCGCCGGTGCGGGCCGGCTCGGCGGCAGCGTCAAACCGCGCAACCTGGGCAGCCTGATACTCTACAAGCGGCTGGGCTGGAACGTGCAAAAAACCGGCCCCGACCGCGTCGACGTATGGGTCGACCGCGAGGAGTAACGACGCCATGCGTTTTCACCACGTTGGAGTCGCCGTCAAGAGCATAACCGACAGCGCCGGTTGGTGGACCGACGTGATGGGCTTCACGACCGAGACCGAGGTCATCCACGACCCCCTGCAGAAAGTACGCGTGCAGTTTTTCGTCAAGGCCGACGGTTTCAGGGTAGAGCTGGTAGAAGCAGCGGCCGACGACTCACCGGTGCTGCGCTACGTGGGTTCGGAAAACGGTGGAACCTACCATACCTGCTACGAAGTAGAAGACCTTGAGGTCGCGGTTAACAACCTGCGCGCGGCGGGTGCTTTTCCGGTGACCCGCCCTACCCCTGCTGTAGCGTTCAACGGGAGGAGGATTGTATTCCTGCTGTCCGGTGATCAACAGCTCGTCGAGCTCGTTGAACAAGCTCCCCCAGACTGACGACCGGGGTGAGAGGACTAGACGGCAACACGCCGGGGGTCCTGGGTGAAGTAGCCGCAGAACCGAAACCCATCAAGAGCCCCACGCCCAGCGAGCGGGACAGGAAGCAAATAGTCAGGGGAAATACGATGCCAGCCATCGTCCCCGCTAACACGTGCATAGCCACGCTGTCAACGCCGAGCACCTGCTGCATTACAATACGAGTACCCGCGGTAGCAAAAAGATGCGTCATGTAAATGGCCAACGAGTAACGCCCCAGCGTGGCAAGCCACGGGGCTGTTCTGCCTCGAGCAGCCACGGCACACACAGCGACCGCTGCAGCTATACCGAGCAGCGCTACGTGTATCCACCGCGGCATGGTAGCCACCACCGGGTGCGCCCCCCACATGTCTGGTACCACTATACTAAAAGCGTAGTGGGTCACGGCCACTCCGTAGACCAGCAGCAACCCGACGGCATCGCCCATTCTTACCGTCCCGGCGGCTCTCTTGAGCCAGACCGCGGACAGGGATCCGAGGCAAAAGAACAGGTAGTGGGCCAGGCACTCGTTGAGTACCCCCGCGTCCAAAGTCGACTGGCCCATATTCATGGCCAGCGCCACGCCCAGGTGCAGCCACCACGGGAGACACCGTAATACCGCGTATGCGGCAAAGCAGAATAACAAGGCGTAGAGGAACCACATCTGCTGGACGGGATCCCAGGCTATGGTAGCGAGACGGTCGAGCTCCATGGGGTTGTTCACCTGGTCGTTCATGGCCGAGCGGAGCACAACCAGTACCGTTGACCACAACAGGTAGGGGTATACTACTCCCCACCACTTGCCGCGCAGGTGAGCACCCGGGCTGCGCTCCGTGGCCCCGGAGGCAATCACACCCGACAGGAAAAAGAAGAGGGCCATCGCGAACCCGAGCATGCCCGCGTAGTAGAGCGACCCGAACGGCTCGGGCATGGCCAACGTACTTCCTTGTATACCGGCCGCGCAGTGAACATTGACCACCAGCAGGATCGCGACCCCACGGGCGTAGTCCACCCAGCCCAGGCGCGTGGAATTGTTGTTTTCTGTTGAAAGCACCTGAGAACCCCCAGGCGAGCCCCAGGACCAGCTCGCCCCTATTATGGTAAGCCGACGAGTGCCTGACGTGCTACATAGAAATGTGTGGGTACGATAAAACCTTGAATCGAGGGCTCTGGGGAAGGGATTGGACCCGGGAGAAGGTCAGGCAGTGCCAAAACCGACCCAGCGCTCTACCCCGAGCCTCTTTGAAAACCTGAAGAGCAATATGGGGAATATCAAGCCGGCGGTCGTACCCAGAATAATATGCAGGGTAACATCCTGCAGGCCGAAAAACTTCAGTAGCACCACCCGCGTGCCGGCGGTGGCTATGAGGTGGGCCAGGTAAATGGGCATTGATAAGCGCCCGATATAAATCAGCCAGGCTTGGGGCTTCCAGCGATCGAGCATCTCGCCGACGGCGATGGTGGCAAAAATTCCGAGCAGGGCTACGTGGGTCCACTGCGGGTAGACGCCGATCACCGGGTGAGTCTCGATGCGCAGGGGCGTGACCATCATCCACATGTAGTGGGCGCAAGCCACGGCAAACAGTCCCACCAGGGCGAGCGCCTGCCGGGGGGCATGCGCTCAAGTATCGCCGATGCCTTCCCGGCAAGGGCCACACCCACGGCAAAATAAATGTAGTGGCCAAAACACTTGTCGAGAATGCCCAGGTGAAATCCTGTCTGCGCTACCTGTAACGCCAGCGCACCGGCCGGGTGCAACCAGGGGGGGAGCCGGGCAAGAAGTACGTAAAGAAAAAAACAAAACATCAACACGTAGAGAACCCACAGCTGCTGTAGGGGACCCCAGGCGATGCTGCCCCCCCTCCCCGGGGTCATGGGCTGATTCGCGTAAGCCCCCAGTCCCGAGCGGGCACCCGCCAGCACGACAGACCACAGCAGGTAGGGATACAGGACTGCCCACAACTTGCCGCGCGTGTAGGACCACAGCCCCCGGTCAAGAGACCGCCGGGCGAACAGGCCCGATAACAGGAAAAACATGGGCATGATGAAAGAAGTGATGCCCACGTAGTAGTAGGTGA
>JACNKC010000063.1 GCA_014382245.1 Pseudomonadota bacterium | reverse complement strand
ATGTGTTAGGCACGCCGCCAGCGTTCGTTCTGAGCCAGGATCAAACTCTCCAGTTTAGTTGCAGGACACACCCGAAGGCGCGTCCTACGCTGGAAGTGGCACACGAACCGAAGTCCGTTGCCACTATGTTTGGAATTGTCGTGGATCAGATCACGACCGTTTCGACCCGTGGAGGCCCGGAGGCCTCCCGAGATCGCGGTCGCGATTCTCGTTCACTACTGTTCAGTTTTCAAAGACCTGCCCGATCCCCGATCCGGGTGCCGAGCGCGCTCTGGTGAGCCAGAGGGTTATAGGCGTTGGAGGGTTGCTAGTCAAATCAAGGAGTCTCCTCGAGCGAGGACTACCAGAACCGGTTAGTGAAGGCGGCCTATCTATCGAATTTCACGACCAAAACACGGCGTTTTCCAACCTCGATCAGAACCTTGCCTTGAGCTGCTACCGGGGCCATTTCGTCGGAGATTTTTTTTCCGTCCAACTTCACGGCCCCCTGCCGCACCAGGCGCCGCCCCTCCGAAGCCGACTTAGCCAGCCCGCTGGCCTTCAGAAGATCGCAGATCCTGACCTCGCTATCGCTGCCCTGCCATTCCCATTCAGGGATCTCGCTTGGCAATTGGCCCCGTTGATAGCGACGCGCAAACTCTTCTGCGCCTGCGAGCGCAGCGTCTTCTCCATGAAAGCGACCCGTGAGCTCGGAGGCAAGGCGTTTCTTCGCCTCCATGGCCTCGTGCTTACCCTCGCGTAACTCGACAACGAACTCCTGGCCAACGTCGCTCAACAGTTCGTAGTATCGAAGCATCAGCGTATCGGATATCGACATTACCTTACCGTAAATCTCAGCGGGCGGCTCAGTAATCCCTATTGTGTTATCCAGCGACTTGCTCATCTTTTGCACACCGTCGGTGCCCTCGAGCAGCGGCATGGTCATCACAACCTGCGGCTCCTGGCCGTTGGCCCTCTGGAGCTCGCGACCCAGCAACAGGTTGAAAGTCTGGTCGGTGCCACCAAGCTCTACGTCACTTCGCAGCTGGACAGAGTCCCAGGCCTGGATGAGCGGATAAAGAAACTCGTGCAGGCTGATGGACTGCTCGCCCTTGTAGCGCCGACTGAAATCGTCCCGCTCGAGCATCCGCGCGACTGTTGTCGAAGCCGCGAGCTCAATTAGCCCCGCTGCCGTCATTGACTCCATCCACTCCCCGTTCGAATGCAGCTCGGTCAAATCAGGATCCAGTATTCGAAAGGCCTGCTCCTTATAAGTCTCAGCGTTAGCGACGATTTCCTCGGGTGCAAGAGCCGGCCGGGTTTCGTTGCGTCCGCTGGGGTCGCCAATACGGGCAGTAAAATCTCCAATGAGAAACAAGACCTTATGTCCCAGCTGCTGAAACTGGCGCAGCTTCTGCATGAGCACGGTATGACCCAGGTGAAGATCCGCGGCGGTGGGGTCAAAGCCCGCCTTGACCCGTAGCGTGTCGCCTCGCGCGAGTCTCTTTTTCAACTCGGCCAGGTTGAGTACTTCGACAGACCCACGAGTGAGTTCCGCCAACTGGTCGGCAACTTCATTGCTGCTTCTTTCCTTACTCATGTTCCTGCAACCAACAACTGCTGCTCGCTGACCAGCAGTTCCATTCGCTTGTCGTGCGCTTCTACGGGCACCGCGGCCACAAGCTGGCAGCTGTAAGATACGCCCACCAACAGGTCACGCTCACCCCGCCCCGCAAGTACGCGGTCATACCATCCACCCCCCCGGCCCAATCTGGCCAGGCTCCCGTCGAATGCCCTGCCCGGAACCAGCATGACGCTCTCGTCTTCCAATTCAGATGCCGACGGGTCGGGCTCAAAACCGCCAGTTTCGCCGCGCACTAATTCTTCTTCGTGTCGCCACTCCCGAAAACAAGCGTGTGCCCCTATTCCGGACGGCAGATAGATTCGCGATCCACACTCCCTGCGATAGTCCAAAAAGCGACCGACGTCCACCTCGTCCGCGAGCGCCAGGTAACCCACAACAGCCGTGGCGTTGTTCAGCACAGCCAGCGTGCGCAACTGCCGGTCTATCAGCCTGTCGCTCTCCTGCCGCACGGCCGGAGGCAGGGAAGCTATCCGTCGCGCGACGGCTAGCCGGACTTCTTCTTTAGTTTTCACCAGCCGCCGCGTCTCTGGACAAAAAAACCGGGATCCCCGCCCGGACCGTGCGGGCGAGCTGCTCTAACCTGGTAGACCAGGGGGGCGCCATGTCCATACACCGTTGAATCGCCCGGGCTTTCGCTCCTGGCGACCGGTGAGTGGCTCGGCTCCCATTTTTTATAACATTGGTTCGAGCACCATCCCCCGTCACCTGAACGGCAGGGACCCCGGAAGCTTTTCAGCAGTTAAAGGCACGACAACGCCGATCACTCTTTGCCACACAGGCCTTCCAGCCGGTCCGCCAGACGCGATAAGCGTCCGTCGAGTTCCTCATTGCGGGCCTGGGCCTCGGCGACCTCGTCGGCGAGGTTCAAACTGGCCAACAAGGCCAGTGTCAGGGTCGTAGCACCCTCGCGGGACAGCGCCAGTTCATTGATCCGCGCTTCTACCTTTTTAACCAGTGAATCGAGGTACTCGCGCCCTTGCGTCCCTTTCAGAACAAGGGTCTGCCCACCCAGCTGCACCGAGTGCCCGGCTTCCGGCGTAAAACTCACTGCATATCGCCTGTTGTTTCGATGTCGAGATCAGCCAGCTCGGCAATAGCCTTTTCAAGCACGCGGCCGGTTTCGCGTCGCTCACCCTCGAGTCGCTGCAGGTTTCGCCCGGCCTCGTCGAGTTCACGTCCGGACTTTGTGAGAGCCGCAGAGAGCGACTTGCTTCGCTGCTCGCCCTTGAGCCAGTGCTCTTCCAAGCGAGTCACGAGCGCCTCTAGCCTGTCAATGCTGTTGGTCATCAAGATTTCAGCTCCCCCGGTGCAATTCGGTACCGCCGAAGTCAGTTTAGGGCCGCGTCAAACGGACTGTCAAGCGCCATGGCCGTTATCAAGCGGCGAGATCGACAGACACAATCTTGGAGATTCCCGGCTCGTTCATGGTCACGCCATACAGCATGCCGCAGGAGTCCATGGTCTTCTTGTTATGGGTGATGAGAAGGAACTGGGACTGGTCGCTCATGTCAGCCACCATACGGGCAAATCGACCGATATTGGCATCGTCAAGCGGCGCGTCCACTTCATCGAGGATACAGAAGGGGCTGGGTTTGTGGAGAAAGATAGAAAAGATCAGGCTGACAGCGGTGAGCGCCTTTTCTCCCCCCGAGAGCAGGGCCAGGGTACCGGCCCTTTTGCCTGGCGGCTGCACGGATATCTCCACGCCGCTTTCGAGAATGTTGCTCTCGTCGCAAAGGGAGAGGTACGCCTTTCCGCCTTGGAACATGCGCGGAAAAGTCTCCTGGAATATGCTGTTAACCGTCTCGAAGGTCTCTTTAAAGCGGTCGCGCGACATACGGTTGAGACGACTGATAGTGCCCTTGAGGTCCTCTATTGATTTCTCAAGGTCGTCACGCTGCCCACCCAGCTCCACAAAACGGGCTTCGACTTCTTCCAGTTCGGTGACCGCGCCAATGTTGACTGTACCCAGCCGCCTGATGCGATTGCGCACAGCGTCAAGCTCCATCACCAGTGCGGCATCCTGATCGGCACCCACCTGTTCGACGTTCTCGCGGTCGCCCATCAATTCGCCTGCGGTAACGCCCAGCCGTTCCTTGAGCTGGTCCTCCAGGCTACGAAACTCAAGATCGCACTCCCGTACGGCCAGGGTCGCAGTGTTCTTTCGCTCCCTGATCTCTTCGAGTTCCCGCCCTTTCTCGACCAGATCTCCCTCGAGAGACGACAAACTATCAACGAATTCCTTGAGTTGGGCCTCCATTGATAACAGCTTGCTTGAGACCGCCTCCGACGTGTCTTCGAGTTTTTCAAGGTCGAGTTCCGGATCGGCAAGACGCACGCGAGCAACGCCTCGTTCCCTGCTGTCCCTACCCATGATCTCGGCTTTTCTGCTGATTCTCTCACGTAGATCGGCCACCGCCGCGTCGTTGGCCCGCAAGCGCTGTTCGCAGTTATCCCGGCTCACCCGCGTTTCGGCCAGTTGGATTTTGAGTTTTTCGAGCCCCTCTACGCAGGAATTCCGCTCGGCTTCTATGGCCTGGCTTTTCTCCCTGTTGCCGGAAAAATCTCCTTCGAGCCGCGTCCGCACGATCGCGGCCTGCTCCAGCTGCTGACGAGCCGCTACCAGTTCCTGCCGGTATTGTTGCCGCTCCTGGAGAACAGCACTTTTTTCACTACCGAGCACACCCAGGCGTTCACGCGTTCGCGCCAGGTTCTGGTTTTTCAACTCAAGCTCACCTTCGCAGGCTACCTTCTCCAGCGTGGAGGCTCTAAGCTCCTCGTCGAACCCGTCCAGCTCGCTTTCAACTCGAGATACTCCCGAGCGAGCCTCCTGGAATATCCGCGTAGCTTGCTCGCGCTCAGCTCCGGAAGTGACGCGCTCGACTTCCATGCCTCGAAGTTCGGCCTTGCGCTGAAGCAGAAAAGCGTTGTCGGCCTGTACATTACCGCCGGTAACCACCCCGGCACGAGACAAGGTTTCACCCTCCCGCGTAACGAATGTCGCGTGGTAGCCGTTCTGTTTCCACTGCGACGAAGCCTGTTCCAGGGATTCGCAGACTACGACCCCCCGGGCCAGGCTGCCGACCACTCCCTCGAAACCCGGTCGGACCGACACATGAGAAGCCAGCAGCGAGTAGCCGGGTGGCGTCTGACCGCTGACGGCCGAGTCCCGGGCCTCCAGGGGAATGAAGGACGCCCTGCCGCACTGCTTCTCTTTTACGTAACCTGCTCCTCTCACCGCACCATCGGCGTCGCCAACAACGACGTACTGCAAAGCTTCCTGCAGTACGGCTGCAACCGCCTGTTCGTAGCCTGGCTCCACTTCCATGATGTCGGCGACGATGGCCCTGGCGTCGGCCCTTTCGACCCCGCCGTTCTGCATGAACTCCCTGACAGAGTCGCCGTAACCGGCCAGGCCGTCCTCCAGCTCGAGCAGGGAGTTATAGCGGGATTCGACCGACGCGTACTGCTCGCGAGCCGAGTCCAGCCTCCGCGACGCGGCCCCCTCTCTTTCGGCTGCCGTCCTGAGCCTCTCGGTCGCTCCACGCTTGTTGACCTCGGTCTGCTCAAGAGCCAGGGCCTCCCGGCCAAGCCTCGCTTCACAATCCGTAACCTCGGCCAGCAGGCCACTGCTGACTATCGAAAGTGAGTCTTCTTCCTCGGCGCAGCGTTTCACGCGCACGCTGCAGTTCTCGATCTGTCGTTCCACCCCACCGATCTCGTTGCGTGCCCCGGCTTCGGCCGCCAGGTTTTCGACCATTCGAGACTTAATGGTCTCTTCCGCCGCCACGGAGTCCCGCAGTTCGTCGTCCAGGTCCTGAAGTCGCTGTTGCCGCTGCCCCCGTTGCTCGTTGAGGGCGATAACCTGTTGCTGCAAATCGGACCGCTGACCCGCGAGGCCCGACTGTTCCAGGGCACATGCACGCAAGCGAGTCTCCAGCGCGGAAGTCTCGGTGTGAGCATCGGCGAGCTGGCGAACGAGGTCTTCGAGGCGGGACGACAGGTGTACGCGTTCATCGCGCGCCCGGTTAAGAGCAGACTTCGCGTCGAACATCGAGGTGCGGACAGCGCCGGTTTCTCCCTCGATGAGGTCTTTGCGTGTTCTCAGCTCGTCTCGATCTCCTTCCTGGCCGGAAATGAGCTCACGGATCGAGCTCTCCGCGCTGCCAGCCTCGGCGAGTTCCTGCCGCGAAGCGACGAGCCTGACTTCCACCCTCGCAAGACGGCCGGCCGTCAATCGACGGTCCAGTGCTTCTTCTTCAGCCTTGAGTTCCTTGAAACGAACTGCCCCCCGGGCCTGCCGCTTGAGCGAATTAACCTGCCTCTCGATCTCGTTGACAATGTCGCCTACGCGACCGAGGTTTTCCTTTGTCCTCTCGATGCGACGCTCGGCAGCCAGCCTCCGACTGCGGTAGAGGGTCGTACCGGCCGCTTCCTCGATCAACAGCCGAAGCTCATCAGGCTTGGATTCAATAATGCGCCCCACCCGCCCCTGCTCGATGATGGAGTAAGCCTTACTTCCCACCCCGGTACCCAGAAACATGTCGGTTATATCGCGCAACCGGCACTTCGCCCCGTTCAACAAGTACTCTGACTCACCCGAGCGAAACAGGCGCCTCGTGACCTGGATCTCAGCTGCATCACGCACCGCGGCTACAGCCTCTGCTACCAGCTCCTCTTGCTCCGCGTCAAGGTGAAAAGCTTCCTCGTTATCAAAGACGATCGTGACTTCTGCCGCGCCAAGCGAAGCGTGGTTGTCGTTTCCGGCGAAGATCACGTCTTCCATCGACTGGCCGCGCAGGTGGCGAGCACTCTGTTCGCCCAGAACCCAGCGGATAGCATCGACGATGTTCGATTTTCCACAACCGTTCGGCCCCACGATACCGGTAACGCCGGATGGAAAGTCCAACACTGTACGGTTCATGCAGGATTTAAAGCCGTTCAGCTCCAGTCGCTTTATTCTCACCTGAGCACCCCTGGTTAAATTACCCGCCACAACCTACGGGCAGTCTTCTAGAGTACTGGGTACCGCAGCGTTTTTCTAGGTTCCTACGCGAAAAAAACACCTGCTTAGTAACCTGCCGTCGTTGCGAACAAGCGCAATTATGATAGCGTCAGCTCACAGGCACCCCCTCACCGAGGTGCCCAGTTTTGTCCTGGCTGCCCGGCCAGCCCACGGTTCCCGCTTTTGCGCAAACAGATCATCGTCAACATCAACCCTAACGAGATCAGGGTGAGCCTGCTCGAGAACGGAATTCTCGCGGAAGTCCACATCGAGCGCAGCAGCGAAGAAGTAGCCGCCGGCAACGTCTACAAGGGCCGCGTCTCCCGGGTCCTGCCCGGCATGCAGGCCGCGTTCATCGAACTGGGCCTGGAAAAAGCCGCCTTCCTCCACACCTCCGACATCACGCCCGAGCAAGCGGCTGACGGAGATCTCGATCTCGAATCGGATAGCCCCCCCCAACGTCAGCGTCGAGACTACGGGCCCATAGAAAAGAAGATCAAGAAAGGAGACGAGCTGATCGTCCAGATCTCCAAGGAGCCGATGGGGACCAAGGGCGCCCGCATCACCTCGTACTTATCGCTGCCGGGGCGCTACGCCGTTTACCTGCCGGGGTCGCCACAGGTGGGCGTCTCCAAACGAATCGGCAACGACAAGGAGAGGCGTAAGCTGCGGGACGCGGTCAACGAGGTCAGGCCCGCCGACGCCGGTGTCATCGTGCGCACCTCGGCCCAGACCATACGGCCTGCCGACGTAGCGAAGGACGTCAAGCGACTCGCGAACCAGTGGGACGAGATAAAACGAAAAGCGAAAAAAACCCGCGCACCGGCCCTGCTGCACAGCGACCTCGACCTCGTACTCCGCTGCGTGCGCGACATGCTGTCGAATGAAATCGACGAAATTGCAGTGGACTCCGAGCCCGAATCCCGGCGCATCCAGGAATTCGTCAGCTCGTTCATGCCGGACCTCGCCGCGCGCGTCGAGTACTTTGACCAGCTGGTTCCGATCTTCGACCACTACGGCGTGGAAGGCCAGATCAGCAGGGCCACCGAGGCCAAGGTGTGGCTCAAGTCGGGAGGCTACCTGGTCATAGACCAGGGCGAAGCCCTGACCATGGTCGACGTCAACACCGGAAAGTTCGTCGGCCGCAAAAGCCAGGAAGAAACAGTGCTCCTCACCAACCTTGAGGCAGCATCGGCGGTGGTCGACCAACTGAGGCTTCGCAACATCGGCGGCATCATCATCATCGACTTCATCGATATGGAGCAGGCCGACAGCAGGCGGCAGGTTTCTGAACGGCTGGAAAAATCGCTTTCTCGAGACAAAGCGCGTACGAGCATATTGAGAATCTCTGAACTCGGGCTGGTGCAGATGACCCGCAAGAGGACCCGTGAAAACCTCGAACGGCTACTCTCGGCACCCTGCCCATACTGCGATGGTCGTGGACGCATCAAGTCGATCCCCACGATGGCCCACGAGATCATCCGGCAGATCCAGAAGAGCGCGGCTACCGGGGGGAAACCCCAGGACCGCATTACCGTGAGGGCCAGCCGCGAAGTGATCTCCTATCTCTACAACGAGGAAGAAGAGGCCATCCGCATGCTACAACGCAAACTGGACAGAAGAGTAACGCTCAAGGTGGCCGAAAAGTACCACCAGGAGCAGTTCAACATTGTAGCGACCAGCTGATGCAGGGGGCGAAAACCGCTGCCCTCGCCCTCTTCCTCGGACTGTCCACTCTCGCTGCCACTCCCGCTGCCTCGGGGACCATCGCCTTTCAGATCAGCAGTACTGTCGACCACGGTGACAAGGTCGAGCTGCAGCTCACGATCAAGAACAAGGGAGACGAGACCGCTTTTGCTGCCAGGCCGACCGCCGTGTTCATGGGCGCGAGCGGCAAAGCGCAGGACTCCAGAAACATCGGCGTCGACAAGGAAGAGCGCTGGGACATCCTCTTGCAGGACAAGCCGCCGGCAAGCGGTTCTTTCGTGGTGCTGGTGAAAATCGCCTACGAGGATTCAAACGGCTACCCGTTCGAAGTGCTCTCCCTCGCTCCGTTCTCTAACGCGGATAAAAAAAACCGCAGGGTGAGCGGAAGCCTGCAGCGCGTCCTGCTCGACGACAAGGAATGGCACGACGCGACCCTCACTGTCGTTTACCCCTCCGAGCACAATTCTGACTCAACCGTGAGGATCGCCTTACCTTCTACGATACAAGGCAAAAACCTGGTGCACGAAGTCGAAGCAGCTACCGGACGAGTGGTCAGGCTGGGCTTCCAGCTTCGCAATGACATGATCCTGCCCGGCAGCAACATACCCATATACGCCACCGTGGAGTCAGTGGTCAACGGCTTTGCCCAGACCGACGTCATCCGCGGGGCGATCTCGGTACCCGAAGCAAATGCGGCGAGCCTCGACCTGCCCGGTCTGGCTGTACTGGCCGCCTTGGCTCTGCTGATTTTCATTGCGCTTCAACTGGTAGCGGGCAAGTCGGCCTGGGGCCAGGCCGCCGGACGGCAAAGGGACGTGATGGACAACCCGGTGTCAGCGTTCCTCCTGCTGGCGCTACCAGTGGGGTGGTTGCTCTGGCTCTACCCATGGCAGCACCTGCTTGCGCCAACCACCGTAGCCGGTGGCGATATGGCCTCGCTGTACTATCCGACCGTCCTGCTGCGCGACGAGATTCTCTCGCGCTGGAGGGTTACCGGCTGGACGGCAGGCAACTACGCAGGCTTTCCGGTTTTTCATTTTTACTCTACTGCCCCTTTTGTGGCCATCGCCATGCTAGGCAAGTTGCTCCCCATGCAGCAGGTCTTCAAGGTGTTCACCCTGCTCGGGCCCACCCTGCTACCAATATCGGCGTTCTACCTGTTCAGGACCATGGGCTACGGCCTGGTCGGACGTACGGCGGCCGCGGCCTCGGTGCTTCCATTCCTTGTGCAGCAGGGCAACTCGATGTGGGGAGGCAACATCCCCAGTGTCCTCGCCGGCGAGTTCTGTCACGCCCTGGGTCTGTCGTTGTCGTTCATTTTCCTCGGCACTCTCAACAGGGTGCGCGACGGCCGCCTGCCATGGACGATTCCTTGCGCGATCCTGGCGGTCATCGGCCTGACCCACACCTTCGCGTTCCTCCCCTGCATATGGTTCGCGTTCTACTTTGCGTGGCCTCGCAAGGCACCCGCTGCATGGCTGTCGGCCGTCCTGGCTCCACTGGCGGTAGCGTTTCTCCTCCTCTGCTTCTGGGGCCTCCCGTTACCCGGAAGACTCGTGTTCACCTCGGAGTGGAGCATGATCTGGAACATCAAGCACTGGAAGGAAGTGATCGCTCTACCGCTCTGGCCAGCCACCATAATGGCGCTTGGGGACATCGCCATGATTGCCGTCTCTGCTTTTCTCGCCTCCAGGGCACCGGCCGGCGAAGAACCTTCGTCGGGGAGCATCTTCAGGCCACCCACCCTGCGCCGCGAAGGCCTGCTCATACACGGCTTCGCGGGCGCCGTACTCCTCTACTTCCTTGTGCCGGCCATCGGCTTCCCCGACATCCGCTTCATCCCGCTCGGCCAGATTTTTGTTGGCCTGCTCGCGGCTGACGGGCTCAGTCGATTGGCCCGCACGGTTGGTCACCGCACGATACTGGCCTCGGTCATCGTACTGTCCACCCTCGCGTGGACGCAGGCTAACGTAGGCTACATACCATCGTGGTTGGACTGGAATTACTCGGGTTACGAAGAAAAACCCACCTGGCACCTGTTTAACCGCATCAACAAGCACGTCAAGGGCGACATCAACGACCCCCGGGTGATCTTTGAACACTCCGAAGTGCACAACCGTTTTGGCAGCTCGCGTGCGTTTGAAAACCTCCCCCTGTTTTCGGGGCGTTCTACACTGGAAGGAGTTTTTCACCAGGCCTCGATCAACTCGCCCTACGTTTTCTACCTCCAGTCCGAAGCGAGCGAACGAGGGTCAGGGCCTTTCCCGCAGTACACCTACAACAGGCTCAATCCCGATCTCGCCTTGCCGCACATGCGCATGTACAACGTCGACACCATCATCACAGTGTCGGACAAGGCGCGCGCGGCCTACACGGAGCACCCCGAGTTCACCTCCACTTTCAAGGAGGGTCAGTACGAGGTGTTTGCCGTCGATGGAGGCAACACCGGTTACGTGACCGTACCCCGGTTTTCACCGGTGCTGTACGATGGGCCCGAGTGGAAGCGGGCCTTCTACAGGTGGTTCCGGAGAGAGGAGTTGGTGGACATTCCCCTGGTACCCGCCGAGCTTCTAGACGAAGAGACCGCTAGTGCTTTCGTACTGCGCACCGATTCAATCAGGCGAATTCCCCGTGAGCCTATAGAGAAGAATTGCACGGTAAACAGCAAGCTCGAACAGTACGCGATCCACTTCACCACCGACTGTCCAGGCGAACCCCACGTGGTAAAGGTTTCTTATTTTCCACCCTGGGGAGCGACCGACGGCTCGCCGGTAATGCCGGTCAGCCCCGGCTTTATACTGGTCTACCCCAAGGGCGACCAAGTCACCCTTGAGTACGGCCACCGGCCCGTAGACCTGCTGGGTGCCGGGGTCTCCCTGCTGGGCTTACTGTTTCTATTCGTAGCGACGGTCAGCACACGGGCCAGGGAAGCAACCACCGGGGGACTGCTCCGCGTTTTTCTCCCGCTGTACAACGCCGTGGCAGGGGTTGCCCGTCCCTTGACCGCAGCCGCCGTCGTCCTCGCCATGCTGCTGGCTGGCTACACACGGGTGAGCCTCACCCAGCCGGACCTCGGCTACGAGCTCGCCCAATCGGCTTACAAGGCACGGGACTTTGAATCAGCTGTTACCCACCTCTCGGACTGGGTCTCGAAGGACAAGGATACGTTTAAACAAGCCACCGCGTTGTTCCAGCTGGGCGTCGCTCACACCGAGCTCAAACAGCACGCGGCGGCAGTGCAGGTTCACGAACGCCTGCGTTTCCAGTTTCCCAACGTAAACTACGGTCCGAGCGCGCTTTTTCACCTGGCGGGCAATTACCGGGCACTCGGACTCCAGGACAAATCCGATGAAGCGGCAGCACTACTCAAGCGTGACCATCAGAATACAGACTGGATGAAACGCCTGGAGAAGGCCCAAGCCGATTGGCAAAAAGAAGGGTCGTAGCCGCGGCGGCGAATAAGCCCCTGCTGGTCAAGATCAAGGCTGAGGGTCCGAAACAGGCTGTTTGACCAGGACCTCTGCGCTCAAAGTTACGTAAGTCGATTCTTCGGTAGCAAGCTGCGCAGGGGCACTCGCCGCGACAATCGAACTATCGGCCTCGGCTACATCCCCCACACCAACATCAAAGCCAAGGCGAGCCTGCAGGCAAGCGCGCAGCCACGGCGAGCCGTCCTTCGGCGGGCGACACTGTTCTCCCGGACAGTTTGTCCACAAAAGCGGCGCCGTCGCGGTGCCCCCGATGACCACCTGGCAGAACCTAGCTCCCAGGGGCAGCAGCTGGAGCGAAAGGCGCTTGTCCACCACCCTTAAAGCCTCGTCGCCGAGAGACCGGGCCAGACCCTCTTCATCGGTCGCTTCACCGTAAGCTTGCAGCACGCTCTGTAACAGGGAATCGACCAGGACGACAAAGCGCGGACCCTCCACCAGCTCAACTGTGTCCGAGCCGATGTTCGCCGCGGAAGCACTGCAATCGACGAGGTGACGAAAGAAAAAGAAGGTCGGGGGAGGGTCCTGTTCAGCCCAGGAGGGAGCGGGCCAGGCGACGTGAGGCGGCGAGTCCCCCGAGTAGAGAGGTGTCAGGTGGTAGTAGTCTTTCTCGACCCTGTACACCCGACAAAGCCCCGTCCTGTCCCCGGATTGTGCTGCTTCCGGGCCGGCGGGGATCCAATCCGTCCACTCCCCGGGCTCTAATTGCAGCGCCGCCGCTGTAAGCCTTTCCGGGTTGCCATCGTAGGGCCAGGGCCAATCTCCGCGCCTGATCTCCAGCGCCGAAAGCCGCTTCCCCGCACTATCGCCCAGGTAGGAGCTGCCCGCTTCTGGACAACTCTCCCGCCAGGCTCCTTGCCCAGCCCAGCCCTGGTTACAGGCGGCCAGGCCGAGGCCAGGCTCGGCAAAAGCGATCGAGGGAAAACCATCCCCCACGACCTGGGACAGCACGGAGAGCTCCTGGTTCGTCGCCAGCCTCGACACAGTGGCCGATTCGAGGCCGGGCAGCACGGCCAGGGATACGTTCATGACCCCGTCGTCACGGAAGTAGAGCAGCGCCAGTCCACAGATGACGAAGGCCAGCGAGACCGCCCTGGTCGCAGTCTTCAGCACCGTCCGCTTATTCCCAACCCTGCTCGCAAACTAGACATCCTCAAGACCCGTACCTACACTGGAACTTACACCGAGCCCGAGACGTGGTACAGCCCGCGACGTGGTATAGTCCACGACCAAAACATGCCATCATCAACACCACCTTCGCTGCGAACGCGCCCAAGCGACCCCCTTTTCTCAGTCGTCGTCCCTGTTTTCAACGAAGAAGCCTGCATCGCAGAGCTCGTCTCGCGGGTGCGCAAAGCTTTCGAAGGCCTGCGCCTCGAGCTGATCCTGGTGAACGACGGGTCCTCTGACCGCACCCTGGAAATGCTGCAAAAGGAATCGGAGTCCTTTGCCGACGTGCACTACCTTTCGTTCTCGCGCAACTTCGGTCATCAACCTGCCCTTGCGGCGGGCATTGAACACGCCAAGGGTGACGCCGTGATTTCACTTGATGGCGACCTCCAACACCCCCCCGAACTGATCCCGCTACTCATTGAGCACTGGAGAGAGGGTTACGACATTGTCTACACAGTGCGCGTGGCCAATGAAGGCCACCGCCTCAAGGAGTTCGTTTCGCGGAGTTTCTACCAGTTGCTGCGCTGGATAAGTGGCGTGGACATCTCGCCGGGCACCGCTGATTTCAGATTGCTCGATCGCAGGGCCGCCGACGCGCTGAAATCCTGCGACGAGCACTTCATCTTCATACGGGGAATGGTTCCTTGGCTGGGCTTTTCGAAGCTTCCCGTGCCCTACGAAGCCCAGGCTCGCCACGGCGGCGAGACCAAGTATCTCACCAGCAACATGATCCATTTTGCCCTCGACGGCATATTCGCGTTCTCCACCGTACCCTTGCGGCTGATCTCCTTGCTGGGAGCACTGACGGTCAGCCTGGGTTTTCTCTATGGCCTCTACACCCTGGGGGTGCGCCTGTTTACCTCCCAGGCAGAGGTGGGCTGGACCTCCCTGGTAGTAGTCATCCTGATTTTCAGCGGAGCACAGATGCTCAGCATCGGCATACTCAGCGAGTACGTCGGTCGCATTTACGAAGAGGTCAAAAGCCGTCCTCGCTACGTAATAGCAGAAGCCAGCCCAGCCATGGAAAATCAACCATGAGGCTACTCCTGGCGCTGCTCGTGACCTGCCTCTTGAGCGCGGGCTGCGGTGAGGGAACGCTCTGCTTCGGCTGCGGCCTCAACGACGCTAGCTCCACTACCACCACGACCAGCACCACCACTACCTCCCCCTAGAAAACTTCCTCCACCAGCCGAGAACGACCGTACCAAGGGCCTCAGCCCGCGAAGAGGCCCGAGATAGCCGGCCAGGTGTTCTGCAGCAGGATCACGCTCACGGCCACCGGGGCGAGGTACTTGATACAGAAGTGGAAGAGCTCAAAGCCCCTCCCGCTGCCACCCGCCGCGTAGAACTTTCGTGCCGCGGCCCTGTCCAGACTCCACCCGACAAACAGTGCCGTGCATAGTCCGCCCACGGGCAACAACCAGTTACTGGCCAGGGCGTCCACGTGGTCGAGAAAACCCTCGCTGAGGGCTGAGGGCAGACCGAGACAAAAAATAATCGCCCCGGCCCCCACCGAGGCCGTCACTCTTGCCAACTTGAATTCATCGACCAGGAAAGCAACGGCCACTTCGAGCAGGGAAACGGCCGAGGTGAGCGCCGCAAAGATCAACAGGAGAAAAAACAAGCTGGCCAGGAAAGCTGGCGCGGGCATCATGGCAAAGGCCTGCGGCAAGGTGATGAAAACCAGGCCAGGCCCGGCCGAGGGTTCAAGGTTGAAGGTGAACACCAGGGGGAAAATAACCAGGCCTGCGAGGATGGCCAACGCGGTATCGGCAACGGCGATCATGGCAACCGAGCGGGGCAGGTTTTCATCCTCGGCAAGATAGCTACCGTAGGTAATCATCGCCCCCATCCCGAGACTCAACGAAAAAAAGGCCTGGCCCAGTGCCGCGAGGGCGCCCTGCCAGCCGAGTTCGGAGAAGCGGGGCCGCATGAAAAATTCCAGCCCCCTCTCGACACCGTCCGAGGTCAGCGAGTAACCGAGCAGTACCAGCACTATTCCGAACAGGAGAGGCATGAGGATCTTGCCAGCGCGTTCTATCCCCTGTTCCACTCCTCTCGATACGATGAATATGGTTGCGAGCATGAACAGCCCCTGCCACAACACCTGCCTCGGGCCGTTCGCTGCTAACTTTTCGAAGGCGCCACTCATCGAGCCTGATGTCGACGAGAACAGTTGACCGCTGACTGCCATCCAGGTGTAGTCGAGCGCCCAACCAGCCACGACGCCGTAGTAAGACAGGATCACGAAACCGGCTATTACACCCAGCCAGCCCACTACCGGCCAGCCGGTCCCGGGGCTGAGCAGGCGCAGGGCTCCAACCGGATTCCTACGGGTAGCGCGGCCAAGCAGGATTTCCGAATTGAGCAGCGGAAGTCCGACCAGGACTACGGCGCCAAGGTAGACAAGCACGAATGCGGCGCCACCGTATTCCCCCGCGCGGTAAGGAAACATCCATATATTCCCCAAGCCGATGGCTGAGCCCGCCGCAGCCAGCACAAACCCGATGCGCCCAGACCAATTGCCCCTTGCCGTTGAAGATTCCACCGAGACCTCCCCTGTTGCAGACCATGCGGCCCCCTTCCAACGAGCGCCCTGGGCGCGGTCGAAAGCGACGGGCCTGGTTAAAGATTCGCCAGGTATTCAGAATACGCTACCAGGGCCACTAGCGCAGCAACTGCGCGAGAAGGGCCCGGGTAACAAACACGGTGGCCAGCGGCAACCGATCGCGGACCGGCGTTTCCGTAATGACCGTCGGTATGCACCAGCTCAGTGGATACCAGTACCGGCTTGCCGTGCCTGGTGGAGGCTTCCGCAGCCGCAGCCGCATAGCGCTTGTCCTGGTTTTCGTGAAAGCCGACGATTCGCTCCAGTCCGTGCTCGGGATACCACGGCCCTGTTTTCATCGCCTCGGCCTGGGCCGACTGGACTCCGATTCCGAAGAAAAGAACCGAATCGATCGAATCTGAAGAACACAGCAGGTCAAGGACGACGGGCACAGTATCCCGGGTTTCACCACCAGCGAGATCTACCGGATTGCCCCTGCTCCATCGCGATGGCAGTAGCTGATCCAACTCGCTCTTCAGCTCGTCCGGCAGTTCGGCCAGCTCGAGCCCCTGGCGACTGCATTCATCGGCAGCGAGAACTCCACAGCCACCGACAGTAGTGACCACGGCCACCCTGTTTCCCCCGGGCAGGGGTTGAGTCGCAAAAGTCGCGGCCCATTCAAAAGCCTCTTCGACCGTGGAAGCCCGCTGCACGCCATGGCTCGCGCACACACCCTCGAACACGCGTTCGTCGCTCGCGAGCGCTCCCGTGTGACTCCTCGCAGCAGCTTGCCCCGCCGCGTCCCGGCCCCCCTTCAGAATCACCAGCGGCTTGGAGCGACTGAAACGGGAAATAACCTCGGTAAACTTTTGGCCGTCACGCACTCCTTCGAGGTAGGCGAGGCCTACCTTGCAATCGTCGTCTTCGCCGTAGTAGGCAAGATAGTCGGCGAGTTCGAGCTGAGCCGAATTACCACAGGAAACCGCCTTGTTAACCCCCACGCCCGTTTGCACGGCGTAATTGAGAAACGCGGAACACAGGTTGCCGCTCTGGCTGGCCACCGATATTCCGCCGGCCGGCGGATAGGGAGCTACAATCTGGGCGCACATATCTGCCCCCGTCGAAACGACGCCCTGGCCGTTGGGTCCCGCCAGCACCAGGCCCAACTCGTCGGCCAGCTCTACCAGCTCACGCTCAAGCTCTTCACCTTCTCTGCCCTCTTCACCGTAGCCAGCGCTGGCCACGAAAGCTGCCTTCACGCCGCGTGCCGCGCAGGAACGAAGCAAATCCAGGTTAACCTGCCTCGGGGTGCAGACCACGACGAGGTCGGCCTGGCCCTCGGGAACCTCTTCTACCGAGGCAAGAATACGATGCCCGAGCACCTCGCCACCGCTGCGTCCCAGGGGAAACACCCGGCCGCTGTAGCCGTAACGAAGCAGGTTGTGCAGCGCGACGAAACCGAATTTGCCCGGATGAGTCGAAACTCCCGCGACGATTACTCCCCGTGGGTTGAACAACGGATCAAGCTCGGGAACACGGGCAACAGCAGCGTCTCCGCTACCGATCGCAGCAGTTGCGGCTGGTGCCGATACCTCGATGACAGCGTCTACCGCCACCGGGCGGCCTCCACAGAGGATGAGCGGATTGATATCAACGCTCTTGATGTCGGGTCGATCAAGCGCCAGTCGAGAAAGGCCAGCGAGCGTGGCCTCGAGTTTGTCCATTTGAAGCCCCGCCTCACCGCGCAGCTCGCCCCAGAAAGCCGGCTTCACTCTGAGCCGTTTCACCATGCGAGCGGCTGCCCCCGGTCGCAGAGGAACGGATTCGCAAACGGCCTCGCCCACGGCTTCAACCAGGATACCGCCCAGGCCCAGTAGCACGTTGGGGCCGAAACACGGGTCGTTCACGAGGCCGACTATGAGCTCCCTTGAGCCCTTTACCATTTCGCAAAGCAGCAAGCCCACGCTTGGGCCAGCCTCGGCCTGCAATTCGCTTACGGCCTTCCTCACGGCGGGCTCGTCGGCGAGGGCGAGCTTTACAAGACCACGTTCTGTTTTGTGCGCGAGGCCATCGACTACTGCCTTCAGCGCCACGGGGTAGCCAATGTCGCCCGCCGCGGCTACGGCGCTGTCCGCGTCGGCAACGAGCTGTTCCCGACAGGTAGCGACACCGTAGTTGGCGAGCAGGCGCTTCGCCTCGAATTCGGTCAGGAGACCGTCTACCGGGTTGTCCGCCACGCCCATGACAGGGCCCGTCGTGCTACCGAGCCGACACGCCCAGGAAGGCGCCCAGCGAGTCTGCGCCTGCCGGGGGAGCAGCCTTTTCTACGCCCAGGTTTTCTTCCATCCAGCCCTTCGCCTGGGACTCGGTCAAGGGCTTTCTACTGACCGCGAAGTGCTCCGAGGGCAACTTGCCCTTGCCCTCAGCGTGGCAAGCCGCACAGTCCAGGCCCGACGGGTTAGCGTGAGCGGGCGGCACCCGGACCGAACCCGCCTCCGCGTCCCCCTCGGTAACCACTGCACCCAGCTCGTAACCGTCTAAACCGGAAAAATAATTGACGACTGCGTCGGCTTCTTCCGAGCTCATGCCGAAGGTAGGCATCCTGACGTCAAGCCAGGGGCGCAAGCGTACGGGTTTGAGAAGGAAATCAAAAAACCAATCCTGCTGCAGCTTGGTACCCTCGCCCTCGAGTATGGGCGGAGCGTTTTCGAGGTTTTCGTAGTACTTACGAATTTTCCCCTCGCTACCTTCGAGCGTATGGCAACCATTACAGTTGTAGTAGTTGACAACCTCGCGGCCGCGGGCTACCTCGATGTCGCCGCTCCCGTGGGCCATGAAGCGACTGTTGGTTTTGGACTCGGTACGACTGGAAAGAAACGCGGTCAGGGCCGCCGCGTCTTCTTCTGACAGGTTGAAGTCAGGCATCACGGCACCGATTCGATCGGTGGCGTAGCCCCTCGGCTCAAGAATCTTGTGGTAGGTGTAGTCGTACCAGGTATGGGCAACGTCGGTGCGGTTACCGAAATACAACTCCTCGTCAAACTTGGAGCCAAAGAACGAAAGCTCCGCTCCAATACGAACCTGCCCCTTCATGCCTTCGATTTCATGACACCCAAAACAACCGTATTGGCGAATGAGTTTTTCGCCCCGGTCCACGGTTGCCGCTTCGGCAAGTCGACCGCGCAACGCGGCGTCTTCTTCCCCAGGCTCCCCCTCTCGCAGTGTGAGCAGGTAAGAAGTAACAGCTCCCGCTTCCTTTTCAGCCAGCCTCAGGTTCGGCATCTTGGTGTGCGAAGAAAATCCTCTCGGATCGCGAATCCAGTTGTATAACCACAATCCCGTTGTCTTTTCTGCAATACGCGCCAGGTTCGGTGCGACGTCCTTACCGTCGGCCACGTGGCTGGCGAATTCATCAGCGGCAAAACCGTGGCAGCCCAGGCAGCCCAGCGAACGGGTGAGAGCTTCGCCTTCCGCCACCAGCCCGGCGTTGCCGGGATCAACACCCACGGGACTGTCGGCCGCGTCCAGCCAGGTCACCGATTCTTCGAGTGAGTCCGACAACAGGTAGGCCACGATAGCCTCAGCCTCGTCCTCCTCCAGCAGAAAGTCAGGCATGCGCGTGCGCGGCCGGAAAGCGGTCGGGTCAGCTACCCAGTCGACCAACCATTCGGGGTTGTCCTTGGCCGCGACTCGATTGAGCGAAGGCGCCACCTTGGCAAGGTGGTCAAAACCGTAGGCCAGGTGACAACCGTGACAACCCAGTTCCTGGAACAGACGCTCACCGCGAGCACCCACGTCCCGCTTCTCCATTCCCTGCAGCGACACGTGACAGCTCAGGCAGCGCGCCTCCACTCCGCCTTCAAAAGTAACGAGAGGATCTTCCCAGTAGTGATCCCCACCGTGGGCCCGCTCTACTTCATTGATCGCCGAGCCTTCTCCACCGTGGCAGGGAGTGCAACCAAACTTGTTCACTTCGTGGTTACCCAGGTAGTACTTGCGGTCGGGATGGGTGCGGAAAGGATTCTCTTCGTCTTCAAAACCGCGCTTGTCGATGGCCACGTGACAGTTCTGGCAACGCTCCACCTTACTGACCAGTTGATCGAAGTTGTTACGTTCAAAGTCCGCAAGTACCACCTGTTCAACGACCGGTACATTGGGGATCCTCATGCCCAACATCTCAAAAGAAACCGAATCGAGCTTCTGCTCTATGCTTCCCAGTTCTGCCATGAAGGGCCGCAAAACGGATTCGGCCTGCTCTTCGCGCTCGCGAATCTCCCTCGAGGCAGCTTCCAAGTCGGCAACGACAACCTGGGCCCCTTCAAAGGCAGCCTGCGTGACTTCCAGGCGCGCCTCGAGGGCTGCGACCGCGGCCAGTTCAGAATCCCCGCTCTCGCCGTGCAGCTTGGCAAACTCGACCCTGTACCAGGCTTCCTCGATCTCGCTCTTGATCATGCGGTTGTCGAGGTCGGTCTCCATGGCGGTTACTTCAGCACGGGCTTTTTCCCGCGCCAGCCGACTCAGTTTTTCGGCGGCCTCGCCCGACGCGAGATCCAGTCTCGTCTGTTCGAGGGCGGCACGCGCTTCACCGTAAGCGGGGTCTTCAGCCAGGCGGGCCAGTTCAGTTTCGCGCTCAAGCTCGTACTTTTCTATGGCAAGCCTGTAGAAATCAGCCTTGTACTTCTTCCACTCGTGTCGAGAGAAAGTATCCTGCCAAACGGCCCACACGGTGCAGGCCACCAGTACGCCTATGACGAGAAGAAAAACTGCGCCATAAGAACGCTTTTCTTCTTCCTCGACTAAGCCGCGGTTGCTCGTAAATTTGCCCTTGGCCATCTCGTGTTCCCGGTTGGTCCTGATCTACTTCAATTCGAGGAGCAGCGGCCGTAACCGCGCTCAGTTTCCACGTCCTTCTATCAAGCGGCCGGCATAAAACAGCCCGGCACCCGAAGCCGCCAATCCCAGTTCCCTGAACAATGTCACGGCACCGGCTATCCCCGCCACAAGCCCGAAGCCGACCACGCAGAGGCCGGCAACCTGCAATCCCCTGGCGAAATAAAACTCCACTTCGTCAGATATTAATCCAGGGTGTAACCATGATGTACTTGATGTTGAAGCCCATCCTCATGATGAGCTTGATAACAACTGCGATCATGTTGAGGAACAGAAAACTCGTGAGTCCGAACCTCGCAGTTCCCCAACGCTCCATGAATTCACGGCCCTTGGCCCTCACGATCAGCCAGTACATCAAGGCGGTACCGAGGATGAAATAACCACCCACCACCGCCAGGCCGAACAGGGCAGAGAGGGTGTAATCCCTAAGGCCGAACAGGTAAGGCAGGTCGACGTTGCTCATGGCGACAACCTTATGGCTGTCCCAGACTTCCCACGGCCAGAACCAGTTCCAACCCGGGCCGCGGAGAAACGTCCCCACCACGATCAATATGATCCAAAGAACATGGAAGCCACCAAAAAACGTGAGGATCTCCCACTTTCGGTCAGCGTAACAAAAATAGCCGTTACCCTTGGGATTAATGTCAATGTAGGGCAACACCATGAGGCCCACGATTATAAACGACGGAAGCACCACGCCGGCATGCCAGGGGTCAAAGAAAACCAGGATTTCCTGCAGTCCGAGGAAATACCAGGGCGCCTTCGAAGGGTTGGGAGTCCTGGTGGGTGCCGCCGGCTGTTCCAGCGGCGCATCAACGAGCAATGACCACACCAGCATGAAAGCCAGTACAGCCAGGAAACAGATGAACTCCGCCCTGACGAGATGCGGCCAGGAGTGAATCTTGTCGTCACCCGGCCCCCTGGCGCTCAGCACGGTCTTTTCCACTCGTGCGCCGCCGGCAACCTGTGGCGCGGCCCTGCCGACACCTACCATGGTCTTGATCTGCTTCGATTCTGCCTTTGCGCCTCGCAC
>JACNKC010000031.1 GCA_014382245.1 Pseudomonadota bacterium | reverse complement strand
GGGGCGCCTGCGGTTACGCAGCCATACGCTGGGGGGGGGCCGGGGGGGGGGCGGGCCACAGCGGGTTGGTGGTGTTGGGGGCGGGGGGGGGGGCGCGTATCGTTATGGCCGGGCCCTTCCCGTTCAAGCCCGCCCCCCGTGACCTGCTGCGGGTACCCGCTCCCGGGGGCGGGTGGATCATAGACCAGCCCCCCCGCCACACCGCTGCCGATCCGGCGGGCACGGCAATGCAGGTCGCCGCGGGCGTGATGGCTGGGATGTGCGCGGTGGTGGCCCACGAGTGGGGGCATTACCTCGGGGCGCGAGCGGCGGGCGCCGTGGTCTACCCGGCGCGGCGCGTAACGGCGGTGTTCATGTTTGGCTTCGACCGCGAGCGCAACGGCAGGCGCGAATTCATGGCGATGAGCTACGGTGGGTTCGCCGCCAGCACGGCCATGATCGTGCTGTTCGTCACCCGGCTGCCTCTCGACGCGTTGTCGGGACAGGTCGCCATGGCGTTCGCGGCGGTCGGCGTGTTGCTCACGGCCACGCTCGAGTTGCCCGTGGCCTGGCGGGTTGCCCACGGCGCAGAGCTGCCCCGAGGCGCCGTCTACGTCGAGGGGCGTTAGGAGGCTGTTTTCGTCTTGGCCGTAACTTTTTTGCCCACCGCGGGGCGCTGAAAGCCTGATTCTATTGGCCGTTCTGTCGCCGGTGGCCGCGGGGTCAAAAAAATCACCCGAATTCCCTGAATGTTCTAGACAGGGGGGGGGAGTGTACGCTGCGCGGGGCGGTCGGGGCGTGGTCGATCTTCGGGCGGCCGGTACTCTGCTGGCCGATAGATCGAAGGTGCCCGGATAGCGGAGGATACAGGCATGAGGAAAATCGGTTTGATACTGGGCGTCGTAGTCGGCGCGGGTCTGTGTGTTACATCTGTATGCGCAGCCGGAATTACCCACACAAACTCGTACAAGGCACCACTGGTAGTCGCCTTTCCTGGTGATCTCAGCGAACAGGGCTGCGGTGTTGAGTATTCAACGACCGCAACCTGCAGTGGGCCGGCGTCGGCAGCAATCGATACGTCCTTCTAATGAACAACCGACACCGCGCGGGCCGCGTTGTTGCGGTGGGGGTAACGGTCGCGCTGTCGTTGGTCACGTGGTTACGGCCGGCGGGGGCGGGATTGTCCTTCACGGGCAGCGAGACTGTTCTACTGCCCCATGCGTGGAACGAGGTGATCGAGGAAGGCGGTGTTTTTGCTGCCATAGGCAGTACCTTTGAAGCACCCGATGACAGGGTTCTGCGTCTTTCTACTGACGGAGGTCGCACCTGGACGGCGGCTGGGGAAACCTGCTCATCGGCGGGCGTGGGTACCGCGTTGGCGGGCGCACCGGGGGGCGGCTGGGGAGTAGCTGCGGTAGTTGATGGCGAACTGGTTTTCTGCAGGTCAACCGATGGAGGATTCACCTGGGAGGCAGAGATCGTACTGTCGGAGGAAGCCGAAGGGACAGTTGCGAGTTATGGAGGATGGTCGAGACATGATCTGGAATCAGGCGGCGGGGGAACATGGCTGGCAACATGGCTGCAACGGGATGAGCTGGCGGGCACCAATTTTGTCATGGCAGCAAGGAGCGGCGACAGTGGCGCGAGCTGGGCTGCCCCTGTTCACCTGACCACACCGGCTTATGAGGGGGCTGGAATCAACTGGGGTCGTCCTTCGGTTGAGACTGACGGCACGGACACCTGGCTGATATCCTGGGAGATCACTACGGGGCCGGGGGAGCGCGAGATCGCGTATGTACGATCCACCGATGCCGCCGCCAGCTGGGGGCCGATAGAGTTTATCAATACTAACCACACTGCCACCGTTGGGCACTACAGGCCCGATCTCGCGACCGACGGACAGGGTAACTGGGTGGCCGTGTGGGTAGGGGACTATCCCTATCCCCGCCCGGGCTGCTCCTGGTGCCTGATCGGAAATATCAACGTAGCTTACTCGAGCGATAACGGTGCGAGCTGGTCAGATACCTCGCTCTTGCACGGTTCCTTTCTGCGTTCACCCGGGGACGACGAGGAACCTCGTGTGGCAGTGGACGGCCTGGGCCGCTGGCTGGTCGCCTGGCGGAGCAATGACGCCCTGGGTGGGCGAGTGGGTCGCACCGACTGGGACCCGCTGGTGTCGCACTCGCGCGACGCGGGCCGAAGCTGGAGCGCGCCGGCAGCGGTCAGCCCTGCAGCCGGGGGCAACGGTGAGAATACCGGCTGGGCCCCCAAGCTGGCGGCAAGCGACTCGGGTGACTGGGTGCTGATGAGCTGGGGCTCGGCACCGGGTAACGTGTACGTGTCAACGCGAGACTGCACCCTGGCTCCGGCGTCGGGTTGTACGGCGGGCGACAAGTCGGGTTTGAAGATCAAGCACCCGCGGCGCGGGGCGCGTGCTGGTCTGTCCTGGAAGTGGAAGAGCAACTCGGGGGTCGCGGTGGCTGACTTCGCCGATCCGACAACGGGCAGCGACTACCTGCTCTGCGCCTGGGAACAGGTGGGCGCCAGCCCGACGCTGGTGCTGGAAACCGACGTGGCGGCTGACGCCGATTGCCAGGGTTCCCCCTGCTGGACGGCGCGGGCGGGGGAAGGGTTTTCTTACCGTGATAAAGAGCACTCCAGTGGCGTGGTGGGCAGGGTTGGACTGAGGGCGAAGCGCGGCCGCGGGCGGATAAAGTTTCAGGCCGGCGGGGTGTCGTTCCTGGCTCCCGTTCTGCCGCTGAGCGTGGACCCGGGTGTAACCGTGCAGCTTCACAACCGCTCCAACGGCGCGTGCTGGGATGCTGAATACAGCTCGCCACGAAGGAACAACGACAGGCTGTTTGTGGCCAGGTAAGGCAGGTAAGGGGCGGGCCGCAAGGCGGGTGGTAGAGAAGAGGCTGCACTGTCGCCACTCAGGCGCGGAGGCTTGTAACTTGCCGGCGCGTAGGGCGTCCTTGCGCAGCCCGGCCGGATTTCCGTCGCCTTACCCACCCGATCAGGGGACCGTGGCCCTTGACGCTGGCGCGACCGAAGGTTTAGTGTCGTAGCCTGCTGCCATGGGCCCAGTGGTATAGTACCCGGGGCCGGGCGGCAACAGGAGAAAAAGGGGATGAAATCAGTTGCCGTTTTGGTGTTGCGCGTCACGTCGTGCGCCACTGTCGTGTTATTGGTCGCTGGTCTCGCGGGTGACAGCGGCGCGTTGACCCGCTCATCGCAGCTCAACCGTGGCGCGAGCAGTGCCGAGAAGTGCGAGGCTTACAAGCTCAAGGCGGCGGGCAAGTACGCGTTGTGCGTGCTCAAGGCAGAATCAAAGGCCGTAAGCCGTGGCACTGCCGTGGACAGCAGTCGGTGCGAGAGCAAGCTCGATTCGGCATACGCCAAGGCCGAGTCGAAGTACGGCGTCGCTTGTCCGACAACCGGCGAGGCGGCCTCGGTGAGGGAGCAACTGGACATCTGTGCGGTGGCCGTGCCCGGTGGCACCGACCCCGGCGGTACGACCACCACGACCACCACGCAGCCGGTCAGTACGACCACCACGACCCTGGCAACGAGCAACCCGTTGATTGATTCCTGGCTGCTCGGCAACGGCGTGACAGGTTACAACGGCATCGTCGCCGACATTACCACCGGGCCCACCACGGCGGGCGCCTTCGTTGAGGTTACGGCCAATGGTATTCCGAGTTACTCGATCGGGCCATGGGCGGCCAATCCCAATGACGCCCAATCGCAGGGCTACACCTTCAGCATCCCGGTGACCCCCCAGCTTGACGCCACGCCGGGCGCGACGCCGCTTGGGACGATTGCCACCTGGACCAACGGCGTGCCGGTGTTCAACGCGCTTGATGCTTTCAGTTACCAGAACGAGAACACCTGGCACCGCGACGCGCATTTCTTCGAGATCAATTCTATGGATTCGGCCAACGGCCACCCGGCGCCGGGCGGTGTGTATCACCATCACTTCTACCCCGTGAGCCTGCTCGCCACCCACTATCCCAACCATGACAACACCGTGGTGTCGCCGATTATAGGCTGGTCTTTCGATGGCTACCCGATCTACGGCCCCTACTGCAACGCCAGCACCGACGGCAGCGACGGTGTGGCGCGCATGCGCAGTTGCTACCAGCTGCGCGCCATGGCCGATCGCAGCACGCTGCCCGACGGTACGGTATTGCCCGCCAACCTGCACGGCCCCGCCCTGGGCGCGGCCACCGGCTTGCCGGGTAACCAGCCTCAGACCTACGACCTGGGGTCTTTCGTGGAGGACTACGAGTGCGTGCCAGCCAACGGCGACCTCGACGAGCACAACGGCCACAGCGCGGTCCCGTTTATCGCGGGCGGTTGTCGCCGGCGTGGCGGCCGTGTAGGCTCCAGCGTCCGGGGACCAGTCCCTGCCCGAGGAGAACTTCCGCGATGCCCATTGTTCCTACTGACGAGCAGCTCGGCGAACTACTCGCCGACACCCGCCAAACGCCCGTGGTCATGATCAACCTGCTCAGGTTTAAAGCCGAGGCCGAGGGTCAGAAGGCCATTGACGGCGAGTCGGGTGAGCAGGCCTACAAGCGCTACGCCGAGGCCATGCGCCGCCTGGTCGAATCGGGCGGCGGCCGTTTCCTCTGGATGGGTAAGGTCGACCAGGTGGTGATAGGCGACACCGGCGAACGTTTTGACGCGGCGGCCCTGGTGGAGTACCCATCGCGCAGCGGCTTCATAGAGATGGCTATGAAAGCCGAGCAGACTGGCATCTCCGGCGACAGGGCGGCGGGGCTCGACAGCCAGTGGCTGTTTGCCTCGACCACCGGGTTTTCGCTGGTCGAAGATCGGGCCAACGACCAGGCCGACGACTGAAGCGCCCCCTCAACCCAAGCCGATGAGACACGACCGCAGACCATACCTGGTTAAGAAGCTGCTCTTCACTCTGGCCGAAGCGCGGGCCAAGCACTTCCTGCACCCCCAGTTCGACGAGCTGGGCGAGGGCTGCTGGTTCGTCAACCCGCGCTGTTTTGATATCAACGGCAGCGATATCCGCCTGGGCAAGTACGTGCACCTGATGGGTACACCAGACCAGGTGGTGCACATGACCGCGTGGACCGACGGCGCGCGCAGCGGCGCGATCAGCATAGGCGACTACACGGTGGTGCTGCCCGGCGTCCGCATAGGTTCGGCCAGCAACGTGACCATCGGCCGCAATTGCCTGCTCGCGAGTAAGAGCTACATCACCGACGCCGACTGGCACGACCTCTACGACCGCAACAGCGCGCCCGGCGCCAGCGAGCGCGTGTTGCTAGAAGACAACGTGTGGCTGGGCGACAGTTCCATCGTTTGCAAGGGCGTCACCATCGGCGAGAACAGCGTCGTCGGTGCCGGCGCGGTGGTTACGCACGACGTACCAGCCAACTCGGTGGCGGCCGGCAACCCGGCGCGGGTCGTGAAGGAGCTCGACCCCGAGCGAAGCTTTGGCCGTCGCGAGGATCTGTTCAACGGCGAAGTGCCTTATAACGACCTGCTCGACTACTACGAGCGCGACCTTCTCGGTCCCAACACGGTGCGCCAGTGGCTCATGTCCAAGCTCGCGCCCAGCCGCCGACACTGAGCGAGCTGGAATGTGGCTGCCGCAGCGTGGCGGCCATCGTGCCGCGTCCGCGAGAGCTCAGCGCGTTGTGCGGGCCTGTTCAATTATGTAGGCGTGGATGGCGCGCACGTCTTTTTCGTCGAGCACGTCTTCGAAGCTCGGCATACCGCCGGCCAGGCGCGCGCCGCGCAGCACCACGTCGCCGAATATCTTGTGCACCGAGGCATCCATTCGCCTGAGGTCGGGCACCACGCCCGTGCTGAATGCCAGCGGTCCGTGGCAGAAGTTGCAGCGTTCCATGTAAAGCCGTGATCCAAGCGTGAGCTCGGCCTCGTCGTAGTCCATGTCGGGCGGCTCGGGTATCGATATGTCGAGCCTGGCGGGAATGGTCACCTGTTCGGGTCCGTCCAACCTGAACACCAGCAGGCGGCCGTCGTTGCCATACTCGGGCACTATGGAGCTACGCGCGTCGCCGGTGGGCACGCCCACGCCTCCCCAGCCAGCCATAATCGCCACGTACTGCACACCTTCAACGGCGTAGGTCACCGGTGGTGCGATGATGCCGGTCATCACCGGCACTTCCCATAGCTTTCGGCCGGCCTCGGCGTCGTAGGCGGCGAAGCGGCCGTCGCCCGTGCCGTGAAACACCAACCCGCCCGCGGTTGCCAGCACGCCGCCGTTCCAGAAGTTGGGCATCTCAACGCTCCAGCGTTCGCGACCGGCCACGGGGTCCCAGGCCTTGAGGTAGCCGCTTGATACCGGGAGAAATCCCTCCTCGTGGAGTATCTCGGCGTAGCGGCCGAGGTCCATGCCCAGGTTCCAGGCACCGGGGTGGTGGCGGTAGTCGTCTTCGTTGAGATACAGGCCCGGGTTCTCGATGGCCGGTATGTACACCAGCCCGGTGTCGGGGCTGAAGGCCATCGGTTGCCAGTTGTGACCGCCGGTTGGTGCGGGCAGCACGAGCTTCCAGTCGTCGGTGAAATCGAACTCGGGGTCTTCCACCGGCCGGCCGGTGGCCATGTCCACGTGCGAGGCCCAGGTGGTTTCCACGTAGGCGTCGGCGCGCAGCAACTCGCCTGTGGCGCGGTCGAGAACGTAGAAAAAGCCGTTCTTGGGCGCTTGCATAATGACCTTTCGCTCGCGGCCGTCCAGCTCGAGCTCGGCCAGTATGAGGTGCTGGGTGGCGGTGTAATCCCAGGTGTCGCCGGGGGTGGTCTGGTAGTGCCAGGCCAGGCGGCCGGTGTCGGGGTCGAGCGCGAGTATGGACGACAGGTAGAGGTTGTCGCCGCCGCCGGGGCTACGGTGGGCGCGGTTCCAAGGCGAACCGTTACCGGTGCCCACGTAGAGCAGGTCGAGTTCGGGGTCCCAGGCCATCGAGTCCCATGCCGTGCCGCCGCCGCCTGTCTCCCACCACTTGCCCGACGCGTCCCAGGTCCCGGCCGCTTCTTCGAGTTCGCGGTGTTCAAAGGGCAGCGAGGGATCGCCTGGCACGGTGTAAAAGCGCCAGTCGAGTTTGCCGCTGCGCGCGCTGTAGGCGCTTATGTATCCGCGCACGCCGAACTCGGCGCCGCCGTTGCCGATGATAACGCGTCCCTTAACGATGCGTGGCGCGCCGGTGATGGTGTAGGGGCGCGAGCGGTCGATGGTGTTTACCTCCCAGTCGACCTCGCCGGTCACCGCGTCGAGCGCGACCAGGCGGCCGTCGTAGGTGCCCAGGTATACACGACCCTTCCATACTGCCACGCCGCGGTTGACGACGTCGCAGCAGCCGCGCCGGCTCCACTGCCGTGGCACCTCGGGATCGTAGACCCACAGCTCGCGGCCGGTTGCCGCGTCGAGTGCGTACACGACGCTCCACGCGCCGGTGGCATACATGACGCCGTCTATCACGATGGGGCTGGACTCCAGCCCGTGCTTGGTCATGGTGTCGTAGGACCAGGACAGGCCCAGGCGTTCTACGTTGTCGCGGTTGACCTGCGCCAGCGGAGAGTAGCGTTGCTCCGAGTTGCTGCGTCCGTGGGCCAGCCAGTTGTAGGGTTCGGAGTCGGCCGCGGCGATGCGCTGCGCGTTCATCGAGCGGGTCACGGCGGCAATGTGGCGAGCCGCCGCTCGCTCGGAATCGGGCAGGGGGCCGCCGCTCCTGTCTGCAGCTGTCGAACCCGCCGGCTGTAGAGCCTTGGGCAGCAGCGAGCAGGACGCGGTAAAGGTGGCCAGGATAAAGGTGACCAGGCTGAAGGTGAGCAGGGCGATGTTGGCGCTACTGCCCCCGGTTCGGTTGTGTGTGGTCAATTTGCGAAGTCTCCCCTTTGGTTGGTCGGCCTGTTGCGGGCAACGCGAAGGCTGGCAGCACGACGACGCGAAGCCACAATGTAGGTTCCCGACAGCGGACAGGCAAGGTGGGCGAGGCCCGCCGCTGGGCCGGGGAGTTCCCGGTCGCTTTGCTCACGGGCTCAGAGCGCTTGCCGGCGCCCGCCCCCTCTTGAACTGGCTGGCGCGCGGATATAGGCACATGGGCTGCGCAAGGCAACAGCGCACAAGGAGACAACAACGATGCCTATAGATCGCGACCAGGCCATGGCTTACGAGTTCCCCGAGGGAACCGGCAGCTACTCTAACGACGAAGTCATTCTCTACCACCTCGGCGTGGGCGCCGGCGTGCCCGCCACCGACGCGGGCGAGCTTGAGTACACCTACGAGAAGGACCTCAAGGTGCTACCCAGTTTTGTGACCACCGTGTTGTTGTCGGGCGGCGGGTCGATGATGTCGGTGCCGGGCCTGGAGTTTAACCCCATGATGCTGCTGCACGGCGAGCAGGACATCGAGATTCACCGGCCGCTTCCGCCCGAGGCAAAGATGAAGGGGCGCACGCGCATCGCCGATATTTTTGACAAGGGCAAGGCGGCGCTGACCATACTGGAGAACAGCGTCTCTACCGAGGACGGCGAGCCCCTGTTTACCACTCGCATGGCGCTGTTCATGCGCGGCGAGGGCGGTTTCGGTGGCGAGCCGGGTCCGCCGGCTGCCAACCAGGCGCCCGACCGCGAGCCTGACGCTGTGTTTGAATCCGAGACCCTGCCGCAGCAGGCGTTGCTCTACCGTTTGAACGGCGACAAGAACCCGCTGCACTGCGACCCCGAGTTCGCCGCCATGGGCGGCTTCGACGTTCCCATCATCCACGGCTTGTGCAGCTACGGTATTACCTGCAAGGCGGTGGTAGACGGCATGCTCGATGGCGACCCCACGCGCGTGGCCCGCTACCAGGCCCGTTTCAAGGGCGTGGCCTGGCCGGGCGAGACCTACCAGGTTCGCTGCTGGAATGAAGACGGGCAGATACTGGTCGAGGCCTGGTCCAAGGACCGCAACGAGGCCATCATCACCAACGCGGCGGTTACCCTGAGGTAGCCGCGCTGGAGCGTACGCGGCCGGCCCCGGGCCGGACCGCGCGCGTGCCGGGTTTGACGGGGTGAAGATAGACGGGCCACTTTACTCCGACCTGGCCGACGTCGGGCAGGAGGCTGTGGGCAGGCAGGAGGCCGGTTTTGATGGCGTGTACTCGCTCGAGGGCAGCCGCGATCCGTTTTTTCCCCTGCTGCTGGCCTCGCAGGCTGCGCCTGCACTGGACATCAGCACGGGCATCGCGGTAGCCTTTCCTCGCAATCCCTACCACGTGGCCTGCCAGGCCTGGGACCTGCAGCGTTTTTCGGGAGGCAGGTTTTCGCTTGGCCTCGGCTCGCAGGTGCGGGCCCACATCGAGCGCCGCTTTGGCGTCGCCTTTGACCGACCGGCGGCCCGCATGCGCGAGTACATCATGGCGGTAAGGGCGTTCTTTGATTGCTGGCAGGACGGCAAAGCTCTCAAGTTTGAAGGCGAGTTTTTTCGCCACACGCTGATGACGCCCATGTTCAACCCGGGGCCGCTCGACTGCGGCCCTCCTCGTATCGTGCTGGGTGCGCTTGGTCCGCCCATGACCGCCGTGGCGGGACAGGTGGCCGATGGCCTGCTGGTTCATCCCTTCAACACGGTGCCCTTCCTGCGTGATGTGCAATTGCCAGCGGTGAATAAGTCACTGGCCAAGGCAGGTCGCCGCCGCGAGGATTTTGTTTTCAACGTGACCGCTATCTGCATCACCGGCGCCAACGAGGAACAAATGCGCGCTGCCTACGAGGGCGTGCGTAGCCTTCTGGGCTTCTACGGTTCCACTCCCGCTTACCGTCGTCCGATGGAGGCCGTGGGCTATGGCGAGTTGCAGCCCGAGCTCAACAAGCTCACCCGCGAAAACCGTTGGGACGAGCTGCCGCAGCTGGTAGACGATTCGCTGGTCGAGCACTTTGCCGTCATCGGAGAGCCGCAGCAGTTAGGCGCCCGGCTGGCAGAGCGATACGCGGGCTTAGCCGATAGCCTGGGTATATACGCTCCCTACGCGGCCGAGCCCGGGCTGTGGCGGGAGGTTACGGCCGGCACCCGGCGGGCGTTCACAGAACATGAGGGTAATAATGTTTGACAGATATTACCTAGTTTGTTACCGTAGGTTGAAACGGGCGAGGCCTGCTGAGGCCGATGAACCCGCGTCCTTTAAAGCTGCGCCCTGTAGAACATCACTTCGAAAAACAGAGAGGTAAGAGCAACGACATGCAAGCGCCGATACTGGCCCCGCTGTTGGCACCGCCCCTGCGGTCCACACTCAATCCCCGCTCCCCGGAGTTCATCGAGAACCGGGACGCGATGCTGCTTAAAATCGATGAGGTCAACTCGCTGCTCGACGAGGCCGAGGCCGGTGGCGGTGCCCACCACCACGAGCGCCTGGCCGCGCGCGGCAAGCTGCCGGTAAGAGAACGCGTGGCGCTGGCGCTGGACCCCGACAGCCCGTTTCTGGAGATCAGCGGGCTGGCCGCTTACAACGCCGACTACACCGTAGGCGGTGGCGTCCTCATGGGCATAGGCATCATAGCCGGCGTTGAGTGCATGATCTTCGCCAACGATCCCACCGTGCTTGGTGGTGCCATGACTCCCTACATGGGCAAGAAGTGGATGCGGGCGCTCGAGATCGCCCGCGACAACAATATTCCCTACGTTAGTTTCGTGGAGTCGGCCGGTGCCGACCTGCGCATGGAACCCGACGACGACAAGAAGAAAAGGCGCCCTGCCAAGATTTTTCACTTCGCGGAAACCGGCCGGTTTTTCTACGAGATGATAGAGCTGTCCAAGCTGCGCATTCCAACCGTGTGCGTGGTGTTCGGATCCTCTACGGCTGGCGGTGCCTACCAGCCAGGCATGTCCGACTACAACGTTGTCATCAAGAAACAGTCGAAGATTTTTCTTGCCGGCCCGCCGCTGGTGAAGATGGCCACCGGCGAGGACTCCGACGACGAGTCCCTGGGTGGCGCGAAAATGCACGCCGAGATTTCGGGCCTGGGCGAGTACCTGGCCGAAGACGAGCAGGACGCGCTGCGCATGTGCCGCGAGATCGTCTCGCACCTGAACTGGCGCAAGCCCGGCCCCCCGCCGGCACTGCGCGATGACCCGCCCGTGCTCGACCCCGAGGAGCTGCTGGGCATCATAGACCCGGAGCTCAAGCGCCCGGCAGATATACGCGACATCATAGGCCGCGTGGTAGACGGTTCTCGCTTCGAGGAGTTCAAACCGCGCTACGGCGAGACCATGGTCTGCGGCTTCTCGTCCATACACGGCTACCCGGTGGGCATACTGGGCAACAACGGGGTCATCTACCCCGAGTCGTCTGAGAAGGCCGCCCACTTCATCCAGCTCTGCAACCAGATCGACGTGCCGTTGCTGTTCCTGCAGAACCTCACCGGTTTCATCGTCGGCCGCGACTTCGAGGAAGCCGGCATCATCAAGAAGGGCTCGCAGATGCTCAACGCGGTTTCCAACTCGACGGTGCCGCACCTGACCGTGATAGTGGGTGCTTCGTACGGCGCGGGCACCTACGCCATGTCGGGCCGCGCGTTCAACACCCGCTTTACTTTCATATGGCCGAGCGCGCGCATCGCCGTGATGGGTGGCAAGCAGATAGCCGGTGTGATGTCTATCGTCCGCAGGGCGCGTGCCGCGCGCAAGGGCGAAGATTTCGACGAGGCGCTCGACGAACAGATCCGCACTGCTGTAGAAGACATGCAGGAGAAGGGCTCGCTGGCGCTGGAGGCCACCGGCGCAATAAGCGACGACGGGCTGATCGACCCGCGCGACACGCGCACCGTGCTGGGCATCTGCCTGTCGGTGGTACGCAACAAGCCCGTGGAAGGTACCGAGGGCTACGGGGTATTCAGGCTATGAGCTTTGCGACGTTGCTTGTTGCCAACCGCGGCGAGATCGCCCGGCGCATTATTCGCAGCGCCCACCAGATGGGCATTCGCTGCGTGGCCGTGTACGTGGACGCCGACGCGCTCGCGCCTTTCGTGGGCGAGGCCGACGAGGCGGTACGCCTGGACACGTCATACCTCGACGGCGCGGCTGTGCTCGAAGCGGCCAGGGCCACCGGCGCTGAAGCCCTGCACCCGGGCTACGGTTTCCTGTCGGAGAACGCTGCTTTTGCAGCCCAGGTGATGGCCGCGGGCCTGCTTTGGGTGGGGCCGTCGGTCGAGTGCATTGAGCAGATGGGCGACAAGATCGCGGCCCGCGCGCTTGCGGTCAAGGCGGGCGTACCAGTGCTACCGGGCTCAGAAAGTACCGACGACGCCGACGAGGTGGGTTACCCGCTGCTGGTCAAGGCGGCCGCCGGTGGTGGCGGCAAGGGCATGCGCATTGTCGAGTCGGCAGAGGGGCTCGAAGAAGGCGTGGCCTCGGCCAAGCGTGAGGCGGCCAGCGGCTTTGGTGACGACAGGGTTTTTATCGAACGCTACGTGGCCCGCGCACGCCACATCGAGATACAGATACTGGGTGACGAGCACGGCAAGGTTGTGCACCTGGGCGAGCGCGAGTGCTCCATACAACGTCGTCACCAGAAAATAATTGAGGAGTCTCCTTCGCCGCGCGTCGACGACAAGCTGCGACAGGCCATGGGCGAGGCCGCCCTCGGCCTGGCCGGCGAGCTGGGCTATCACTCGGCGGGAACCGTGGAGTTCCTGCTCGACGACGATACGGGCGAGTTCTTTTTTCTCGAGGTCAACACCCGCTTGCAGGTGGAGCACCCGGTAACAGAACTGGTCACCGGCCTCGATCTCGTGCGCGAGCAGTTGCGCGTGGCCGCCGGCGAGCCGCTGGGCTACGGCCAGGAAGACATAAGCAGCAACGGCTGGGCGGTCGAGGCACGCTTGTACGCCGAGAACCCGGCCAACGATTTTCTGCCCGAGACCGGCACGCTGTCTGCCTTTGGGCCGGCCGCTACTCCCGAGCTGCGCTGGGATAGCGGTGTGGAGAAGGGCTCGGTCATCGGCACCGACTTTGATCCCATGCTGGGCAAGGTCATAGCCCACGCGCCCACCCGCGAGGAAGCCGCGGGCAAGCTGGCGCTGGGGCTGGCGCGAACCCACCTGGGCGGCGTCGTGACCAACCGCGACTTTCTCGTGGCCGTGCTGCGCTCGGAGGATTTTCTCGCGGGCGATACGACCACTGATTTTATTGACCGCGTGGCGCCGGCCCGTACGCTTGAGCCGTCAGAGGCCGAACTGACCCACGCTGCGCGCGTAGCCGCCCTGTGGGTGCAGGGCGTCAACCGTTCCGAGGCAACAGTGCTGGCCACGGTGCCAAGCGGCTGGCAGATCGGCCGCCTGCCCGACCAGCGGCTCACGCTTGATCACGGCGAGGGCAGCACAGTCGTGCGCTATCATTCCCGGCGCGATGGCAGTTTTTGTTTTGACGACGGCAGCGTCGCGCACGTGCACCACTGGAGCGAGCAGGGCATAGACGTGGAGATTGCCGGCCGCCGCACTCGCTCCCTCGTGACCCGCGCGGGTGTGCAGTTGATCGTGCACTGCGGCGCTGGCGACATTGTGTTCAGCGAGCAGCCGCGCTTCGTGCTGCCTGGTGCCGAGCAGGACGAGGGTGGTTTCGTGGCCCGCATGCCCGGCAAGGTGATAGAGCTGCGCGTGAAGGTCGGCGACACGGTGGCGGACGGCGACATGGTGCTCGTGCTCGAAGCCATGAAGATGGAGCACCCCATGCGTGCCAGCGAAGACGGAGTAGTCGTGGAGGTGATGGTTGAAGAGGGCGAGCAGGTAGAGGCGGGCACGCTGCTGCTGGTCGTGGAGACTACCAGTGACGAGACCGCCGCGGGCGAGAACGACGCCGACAAGACTGGCTGACCCAACGGAGAACAATCATGGCTGCCCCAATACGCATTGCTAACTGCTCAGGTTTTTTCGGCGACCGCCTCAGTGCTGCCCGCGAGATGGTAGAGGGTGGCCCCATAGACGTGCTCACGGGCGACTGGCTCGCCGAGCTCACCATGCTCATCCTCGCGCGCACGCGCATGAAGCACCCCAGCGGTGGTTACGCGCGCACCTTCGTGGCACAGATGGAGCAGGTGATGGGCAGCTGCCTCGACAAGGGCATCAAGGTTGTCACCAACGCTGGCGGCCTTGCCCCCGAATCCTGCGCCGAGGCCGTATCCGAGGTCGCAAACAAGCTCGGGCTGGCGCCTAAGATTGCCTACCTGCGCGGTGACGACCTGCTGCCCCGCGTGGGCGAGCTGGTCGAGGCCGGCAGCCTGCTCGAGCTCGAAAGCGAACGCCCGATCGAAGACGCGTCGGCTTTTCTCACGGCCAACGCCTATCTTGGCTGCTGGGGTATCGTGGACGCGCTCAACGCGGGTGCTGACATAGTAATAACCGGCCGCGTCACCGACGCGGCGGTGGTGTGCGGCCCTGCGGCCTGGCACCACGGCTGGAAACGCGACGACTTCAACGAGCTGGCTGGCGCCGTGGTGGCGGGCCACGTCATCGAGTGTGGCGCCCAGGCCACCGGTGGCAACTACTCGTTCTTTACCGAGATCGAGCAGATGCTCGACGTAGGTTTTCCCTGGGCCGAGATCGCCGAGGATGGCTCGTCGGTCATCGGCAAACACGACGGTACCGGTGGCGAAGTGTCGGTGGGCACCGTCACTTCGCAGTTGCTCTACGAGATCGGTGGACCGCGCTACCTCGGCCCCGACGTGACCACGCGCTTTGACACAATAGAGATCGAGCAGCAGGCGCCCGACCGCGTGCTTCTGCACGGCACCCAGGGCGAGCCCCCGCCTTCGACCCTGAAGGTGTGCATCAACCGCGCGGGTGGGTTTCGCAACGACATGAACCTGTGCCTGACCGGCCTGGACATCGAGGCCAAGGCCAAGCTGGTAGAAGAAGGTTTCTGGAACGCTTGCCCATACTCGCCGGAAGACTTTGCCTTCGCCTCCACCAGCCTTCTGCGAACCGACAGCAACGACCCGGACGCCAACGAAGAGGCGGTGGCCATGTTGCGCATCAGCGTCAAGGATCCAGACGAAAAGAAAGTCGGCCGCGCCTTTGCCAACTCGGGCATAGAGATCGCGCTGGCCAGTATTCCCGGCTTCTTCGGCGTGGGCGGTCCCGGCGGCGGGCGTCCCTTTGGTGTCATGGAGGCGGCGCGCGTGGCGGCCGACATGGTGCCGGCCGAGCTGGTGTTGCCGGGTGGTGAGTCGCAGCAGGTGTCGTCGGTGATACCCGGTGCCGAGGTAGAGGTAACTCCGGCACCCGGACCGGAAGCCGTGGTGCCGGGGGGCTCGACCCGCCGCGCTGCGCTGGGTGAAGTCTACGGCGCACGGTCGGGTGACAAGGGCGGTAACGCCAACCTGGGCGTGTTTGCGCGCAGCGACGCGGCCTGGGCGTGGATCGATGGTTTCCTTACCACCGAGAAGTTCAAGCAACTGCTGCCCGAGGCAGCCGAGCTCAAGGTGGAGCGCTACCGACTGCCGGCGCTTCGTTCGCTCAACTTCGTGGTGCACGGCTTGCTGCAGGAGGGCGTGGCGGCTTCCACCCGGCAGGATCCGCAGGCCAAGGGGCTGGGCGAGTGGCTGCGCGCGCGCGTGGTCGACCTGCCCGAGGAACTACTGGCTTGACCGCCGTCGCGGCCGACGAGTCGGGGCGGCTGCGGTTTTCCGGAGTTCGCGCGCCGCCGCCGGTGTTGTCAAAAGAAGACGAGCGTGCGCTCAGCGCCCGCCAGCTCGATCTCCTCGAAGAACTCGAAACCCAACTGCTCAGGGGCGGCGTGGCCGAGCTCACCATGGCCGGCCTGGCCGAGCGCGTAAACTGTTCGCTCAGGACGCTCTACGGTATCGCGTCCAGCAAGGACGAGCTGCTGCTTGCGGTGGTCGATCGTCGGCTGCGGCGCATAGGCCGGGCGGCGGTCGGAAAACTCGACGCGACGATGTCTCCCGTAGACGCACTGAGGGTTTACCTGGGCGCGGCCAACGAAGCGGTGCAACCCGAGGCCGTTACCATGTCGGAAGACTTTGCGCGGGTGGCTGGTGCACTGCGGCTGTTTGCCGACCACGAGGCATACATCGTGGCGGTCGCGCGCAGCCTGCTCGACCGTGCGGTGGCCGAAAAGCAGATCACGCCTGTCGACACGGCCGCGGTAGCCCACGTGCTGGGCAGCCTCGGGCGCGAGTTTGCCCGGGCCGAGGTGGCCGAAATAGCGCGCGAGTCGCCCAAGCGGACGGCCGACGTTATTACCGAGCTGGTGCTGCAGGGTCTGCTCGCCGGGCGCGGCGAGGCGTGAGGGCTCGATCCCCGGGGACTCGTGTCGCAGGCGGGGGGTGGCCCCTCTGCAAGGGGGGTGGGCAGTCCGGTTGCTGCCGCTTGCCGCGCGGCGCCTATTTAGACAAGTTGAGCTGAAACCGGGAGTCAACGGCATTCAGACCCTTGACTGAAGTCAGCTAAGCCCTTAACAATACTACATTCTCGGGCCCGTGGGCATTGGGGCTCCAGGGCAGGCAAGTGGCCGACGCAGTAATAGAGTATCTCGGACACGCGGGCCTCGCGGTCGAGTACGGCGGCAAGAAGCTGCTCTGCGACCCGTGGATGTCACCGGCGGGTGCCTACAACGCCAGCTGGTTCCAGTACCCGGAGTATCCGCACAAGGAACTCGGCCACCTGCTCACTCCGGACGCGGTCTACGTCTCGCACGAGCACCCCGACCACTACGATCCCTGGTTCCTTGCTCAACTGCCCAAGGACACGCCGATGATCACCGGGCGTTTTCACAAGCGGCTCATCGTGCGCAAGCTGCACGATCTGGGTTTTGAAAACGTGTACGAGTTCGACGATTTCGAATCCTGGGAGCTGGCGCCGGATTTCGTGGTCGAGGTCGAGGTGCCCAAGCAGAACTGCGCGCCGCACTGGTTTGACTCGTGCGCCTACATCACCGCCGGCGACCTGCGTATTCTCAATCTCAACGATGCCAACTCGGCGCTGGATTTCGACAAGATGCGCGAGCGCGGCATGGACGTGTTGCTTGGGCAGGCGTCACCGGCCATCTGGTATCCGCTCACCTACACCTGCTACGACGAGGAGCAGAAGCGGCCGCTGCGTGCCGCACGCCGCTTGTCGGCCGTTGAATCGTTTGCCAAGGACGCCCAGGCGCTTGCCCCGCGCCTGGCCATTCCCTTTGCCGGACCCCCGTGTTTCTTTGACGAAGACCTTGCGCAGCACTTTGTAGACGAGGACTCCATGTTTCCCACCCACCCCACGGCCGCCGAGCACCTTGAGGCTGCCGGCATCCCGGCAGAGGTCTTGAAGCCGGGCGACCGCCTGCGGCTGTCTACCCAGGGTTACGAGATAGAGCGCGAGCCGGCTTACGCCGACTTTGACTACGAGCGCGACCGCCGCAGTTACTACGAGGCCCACAAGGCTGAAAAGCAGGCTCTCGTGCGCGAGGTGCTCGCCGCCATACCCGACGCCGAGCCGGGTCTGTACGATCGCTTTCGTCGCCACATGGTGCCGCTGCTGCGCCGCAACCCGTTCTTCCTGGCCCGCATAAACATGCGCGTGCTGTTCAACGTGACCGGCCCGAACGGTGGCAGCTGGGTCGTCGACTTTCGTGACGACAACAAGGGCGAACTCGTTTACCCGCACGAGGGCGAGCAGTGCACGTATCACTTTGAGTTCGAGGCTCGCAACGTCGAGCAGGTGCTGCGCGGCGAGTTCTCGTGGGAAGACCTGCTGCTGTCGCTGCGCTTCAAGGCCAGTCGCGATCCGGACCGCTACAACCAGCACCTGTTTACCTTTCTCAAGATGGCCAACCAGGCTGCCTTGCAGGCTATCGCTGCCGGCGAGTCCCGGCTTGAGGACACGCCTACGACCACCTTTGAGCTCGAACACGAGGGGGCCCGTTACGAGGTGCAACGCTTTTGTCCGCACGCCGGCTCCGATCTCTCCGAGGCCGACATCGTGGACGGACAGATAGTGTGCCCGGGCCACCGTTGGCACTTTGAGCTGGGCACGGGCGAGTGCTCGGAGTCTGACTACCGCATTCACTGCCGCCGGCTCGGCCGCGCCCCCGGCGCTGCGGGCGACAAGGCCGCCTGAAACCGCCGTGATGGAAGGCGCTTGTTTATGCGGTGCCGTCCGCTTTGAAGTCAGCTTGCCCGCCCTCTACTGCGGCCACTGCCACTGCTCTATGTGTCGGCGCGCGCACGGCGCGGCATATGTAACCTGGGTCGGCGTGGCCAAGCGCGACCTGCGTGTCCTGGAGGGTGCCGGGCTGCTGGCCGAGTACCAGTCATCGGACAAGGGGCGGCGCAGCTTCTGCTCCAGCTGCGGCAGCCAGTTGTTCTGCGACATCAGCACCGAACCCGATACGATCGACGTCGTGCTGACCGCGATAGACAACGACTCGTTGCCGGCACGTTCCTTACCCGAACCACAGGCCCACGTGTTCTTCGACTGCCGGGCGGGTTGGACGGTGACGCCCGACGACGGCCTGCCTCGCCTGGGTGGCGCCGACGGCCTGCAGCCACTGGACGATGAGACTTGAGCGCGGGCGAGCAATCGTTACGCGTACCGATCAACGGCATCGACGGCCTTGAAGCACTGCTGGTAGATGAAGGCGCTGCCCCGCCAGTGCCGGTAGCCGCGCCGCACCCGCTTTACGGCGGCGACATGCACAACCCGGTAGTGGTGGCCCTGTGCTCAGCCCTGAGGACAAGGGGCAGGGGCACGCTGCGGTTCAACTGGCGGCGCGACGCCTCCGGCGACGCGGAGCAGGGAGTGGCCGACTGTCGAGCGGTGCTGACTTATGCTCGTGGTCTCGCTCGCGATGGGGGATCGTTGCCGCTGGTAGAAGAGCAAGCGGTGTTACTCGCTGGCTACTCCTTCGGCGCAGTGTCCATGCTGCAACTGGCGGCAAGCCTCGGCCTCTCCGGTAAGCTGCTGCTGGTGGCACCGCCCCCGGCCCTGTTGGCCGGGCTGGACCTGGAGTCCCTGGCAGCCGGGGTTCACGTACTGGTGGGCGCTAAGGACGAGTACGCGCCGGTCGCCGAGCTCGAGGCGTTGCTGGAGTCGCTGCCCGGCCCGGTGAGCGCGGGGCTGAGCGTGCTCGACGGCGTCGACCATTTCTTTGCCATGGGCGGACTCGACCCAATAGGGGACTTCGTGGGCAAGGCCCTGGGCTGACCGCTGGCACGGCCGACCCCGGGACTGTTTGAACAGCCGCGCGCGGCGGCTAGTCTGCGCGACCATGACCGTTGCCTACTTAGAATACGTCCCCGACTACCTGCCTGAGACCAACCAGGACCGTCTCGTCGAGCTCACGATCGAGTCCGAGTCGGTGCCGGCCCCCCTCGAGATAAACGATTACCTCATCCGCCACTGGTGCGAGACGCTTGAGGATGGCAATCCACTTTACCTCGACGAAGCCTACGCGCGTGAGCGCGGGCACGACGCGCGCGTGGCGCCGTTCGGCTCGATAATGACGGCGTTTACCATGCAGTTTCGCTGGCCGTGGCCGCCGTCCGAAGGCGAGCCGCAGCGCCATATTCACTACGAGGTGAAAGAACTGCTCGACCTGCCCATTGGCATCATAAGCAACATTGAGGTTGAAACCGGCGTGCGCGCGCGCGTGGGCGACCGCATAAGCGTGAGCCAGCGGCTGGTGTCGATCTCGCCGTGGAAGAAGACCCGCGTGGGCGAGGGGCACTTCTGGGTAATGGAGCGTTACTATCGCAACCAGGACCGCGAGCTGGTCATCACCGAAAAGATGGACGCCTTCGGCTACGGGCGAGGCGAGGTGGAGTTGCCCGCCGAGGGTGGCGGCGGCTGGAGCCCGGCCGTGGAGGAAGTATTGCAGGGGGAGAAGAACGGCTACTCGGTGCCCGAGTACCGCACGCTGGCGTGGGCCGACGTGAGCGAGGGGCAGGAGCTGCCCGAGCTGCGCATGCCGATAACTTTCAGCCGCTGCGTGTACCTGGCCTCGGCCACGCGCGATTTCTCGCCGCAGCACTCAAACAGCAAGTACGCGCAGGAGCGCTCGCGCACGCGCGACGTGTTCGTTAACACGCCGTTCAACCTGGGCATGGTCGACCGCTACCTCATCGACTGGGCCGGCCCGGAGGCCGAGATCAAAAAAATTCGAGTGTCGATGCGTGGCAACGTCTGCGCTGGAGACGACATGATAATTACCGGGCGAGTCACGAAGCGCTACGAGCAGGACGGCGAGCGCCTGGTCGATGTCGAGGTGATTATTGCCACCGAGGAAGGTCCGGTCACTCCCTGTTCGGCCACCGTGGCGCTTGCCTGATGGCCATGAAGCTGGGGCTCTACCTGCGCAACATGGGAGACGCTTCGGCGCCCGATACCGTGCGCGACTGTGCGCTGGGGGCAGAGGCGGCAGGCCTGGACGACCTGTGGCTTGCCGATCATATAGCCATCCCGCCCGACGACGCCGAGGGCTCCAACGGTCGTTATCTTGACCCGCTGGCCACGCTGGCGTGGCTGGCCGGGCTGACCGAGCGCATACACCTGGGCACCGGCGTGCTGGTGTTGCCCTACCGTCCGGCCCTGCCGACGGCCAAGTGGGTGGCGACCATACAGGAACTCTCGGGTGGCCGTATGCTGTTCGGCGTTGGAGCGGGCTGGATGGAAGCAGAGTTCCGCGCGGTGGGTGTGCCGCGAAATCGCCGGGGCGCGGTGACGGACGAGACCCTCTCTTTTATTGCGAGCTGCTTTGACAACGACGAGGTCGAGTCTAACGGACAGCCGTTGCTGTTCAGGCCGCGCCCGGCCGCGCCGCCGCTGTTCGTGGGCGGCAACTCGCCAAAGGCCCTGGAGCGTGCGGTTCGTTTTGGAGGTGGCTGGATGCCCATGGGATCTGATCCCGCCAAACTGGCCGGCCAGGTAGAAACATTTCGTCGTGATTCGGCGGCGGCCGGCCACCCCGATCCCGAGGTTGCCCTCATCACCGGGCTGGAGTTAGGCGACACCGCACAAGCGCTAGACCAGCTCGCAGGCTTTGCGGCAGTAGGGGTTACCCGCGTCGTGCACGCCCAGCGTTATTCGGATGCAGCCGTTTTCGTGGCAGCGGCCGAGGCGCTGGTTGACGCCGGCTCAAGGCTGGCAGGCTGACCATATGTCGGCCCGATGCCGCGGTTGTGCAGAAAAAATTGACCTATTTGACTGACAAATGTCACTGACATATGTCAGTGGGCAGTCGGGCAGCGTTTTCCAACAAGCGGCACCACGCCCCGGGATCCGGGGCCCTGTTTGGGGGTGACGCCGGCCGGCGGAGGTATATCTGATGCAGCTATCCGACGTTGACCTTTATAATCCAGACAACTTCCTGGCCGGACAGCCCCACGAGGCCTACGACCTGCTCAGACGCGAGGCACCGGTATTCTGGCATGACGAGCCCGACGGGCCCGGTTTCTGGGTCCTCACCCGCCACGAAGACGTCCGCTACGTGTCGCGCACGCCGTCTATTTTCAGCAGCACTCCGCACTGCCTGATCTGGG
>JACNKC010000029.1 GCA_014382245.1 Pseudomonadota bacterium | reverse complement strand
TCGAGTTCCTGCGTCGGCTGGCGAACGAAAACGGAATGATCAACCCCGACCAGCAGCGTGGGTATGTCGTCGACCGCGGGATCCATCGAGTCGATCACCAGCCGCATGTCGGTCAGCGCCCAGCGCAGCCCATCCGAAACAGGCCCGAGTGCGTGGCCCTCCTTTTCGAGAGTGACCAGGGCCGACACCAGCTGGCTGCCCACGCCGTCGTGCATCTCGCGCATGATTCGCTCGCGCTCGACGCCCACTACCCTCTCGTTCTCGAGCACGAGCAGGCGACGGTAGTTGCTCTCCAGCTCGGCGCGCTTGTCGTTGACCTGCCGCTCGAGCTCCACGTTGGCCGCTGCAGCGAGACGATAGGTCTGGGCAAAGCGCATCAACAGGGCGCCGGCAAAGCCCACGCAGGTCAGCGCGCCCGCGAACTGCATGACCCTGCCCCCCGCGGCAGGACGCAGGCCGACCTGTACCGTGAAGTCGTAGCCCACCAGGGCCACCAGCAGCACCCCGGTGACCGCGTAAATCACCAGTTCGACGGTCGAAAGGCGGTGCCTGCTCACCCCGACCATCCACAGGCAGTATGCCGACAGCGCGAGCGACCCGGCGTGGAATGCACTGGTCACGTCGAAGAACACGGCCCGCGGAACCAGCAGCGGCGCAACCGTGGCGGCCAGCCCGAACAGCAGCAGCGCGCGCTCCTGCCGCGGCCCGCTGCGGTCGACCAGGTGCGACACCGCGAACACGAAGAACACCGCAAACCAGTCGAGCGACGCGTGAATGAGGTGCTTCCAGGCCCAGAACGACAGCGGCGGAAACTGCAGGTGATAGTTAAGACTGACCGACGTCCAGGCAAGAGCGACCAGGGCGAAGTAGCCGTACACCCGGTCTCGCACCCCGAAAAGGAAGATGACGCCGAACAACACGACCATGACTATGCCCGCGGTGGTGCTCACCTGCGCCGCTGTTACCTGCCTGCGGTAGCGGGCCCGGAACACCGGCCCCAGCTCGCGGTCGGGCCCCAGCAGCGGCGCGTCCAGGCCGGCGTTGAGCGACCCGCGGGTCTCCAGTCGTATGTCGATCGTGTTAAGCGGAGCCGACAACTCCGACGAAATCAGCGGAAAGTAGAGCGGGCGGTTCCAGTTGCGGGCGCCAGCTTGCACGCTCGAGCCGAGCACGCCAAGCGGCCTTCCGTTGACGAACACCGCCGCGTTGGAGTCCACCCGCGGCAGGTAAACCGCCCAACGCTGGCCGGCCCGGCTGACGGGACCCTGCAACTCGAAGCGGTACCAGCCCACCCCCGTTGTTCCCGGGCGACTGGTGGCCCACTCGTCGGGCAGCGTAACGTCCTGCCCCAGTGGAAACTGAGCTGGGTCGGGGGGCAGCTCGTCGTCGGCGAGCACGAAGCGCGCGCTGTCGAAGATATGTATACCCGACGCGGTGAAAGATGCCGTCGAAGACACCGCCGGCAGGCAGCAGGCCAGCAGCAGCGCCGCCACGCAGCAGGCGAGAAGCGCAGCTACGGTACCGCGCCTGGTCAATTTCCGCGCCATTGCCCCAGACCCTAGGGGCTGGCCACCCTGCTGGCAAGCAGCGCGAGCGCACCACTATTCGAATTCGACCAGGCCCTTACGCGCCGCGGCGTATACCGCCTCGCTGCGCGAATGAACGTTGAGCTTCTTGTAGATGTGGCGCACGTGCGAGGTAACCGTGTGGCCCGAGATCTCGAGCTCCGAGGAGATTTCCATGAAGCTGAATCCACGGCTGATCATCGTCAGCACCTCCTGCTCGCGGTCGGTTAAAAGCGAGTCTGCCACCAGATCGGGCGGGGGATCCTGCCCGCCAGGCCGCGCGACCGAAGGCTGTTGAAATCTCAGCAAAAGGTGACGCGCTATGGGAGCGCTGATGGGCGAACCACCCTCTACAAGCTGCCGCACCAACTCGCCTATCTCCTGCGACGATTCGTCCTTGAGCAGGTAGCCGGTGGCGCCAGCCTCTATGGCGCCCACCACGCTGCCCTCATCGCCGAACACCGAGATCACCATTGCCTGGGTCTTGCTTTGCGCCCCGCACACCTCGCGAATGAGTTCAATGCCGCTGCCGTCGGGAAGGTCGAGGTCGGTGAGCAGCACATCGGGGCTGCAACGGTCGAGCACTCGACGCGCATCCTCACAACTCGCGGCCACTCCCGACAACTTGAGCCCCGGATGACAATCAATGGCGGCAGATATGTGCCCGCGCATTGATTCCTGGTCTTCCACCAACACCACGGTAGCCACGGCTGGAGCGGCGCCGTCATCGTCGAGCGATGCAGTCGCAGAAGGGTCAGCAGTGCCTGGCACGCGGCGCATGGGCCAAGGCTATCAACAAGTGGTGCTCTGTGTCCAACCACCCGCAACTATTATCACCCGGCCACACGACGCTTGAGCAAACTGCACCCGAACTCTATCGCGGCATAGCATAAACACGCTATTGACAGCCGCCGCACCGATTACTTATAACTAGTAGGCGTCGTGAATAGTGTTCGTTCACCGGCGCCGCAGCGATACTGGTGAACGAGTTTCTGCGTCGTGGAGCACGAAGGGGGGAGCACGATGTCACTGAAAGCGCTTTTACTCATGCAGATGGCCCACCTGGCCAGCCTGATCGCAGCCTTCCTGCGCCGCGGCTAGGGCTGGCTCTCGAACCGAGCCGCCTGACGGGGCGGCGGGCACCACGGACGCTGACGTCACTGCCAATAGTGCACTACTGGCATATGCAGCCTGCCGATGCTGATTCCAGACATTCCAGGTCCGGGTCATCGCAAAGACCAAAGCACTGTGGAGCACCGGATTTTTCGCAGGATGTCGTCTTGATCGCGGGAACGCACATCATGGAGGTCTTGATAAGCCCGATGTTGCGCTCGGCGAACTGGTCAGCCGCAATCTGAGCAGTTGGGGGCTGGACCTTGCACTTTGTCATGTAACAGAAGTAATCCCTGTCAAGCTCGCCGCCAGTCACAGGCAAGAGTGAGGGCACCTGGCCGTTAATTTCCCTTACCGTTTTCACGGCCGGTACACAGAAGTACTTGGCCTTCCCTTTAACCTTGCACCCGTCGGCGAGGCCGAACTGTGGCGAGTCAAGATCAACGATTGCTTTAAACTTATGCCCGTCTCTCATCTTGTAGCACTGAAGGTGGTTGGCCTCACAACCACAATCCGCGCTGCAACCGTCGCCACTGACGTTGTTGCCATCATCGCAGCACTCACCAGCGTCAAGCACCCCGTCACCGCAGACGGGATCGGGACAGGTGCAATCGGGCTGGCAGGGCCCAACAAGGCAAACACCAAGGTCGGCACCGTCGCAGTCCTCGTTACCGTTCTGGACGCCGTCGCCGCAATACTCCTCGCACTGGCAGAACTCGTCGCAACCGTCGCCACTGACGTTGTTGCCATCATCGCAGCACTCACCCGTGTCGGGAACGCCGTCGCCGCAGCAAGCCCCGGTGGCCGCATCAAGAACACCGGGGGTGTAGTCGAACTGTACGTAGTCTAAGGCGGTGTCATCCTGAACCCTGACCTGGAGTACGGAGCCGGCAGCTCCGAAACTAGGGATGAGATTGAACAAACTCTGGGTCGAGACCCCTTGGCCCTGGGGGGCCAACAGCGCACTGCAGTCCAGGGTAAGCGTGGCCGTTTTGTCCACGCCAAGGCAGGTGCTAGAGCCACAGAAATCCTCTTCCCAACAGACCCCACCAGAACTCGTCTGGCCCGTTTCCCAGGTTGAACTACAACCGTTGCCGGTCTTGCAGTAAGTGCTATCGAAGACAGGGTCGTTGTTGATTATATTCGAAATATCCTCACTCCAGTAAAAAGTGCTGCCGGTCCATCCCAGGCTGACGGCATCGTTGCAGTTTGTGCCAGGTGCCCGAGTCTCTATGGGAATGGTGATCGTGCAGTCACAGAAGGGCTCCTGGACCTGGAAACTTTCGCAAAAATGCCTGTCTGCATGGTCCTCGTCGTAACATGCAGAGAAAGCGATCGGGTAGGGAGGAACGGTAACGGCCGGGCAATTGTTGGGGCACTCAGCGTTGCTGGTGGAAAACCCGTCGGCCACACCACCAGTGCAAGTACCGCCGCTGCACAGTATCTGCGCACTGGCCGGCTGGACCACGAATAGAAAAACAACGAGAGCCAGGCCAAAGCCCAACGAGATTCCCTTATAAGCCAACATACTAACCCCCTACGATAACCCTGTCATCGGCGGCAAAGGCGTGGCTGCAAATTACTGCCGGCCTTCCGAGTACTGTCCCCGGCCCGCCCCCACGCCGATACGATCGAGGCTACACTACCCCCGCCCTGCCTGTCACTCCCCCTAGCGGGTATAACCACGAAAAAAACCTAAAAAGGTCCCCAACTGCGCCTGATTGCTGAATAAACGTCCCATGCTCCCGTCATAGAATTGTTCGTGGAGCCGGAAGCTCGCCAATGCCTCGAGGGCCGAAAGGCCGGATGGGGCTGTAACCCCCCTGATCGGGGGTGAGCGAGCAGCCGGTATGGCAACAGGCTCAGTAACATAACGAGAGAGCGATAATGACCGGAAACAGCATACTTGAATCAGACTGCCTTTTGCCCGACCAGTACATGGCCCTGGTGGGCGGGGGCGACAACCTCACCGGCGAGCGCCGCCTGATGCTTGCCGTGCTCGAAGACGCCTTGGACCGCTACCGCCGCTTCGCGCTGGCCCGCGATCCGCGCGGCCGCGCCGAGTACCAGAGCGCGCGCGAGTGGATAGACGACGACGAGCGCGAGTGGCTGTACTCCTTTGAGAACGTCTGCGAGGTAATGGGTTTTGACGCCACCTACCTGCGCGAGCGCCTCGCCCGCGCCTACCCCAGCCGCCGCCTGAGCATAGGACGCAGCCCGCAACTGGTGCCGCTCGGTGACCTGCCCGAGTTCGAGGACGGCGTGGCCGATATCGATGAGCCGCGCGAGGCCAACGTCGGCGAGTTTGACCAGGTAGCCTGACGACTGCCTGCCCCGGGCACGCGGTTGACGCGGCTCAGGCCGCGCCTGCTGCTTGCGCCTTCTGTGCGGCCAGCTTGTCTTCGTCTGCCACCAGCCCTCGCGACGCCAGCAGGAACAACACTATGGCAACCAGGTTGGCCAGCAGGCACAGTTCTATTGCGTGGCCGAGATCACCGCTTGCCTCGCTCATCCGTCCAACGGTGTAAGGGCCCATGGCCAGGCCTATGAAGGTGAGCATCAACAGGTAAACGGCCGAGGCCACCGCCCGCATGCGCGGCAACACGAGGTCCTGCACCGTGGAAACCGCAGCTCCCAGCCACAATCCATTGGCCGTCCCCGCACCCACGTATAAAACGTAGGCCATGGTGAGCGAGTCGGTCCGCACCATGGCCACAACGAAGGGCAGCGGCAGCAGCGCCGCCACCACCGCAAAGTACAAGCGCCCCTGGGGTTTGCGCGCACGCCACCAGTCGGCGGCCAGGCCCCCGAAGGTGGCACCAGCCCAGCCCCCCACGGCGGCAATAAGTCCCAGCGTCTTGCCAGCCTCGCCCGCCGACAGGTCAAAGTTGCGCAGGAACCAGGGCACCACCCAGAACCCCGCGCCGTAGCTACCGAACGACAGCAACGAAAATCCGAGCACGGCCGTGCGCAGGGAACGCGCTCGAAAAATCGTGGAGAAAGTCACCGGGTCGCCCAGCGCAAGGTTCTGCACCCAGCAGGCCGACGCGTACACGCCTACCCCCAGCGCCACCCACTGCACCGGGTCGCCCAGCCACAGCGTGAGCAGCCAGGCCGCCATGGCCAGGCCCGCGGCTGTGGCCGCGTTGCCCAGGAGCATGGCGCGCGAAGCCCCCGCCCGCGCCAGGGTCAACACGGCAAAAGGCGGCAGCACCTTGGCCAACTCCTTGAGCAGCACGCGGCCGGGGCGTTCTTCTTCGCCGGCGAGCCCTTCGGCCGCGGCCTGGGCGGCCGAAGGACCGTCCGCGGCTCCCCTGCGCGGCTCTCTCAGCGTACGTACCCAGACCGCCAGCAACAGGCCGGGCATGCCCACAACCATGAACGCCGCCTGCCAGCCGGCCAGGCCCAGCGGCGCATTGCCATCGGGCCAGGCCTGGTTCCAGTTGTCCACCACCATCCCGCCCACGTAAAGCCCCAGGCCCGCGCCTATGTAGAGGCCACTTGAGTAGATAGCCATAACCGTGGCGCGACGCTCGGGCGGAAACCAGTCCGATAGCAGCGAAAATGCCGACGGCGACGCGCTGGCCTCGCCAATACCCACGCCTATGCGCGCGCCGGCCAGCTGGGCGAAGTTGCCGGCCAGCCCCGAGGCAGCCGTCATCAGGCTCCAGGTCGCCAGGCCCAGGGATATAACAGTGCGGCGAACCCACACGTCGGCCAGGCGGCCAAGCGGAATGCCGAACACGGCGTAGAAAACCGCGAAGGCGGTGCCGTAAAGAAAACCGATCTGCGAGTCGCCCAACCCGAGGTCGGCCTTGATGTCTTCGGCGAGGATGGCCAGCACCTGCCGGTCAAGAAAATTAAAAACGTAAACGAGTACGAGTACGCCCAGCACGTAGCAGGCGTAGGGACCACCCGGGCGGTCTCTGTCGTTAGCGGGGTGCGCGTTGCCGGGGTGATGTTTATGCGGCGGCTCTATGACGTGGGTCCTGCACAGTTGCTAGCGGTATTACAGACGCGGCGTGGTGCGGTGGGCGCGCGACGCATACAATGCACGGGTGCCGGCCCCACGCCAATCCTACCGCTTGTTTATTGCCGGTGCGGCAAGCTGGTTCACGGCCTGGGGCATGCAGTCGGTGCTGCTGTCGTGGCTGGTGGTGGGCGAGCTGGGTGCCGACGCCGCGGTGCTCGGGCTGGTGCAATCGGTAGCCATGCTGCCCTCGCTGCTGCTGTTGTTGCCGGGGGGAGTGCTGGCCGACCGCCACGACCGGCGCCGGTTGCTGTGGATATCACACACGGGCGCGGGCCTGGTGGTGGCCGCGCTGGCCGTGGTGGTGGCCCTGGGCAAGCTCTCGCTGGCGGCGGTTTTCGTGTTTGCCGCCTGCATGGGAGTGGCCGTGGCCTTCGTGCTGCCGTCACGCGATGCGCTGCTCAACGACGTATCGGGCGGCGACCTCATGCGCGCGGTTACCGGGCTGACGCTCACGCAGTGGAGTGGCCACGCGCTGGGCGCGGCCGCCGGTGGGCTGGCGCGCTGGATGGGAACCGCCAACGCGCTCGCACTGCAGTCGGCCGTGCTGCTGCTGGGCGTGCTGCCGCTGCTGCGCTTGCCCGGCAGCGGGAACCGTGACCGCGAGAAAGACGAAAGCACCTCGGCGTCGGACGACGGCACTGCCACGAGTGCCCTGGCCGAAATACGCGAAGGCTTACGCGAGGTTTACCATTCGCCGACGCTGCTGAGCGTACTCGCGCTGACTACCAGCGTGGGCATTTTTTTCATCGGCCCTTACATCGTCGCTTTCCCCCTGCTGGTGCGCGACTACTACGGCGGAGACGTGGCCCAGCTGGCCCTGCTCACGATGTGTTTTCCGCTGGGCACAATCGCTGGCTCGCTCTTGCTGCTGGCCAGGGGAGGCATACGTCGCAAGGGGCTGGCACTGGTGTGTGCGCTCGTTACGGGCACCGTCTTCCTGGCGCTCATTTCGCTGGGGTTGCCCTTCGAGCTGATGCTGGTGGTAGTGACGGCCTGGGGCCTGGGCGCCGCCGTCAACATCAACTGCAGCCGCACGATATTCCAACAGGGCGCGCCGCAAACCCACCGGGCCCGCGTGCTGTCGGTCTACTCCATGGGATTCATGGGGTCGACACCGCTGGGCACCCTGCTCTGCGGCCTGCTCGCAGAGCGATGGGGGCCGCTGGCCGCCTGCGGCATCCTGAGCGCCGCGATGGCGGTGGCCATAGCGGTCGTTGTTACCTTTACCCCCATCCTGCGCATCCGCTGACAGGGAGGCGCCGGTGAGGCTCCTGGCGGGGCGGGATTCGGCAGCATGCTGTAACGCCCCCTTCCGGGGGGTGCGAGTATTTATGTCTGGACAGAAGCCTGGCGATGTGCCAGTTTTTACTGTTCCCTGCTACGCCGCCATGAAAAACTCAACAGCTCGACTGTGTTTTTTTAGAGCCTCGCTGGCCGCGACCCTCGTCGTGAACCTCGGCCTGCTTACCCCCGCCGCCGTAAATACCGCGCACGGCCAGGCTTGCCCGGCCGCGGTGACTGCAAATTACTTTGAACGCTACGTCAACGTCATGGGCGTGCACCTGTTCGCCACACCATCGGTGAGCGACGCCAAGCTCGAACACGCGGCCGCCGTTATGGCGCAGTACCTCGACAACGACGAGGACGGCGTGGCCGACGACGCCGCGGTGCTGGCCACGATGGTGGCCACCGACGCGTCGATATTCATGTTCGCCAACGAGAACGACGCCAACTCGGCCTTCAACGACGACGCGCTCATGGATTCGCTCACCTTCCAGGACCTCTACGCATCCGAAACCGTGATCGGCTATCCCGGCTCGACCAACCAGTTCGACTTCGCCCTTGAAGAAGTCCTGCACCTGGTGACCTCGATCGGCTGGGCCAACACTTATCCCTCGGTGTTCGGCGAGCAGCCGGGTTCGACCCTCGCGCTGGCCATGGACACCGCGCGCGGTGGGCACTTTGAAGAAGGTGGCAACGACAACTGCAACGGCAACAGCCAGTGCGCACTGCCACCTGGCGGCAACTACCCCTCGGGCGCCTGGTACACCTACGACGACCCGACCTGCGACTACCGCTGCATGGCTACCGAGTACATCTACTGGGCATTGACCTCCCTGCTGGGAGGCCAGCAGGCGCCCGGACGCCCCGGCGATATAGTGGCCGAGTGGCAACTGGCCACGCCCGCGCAGGTGCAGTCGGGCGACCCCGCCATCACCAATCTCCTGACCGCCCAGGGCTACGCCCTTCCCAACGTGCTGCCCGACGGCAGCTACGCGCCCGGCGTGGGACCCGCGGTGGATAACCCCTGCGGCACGCCCGGTGGCGGGCCTGGTCCGGGGCCCGGCGGAGGCGGCGACTCGGCCGGCTGCGCAAAAAAACTCCGCAAGCTGATGACGAAGTACCCGGGTTCTGCCGTCAAAACCATGGGCAAGTGCCTGGACGGGGTCAACCGCGGCAAGACGCTCGGTCCCTGCCCCGACGCCAGGACACAGGACAAGCTCGACCGCGCTGCCGGCAAGCTGTCGGTCGACCGCGTAGACGCGGCCTGCTCGAGCGAAGACCTGGCCGCGGTGGGACTGGCCGGCGACTGCGCTGCGACTACCACCGCCACCCAGGTGGCGGCCTGCCTCGTCATCGCCGGTGACACGGCCACCGACAGTATGCTCGACCTTGAGTTCGCAGACGCCACTGCCAGCAGTGCGATGGCCGACCAATCGCTGGCCCGCTGCCAGCAGGGCCTGGGCAAGGCCGGCTCTAAGTACGGCTCGGGGCGCGCGAAAACCCTGGCCAAGTGTCTCGCCCAGCGCGACAACGGAAAGGTCGACTCCTGTCCTGACTCAAAGGCTATGAGCAAGCTGGCCAAGCTGCTCGACAAGCTCGACAGCGGCGTGGGCAAGAAGTGCAGCGACGCCCAGGTGGCGGCCTTGGCCGCGGCAGCGGTACCCGGTTGGAGCTGTGCCGCTTCAACCACCACCGTCGAGCTGGCCGACTGCCAGTCGGCGGGTCACGATTCGGCCGTCGACAGCCTCATCGCCACCCTCCCCTGAGAATGGGAAGACGTACCTTTTTTTTTTGGGGGGGGCAGACCTTGTGTCATATGGCTAAAAGGTCGTAGGCCTGGCCTGCGCGGGTCAGAAAAACCGAACCGGCAACTGCTTGATCGCGTTTATAAAGGTTGAACTCGCTCGCTGCGGACTGCCAGCCAACGACACTACCGGTGCACGCGCCACCAGCTCTTCGAAAAAAATCTTCAGCTCCATGCGACCCAGGTTTGAGCCCAGGCAGACGTGCTCGCCTACACCGAACGAGAGGTGATGATTGTTGGCCCGGCCGGTATCAAACCGATCGGCGTCTTCAAAAAAATCAACGTCGCGGTTGGCCGACGGGTACCAGACGGTGATCTTGTCACCCGCGTTTATGTGCGTACCCGCCAGCTCGGTATCCCTGGTCGCGCTGCGCCCGAACTGCATCACCGGCGGTTCGTACCTGAGTACTTCTTCCACGGCAGCGGGCAGAAGCGAGGGGTCGGCCACCAGCGCGTGGTACTGCTCGCGGTGCTGGAGCAGCAGGTGCATCCCGTTAGACGCCGCGGTGCGCACTGTCTCGTTGCCCGCGATCACCAGCAGCAGGAAGAAGGCGTTGAACTGTTCGTCGGTCAGGTTTTCGCCGTCAACGCTGCCCGTGAGCAACTCACTCATCAGGTCGTCGCCGGGCCGTCTCCTGCGTTCGTTGGCCATCTGCTGGGCGTAGGCGTGCATTTCCATGGCCGCGCCACGGGCCGTGCCCGGTGAATTCGTAAACCCGACGTCGAAGCCAATCAAGCGGTTTGACAGACCGTAAAGATAACGACGGTCCTGCTGCGGCACACCCATCAACTCGCAGATGACCTGCATCGGCAGCTCGGCGGCAACGTCGTTGACGAACTCGCAGCCGCCCCGTGACACCGCGAGATCAATTATCTCCGCCGCCCGCCTGCGTATGGACGCCTCGAGACTGCCCAGCTTCCGGCGACTGAAACGACCGGCCACCACGGCGCGATACTTGGCGTGCTGCGGCGGGTCCATGTTGATCATCAACGAACGGGTGAACGAGGGGTCGGCAGCCGCCGCGTCAATAACGCTCACGCCGGCGACCTGGGAAGAGAAAAGCTCGGGGTTGCAGCACACTTCCTTCAGGTCGCCATAACGACTGACGACCCAGAAACCGCCGCCGTCACGTTGGGCTTGCCAGTAAAGACCCCGCTCGTGTCGTAAGGCGGCGAACCAATGGTGGGGAAAGCCCTCGGCAAACGATGAGGGATCGGACAGGTCGATGGGTGACTGTTCAACCGAAGCACCGGCAGACCCGGCAACCGCGCCCACACACGCTGTGCGAGTAGGTAGCTGGCCGCCCGAATGAGAGCTAGCCATATTGTCGAGTGTACTCATGAGACCTGAGTTTTTTGCAACGCCTGTGCCAGCCGGAGGGAGTCGGCTCCCGGGGCAGAAAAACAGCTACCCTCAGTATTTCGAGCCCGGAGATTCCCGTTTCTGCATACGCCACCCTGCCGCTGCTCCCACCCTTGGAAATTCACCACGGAACAGGCAGAAGCCCGCGCAAAGTAGAAAGTCTAACTTCCCACTTTATGGAAGCCCAGCGCTCACAGCGAGGCAGAGTTGGGAATAGCGATTGCCAAACACCGCTTCCACAACGCGCACAGAAGCCCGAAAAGACCAGCAATAGCAGCCCTGCACAACCAGCCGTCCACACCCCAGCTACCCTGCGAACACTGGCACGGGGGTTGCTCGGACCAACAAGCACCCCGCCGCAAACAGCCGCGGCCCGCACAGGAAACAGGAGAAAATCATCATGTACAACGCCGTAGTAAATGAAGGACTCGACCGCATGTCGGAAATGGCCCGGGGCAACTTTGACCTGGACTGGATGGACTCAAACCCCGCCGGTTGGGGCCACGAGGTCAAGCCGGGAAAAACCGGCCTTACACTGTGCGACGTTGAAACTGGCCACTACGACCAGGTGCCAGAACACGGCTCGTCACACGGCAGCCTCGCCCCGCGCGGCTGCATGGTGCCCGACGACACGCCGTCACTCGACATGTACACGCTCAACGAGATGTCGGAAGTGTGGTCAGACAACGCCCGTCACCTTTACGACGAAGCCTGCAACCGCCAATGGAACTCGACTACCGACGTGCCCTGGCACAAGCTGGAGAAACTCCCCGACGACATCGAAAAATCAGTCTGCCAGATGTGCACGGGCTTCGTCGAAGTCGAGTTCGTGGCCGGCGACATGCCGGCCAAGTGGATGTGTCACATCAACCACGACTTCCACGAGGTCAAGCTGTTTCTTGCCACGCAGATCATGGACGAGGCGCGCCACATGGACGTGTTCCGCAAGCGCGCGCTGGCCAACGGCGGCGGCCTGCTCATGGCGTCTCCCGCATCCGAAGAACTGCTGGCCGCCATACTGCAAGCGAACGACTACACGACTGCCAGTTCGTTGATGCATATTTTCGGCGAAGGTTTCATCCTCACGCTGTTTCGCACCGGCGAATTCCTGGCGCCCACCGAGGTCGAGAAAACGATTTTCCGCCTGTGCATGCAGGACGAAGCGCGCCACGTGGCCTACGGAGTCAAGCACCTGAAGTACTTCCTCGAGCGTCACCCCGAACGCGAAGGAGAAATTCACTCCATACTCGACGCCGGCGAGCAGGCGATCTTCCGGCTGACCCTGGAGCCGCAGACCATAGAACCCCGGGCCATACTGGCCGGTGGCGGCATCGAGAACATAGAGCTGGGCATGGCGCGCATCGGCTTCCTGTACAGCAAGCAGATACGCGAGTACCTGCACCGCCTGAAGGTAGCCGGCCTCGAGCGGGAATCGCGCATGGTTATTCCTGCAGAGCTTTCGGTCGAAACCCTGCTCGAGAGAGCGGGCGTGGCGTGAGGAGAACAACGATGGGCAAGAACAAGGCAATACTGTTTCCGTCCGAGGACTGGTTCCGCGGGCTGGTCAGCCTGATGGGTGAGCAGGAGGCGACCTACCGTGAACTGGGCGCTACCGACTGCACGATGGTTGTCAAGGTCACGGGCGGCGCAAGCCAGGGCACGGGCGAGGACGAGGGAGAGAAGTTCTTCGAGGTCGTTTTCGAAGACTACGGCGCGGACAAGGTGCGCGAACTGGCTTCGATAGAAGAGGCCAGCGCGTCGCACTTCGTGCTCGAAGCATCGCTCGAGACCTGGCGCGAGATGATAGACAACATCCGTGACAACGGCAGCCCCGACCTCGAGCACACGCTCAACTACCTGACCTTTCCCGACGACCCGATGCTGGTGACCGGGCCGGACCAGCTCGAGGTGGACACCTTCTACCGTTACAACGAAAGCCTGCAGAGGTTTTTCAACGCGGCGGCCGAATTTCCAACGAGCTACGCCTGACCCGGGCCGAGTTTCACCGGGTCGAGTTTCACCGGGTCGAGTTTCACCGGGTCGAGTTTCACCTGGTCAGCCTTCCCACTCCAGGCCCAGGCCTATGAAATTACCGCCCATGCGGTAGGTGCCGGGAATGATGAGCGCTTCGGATGCATCGATGTTCCTGTCGTCGGGCACGCCGTAGCCGAACACGAAGTCCACGCGCAGGTCGTCCAGGTACAGGCCCGCGCCCACACTTACCTTCCAGTCGCTCACGTCCATGAGCAGGGGGCTCACTCCTTCGTCTGAAACGATGGGGTTGGCGTAGCCCACGCCGCTGCGCAGCTCCCAGCTCTCGCTCACGCGGTATGACCCGCCAAGAGAGTACCGCCACTCGTCGGTGCCGCCGGGCACGAAGGGCGCGTCGAGCTGTGGAGTTTCGGCGAAGTGGATTTCCGACCTGCCCATGGAGTCGGCGCCGGTCCACCGAACGGCCGAGTGCAGCACCGCCCGCTCGCCCAGCGACCAGCTCGAGCCCAGGTAAGCCTGCGCCGGCATCTGCAACTGCAGGTCCAGGTCCTGCCTTCCCGAGGGCGACGGCGCTGAGCCGTCCAACCAGATCATGCCCGGAGTGCGCAAGGCCACCGCGAGATCCCAGCCTTCACGCGGCTGCCAGGCAACGCTTCCGTTGGCCTGTATGCCGGTGCCGCGCATGACGTAGCGCGTGGAGCCAAGCGGCGTGGGGTAATGCGCGCGCAGGTAGGCCAGCAACGGAGTGATAGCGAAGCCCACCGACAAGTCGTCGCGCAGGCGACGGGCCACGGCCGGCCCCAGGCGAAGTATACTCGACTCGGCGTAGAATTTTTCAGGGCCGAAGCCTGGTATCGGGTCAAAGTTGTTACTGGAACCAACGCTGCCGGCCACCGCGAAGCCGTAGTACCAAGGGCCATCACCCCCCAGGGCAAGACCGTAGTCGGGCGCCAAGGCGATAAAATCAGACTTGTCGCTGTAGCCTACCGCCGGGCTGTTGACCTCGGTGCGACCGACACCCACCGCGAAGGTAAAGCCCTCGGTACGGCGCTCGTAGTTGACCAGGGCCGCCGGGTTGACCGCCACCGCATAGGCCGGCGAGACCGGCCGCGCGGTGGCGCCCATCATGCCGGCCTCGGGCGCGCCCACCCCGGGCGCGATCAAGTTCGATGCCACTGCGCTGTTCGGCAACAGCATCGCCCACTGCGATACCAACAGCGCCGCCGCCATCAAGCCAGCTGTTGCAAAGTATCTACTCGCCTTCATTTCCTTTCCTCCAGCCCCCGGACTCGCGGCAACTACGTTTTTACCCCGCTGTCACGGCCACGCAAAGGCGAGACCTACTACCTTTTCGGCTTTTGAGACCACGTCCCAAAGGCCGAAAAGGTACGTCTTCCCTTTTTGACACGGGGAGGCGTGCGGCCGAGGATTAGCGGATGCCTCAACTTGAGAAGACCGGTGCCGTGGCTTTCTGGAAAAAATACGACCGCAAGGCCGTGCTGCGCCAGGCCCAGATCGCTGACGAAATGGGCTACCACTCCTTCTGGTTGCCTGAAGCCTGGGGCTACGAGATCTTCGGCCTGCTCACCGAGATCGCCACGCACACCAGGAACATCCAGCTCGGCACGGGCATAATCAACGTTTTCAGCCGCTCGGCAGCACTGGTGGCCATGCACGCGGCCACGCTCGACGAGATCTCCGAGGGACGCTTCATACTGGGCCTGGGCACGTCGGGTAAAAAAGTCGTGGAGGGCTTCCACGGCGTTGATTACCGCAAGCCACTCACGCGACTGTCGCAGTACATCCGGGTCGTCAAGACCCTGCTCGCCGGCGAACGGCTGGACTCGGCCGGCGCCGACCTGTGGGAGTTTCGCCACTTCAAACTCGAGATGACGCCCGCCCGGGCCGACCTGCCGGTGTACTGCGCCTGCCTCAACGACAAGGCCATACGCATGGTGGGCGAACTCGCCGACGGCTGGATGCCCACCTTCTGGCCCTGGCAGCAGATAGGTCGCGGCCGTGAGCTGCTGGCCGAAGGCGCAGCGCGCTCAGGCCGGTCGGCCGACGACATCACCATTGCGCCCTTCACCACCGCCATGCCCATGCCCGATCGCAAGAGTGGACACGACATGGCACGCGGACTCATCGCGTTCTACATCGGCGGCATGGGCGACTACTACCACGCCTTGCTCAGCCGCATGGGCTACGCCGATAACGCCGACCTGGTGCAGGACCTCTACGTGAAGGGCAAGCGCCAGGAAGCTGCTGCCGCCATAAGCGAAGAGCTGCTCGAAGCCCTGGTGATAGCCGGTGAGCCCGACCAGTGCCGCGAGCAACTCACCGCGTGGCGCGAGGCCGGCGTGCAGTTGCCCGTACTCACCCTGCCAAGCGGCGCGCCACCGGAAATAAGCGAAGCGCTGCTGCAACTCATGGCCCCTGCGTGAAACGAGCGGCCGCGCAGTCTGCGGCGCTCGCCCTCGTGCTGGGCGCGCTGTTTCTGCCCGGCTTGCTCCTGACCCTATCTGCCCCGGGTCTTGTCCTGCAACCCACGCCGCTTGCCATGCTGGCCACCGCGCTCACCGGCTGGGCCCTGCTGATCGCTCCCGGCTGGTTGCTGGCGAGGGTAAGCGGCACGGGCCACGGCGGCCAGGCCATCGAAAGCCCGGCGCTGTACTTCGTGTGTTCGCTGGCCTTGCTGGTGCCGCCGGTGGCCCTGACGGTGTCGCGTGGACAGCCGGCGTCGGATTTTCTACCACTGCTGGTGGCCGAACTGCTGGCGCTGGCCGTCGCCGGTAGCTTGATTCGCCCGCGCCGCCGCGAACGCGCGACCCCCAGCGACAATCCGCCCGGCAGGCTGTTGCCGCTGCTCGTTGCCGCCTGCGCGCTAGCCTGCGCCTGGGCGTCGCTGGAAATGGTGTCCATGGGCAGCGTGGACCGCTGGTGGTACCTGGCCTGGATACGCTGGCTGGGCGAAGGGCGGGCGGCGGCCGTCGGCGATCCGCTGCTGGGCACCGCCACCGTACTGCCACGCTTCACCAGCGGCGCGTGGCTGCCAGCGCTCGCCGCCTGGGCCGAGCTGGCGCGGGTTGATCCCGCCTGGTTGTACCACCGCGCGGTGCCACTGCTGGTGGTGCCGCTTTCGTTTTCGGCAGCCATGGTGCTGGCACGATCTCTGTTCGGCCGCAGCCGTGCGGCCTGGCTCGCGCTGCTGATCACCGCGTTGGGATGGATGACCGGCTGGCTGGTCGCGCTGCTTGCCCGCGCGCCCGAAGACAAGATCGTGGCCGCGGTGGTGGTGGCGCCCGTCGTTCTGGGCGCGTTTCTCACCCGTGCACGCGGCGGCTGGCGGCGTTGGCTACTGGTTTACGCGCTCGGGCTGGTGGCACTGGCCGCTACCCACGCACTGGTCTACGCGCTGATACTGATGGCCGTGGTAGCACTGGCGGCGGTGCTCGTAGCCGGGGGGCGTTGCCGCGGCCGCAGCGCAGCCGTCATGCTCGCGCTCGCGCTGGTCATTGCCGCGTGGCCAGCGCTGACCGGCCGCATGACCACCGCGCCGTTGGCCCGACAGGGCGCGCTGTCGGCTGACTCCACTCACCCGGTGGCCCGCGTGCACCTCGGGCGCGAGCGCTTGCTGCAACTGGGAAGCAGCAGGATCGCGAGCTCCGGCAGCGCGCCCGGTTACATTGTTAACCCACGCCTGTTGCTGCACCCGCTGGGACTGCTGTCCCTGGCCTGCCTGCCGCTGTTGTGGCGGCGGCGACCCTACGAACGCCACGTGCTGGGTACCCTCAGCGCAGTCGCGCTGCTCGTGGCCTTCCTGCCACCGCTGCCCTGGTTACTGGGACTCGCGGTGACCCCGTGGATGGTGCACCGGGTGTTGTGGTTATTACCCGCTGCTGCGCTGCTGGCCGTGGGCCTGGACGAAGCCAGCCGCCGACTGCGAGCCACGGCCTGGCTGCCCGCGCTGCTGGCGTTGGGCCTGGCCTTGCCGTTTGCCTCTTCACACCTGGCCGACTTTACCCGTGTACGCGCAAGCCACGCACTGCCCGATACGCCGGCTTTCAACGGGCTGATAACCGCGCTCGGCGGCCTGCCAGCCGACGCGTTGTTGCTGGCCGCGCCAGAAATCTCGGAACGACTGGCGGCGCTGGGTGGCCCGCGCGTGCTGGCTGCCTCGGACAGGGCGACGCTGGTGTTTGCCGGCCACCGCCACTCGGCCAACTCTCGCCTGGCGGCACGCGCGCGGGCGGCCGCGGGACTGTGGCGACCAGGTAACAGCGCGCCCACTCCCACGCACCTGCTCTACGACGGCAGCAGCCCGGCCGGTCGCTACTGCCGACGCGTGATCTACGAAAGCGACGACTACCAACTGTGCAGCTTTGCCGCCGCCGTACCCGAGCCCGGCATGGCCCTGGCCGTAACGACTGGTGGCGAAACAGGCCAGGCCGTCGACGGCGCACGCTTTGACTGCCGTCCGGGGCTCGAGCGACGAGGCGACAGGCTGCTGTCTCCGCGCCCCGGCCCCTGGTCGGCACGCATGCCAGGCCTGCACTGCCGGGTGTCCCTGGCCGGAAGCCACCCCGCACCACGCCTGCAACTGGGCGCGCTCACGGGCAACACCAACGAAAGCTGGATAGTGTCCGTGCGTGGCCTCCTCGGGGACGAGCAGCGCTGGAACCTGCGCGGCGAAATCGCGGTCACAAACGAAACGAATTTGAAACTCGACCTGCCTCGGGCCAGCGTAGATGAGCTCGAGCTCTCCATCGTCCCGACCATGCTGCCCTTTGTAAAACTCGACCATCTCTTGCTGGGCAAAGCCGACGCGCAGGAAAAAACCGCTCGATGACTTCCAAGTCGACAACAACCCCCACGCCTTCGGGACGTCGACGAAGCCTGCTGCAGGTAGGGGCTGCCTGGATCGCGGCGCTCGTCGCACCCCTGGTCGGTAGCGGCACGGCGGTGCTGACGGCCGTGGTGGCCGTGCTCGTTCTTCCCGGCGCTTTCTTGTTGCGCGCGGTCAGCAGCAGATCGGCGGGCGACTCCTCCCTTGCCGACGACCCGCTGGCGCGCCCGGCAATCGTCATCACCCTGTCGACCGCTCTTTGCGGGCTGAGCGTGCTGGCCTGCACCGCGGCGGCTCTGCCCATGCACGCGGCCCTGCTCACGCTGATGCTTGTTACCCTCGTGCTCGCCGCCCTGCCGTCGCGCGGCAGCGCCCGCCAGCAAGCTGCCAGCCAGGCGGCCGCAAGCCAGGAATCTGCCGGGCTGGCGAGCAACGAGAAGCTGCTGTTGCTGCTGCTCGCGGCGTCGGTGCTGCTACTGGCCGTGATGGCCGCGTCCGGCGCCAACATCGCGCGCGACCGCATGTGGTACATGGCGTTTATCACCCGCCTGGCCGACGGAAACGCCATGGGTATGGGCGAGCCCTTTTTCGGCAGCGGACTGGTACTGCCGCGCTTTGCCGGCAACGCCTGGATCTCAACGCTCGCCGCCTGGACCGGGCTGGCCCGAGTTCCCACGCCCCTGGTATTTGAGCAGGTGGCACCGGTGCTGCTCGCGCCCCTGTGCGCATCGGCCGCTTACGCGCTGGGACGCGCCCTGTTCGGCAATCGCGGTGGCGGCATCGTGACCGCCCTCTGCACTATCGCCGTGCTGCTGGCGACACGCTATCCGTTTTTCTCGCTCGAACGCTACGCACCCTTCGGTCGCCTGGCCGAAGACAAGACGGTGGCGCTACTCGTCTTCGCGCCGACTGCGTTCGCCTGGCTGCTGGCCGTTCTGCGACGTGGCAGCGCCGACGCGCGCCAACTGTTAACCGCCACCCTGCTGCTGGTGGCGGTGGCCCTGTCGCACGCAATCGTCTACCTGGCCTTGATGGCCTGGACGGCAGCTGCCCTGCTCACCGGCTTCGCCCGCGGCGAACAGGCACGCACGCGCACTGCCGTGGGCCTGCTGGTGTTGCTGCTCGCCCTGCCGCCTGCGTTTTCGGGGCTGGCGGCCAGGCAGGGACCGGCCGGGGGCCTGTCGGCTACGAGCATGGCCGAAACCGACCCGCTCGACCCGGTGGTGAGAGCCCACCTGCGCATGCAGCGCACGGTGCAGCTCCCCCTGGGCGGACCGGTTACCAACCCCCGCCTGCTCGACGACCCCTTGTTGTTACTGGCGCTGGCCGCCGGACTGGCGGCCTGCCTGCTTGACCGGCGCAAGGCCTGGGCACGCCTGCTGCTTGCGACCTGCCTCGGGTCGCTGCTGCTCGCCTTCGCGCCGTTTCTGTCGCCCTTGTTCGGGCGAGCGGTTGTACCCTGGATGGCCTACCGCGCCTTGTGGCTGTTGTTGCCCGGCCCACTTCTGGCTGCAGGCCTCTTGGAGCTGCCGCGCCTGATCGTTTTGCCGCGCATGAACACGGGTGGACCCCTGCTGCTGCTCACCCTGCTGCTGCTCGCTTTCAGCCTGCCACGTTTTCCCTGGACCCGCCTCTCCGCGGTCCAGTCCCGCGCCGACACGCAGCTGCAACCCGACCGTGACACGCTCGAACTGCTCGACGAGCTCGCCGCCCTGCCGCCCGACTCCGTGATCGCAACCGGGCCTGGCCTGTCCGAACTGGTGCCGGCTTACGCGGGACGCTATGTCCTGGCCTTCTCCGACCGTGGAACGGTAGTATTTTCGGGATCAAGAAAAACCGGCGACAGGCGACTACGCGCAGCGGCGGCCTTGCTGGGTCTGCGAGGCGGCAGCCGCGGCATGCGCAACCGCCTGGCGGCCACCTGGAAGGTGAGCCACGTGGTCACCGAAGGCCAGCACTGCGATCGCAAGGGCGCGCCGTTGTTTTCGAACCAGCGCTACACACTTTGCGCCGAGCGCTACCACCGCAAGGCCGACCATCAACTGGACCTGACCACCGCCGTGGCCTCGGCTTCGGGCTACGTGACTCCCGGCTACGCGACTCCCGGCTACGCGACTCCCGGCCATGAACTCCGGGTGCTGGCCGGGCTGGGCCGCGGACTGTCCTGCGATCCGGTGCCCGAACTGCTGGACGGCGTTACGCGCTGGCGGCGCGACAGCCGCTGGCAGGGCAGCCCCCTGTCGATTCACTGCACGGCCGAGTTTGAAACTCCACGGGACCTTTCGCGGCTGCGCATAAGCGCGAGACTGCCGCGTGCCGGCGAGGCGCTTGTATACCGCGTGCTTATGCGCGGGCCGGGGCAGCGCATGCGGAGGCACGGGGCCCTGGAGTTCAAGGGAAATCCACACGGCGAAATCCGCCTGCGAGCCCGCGCCGTCGACCGAGTCGAAATAACTCTCGCGCCGGCCTACCTGCCCTACTTGAACCTGGAGTCCCTGGAGCTGATCGAACGCGGGCCGTAAGAGCGCCGGGCGGGTGGGCCGCCCGGTCAGCGGCAGCGCAGCCTGTCGCCCGAGGGGCTGTAGCGACAGCTTGAGCTGGAGGCGCTCCAGCACATGGCCGCCGCGCCCTGGCCGAGCGAGACACGGGTTTCGAGAAAGCTTCCCGAGGTGGCCGAAAGGTCAATGTCTTGCAGCTTGGCCGTAAATCTCCATCCGCCGTCGCGCAACCTGAAGCGCAGTGTCCGCAGGCCACCGAAAAGTTCGGGCTGCCTGGGTTTAAACTTCCATGAGCGGGCTTCACCCGTGCGTGGCGATCTGCGCCACAGCCCCGAGGCCTGGGCAGGGTCGAGGGCGAGCGTGGTCAGCACTCCATCGGAATCGACCAGTTCGAGTAACAGCAGCCTGGAAGCCGGACCGTCGCCCCACTGCGCCTGGTCAGCCACGAGATCGTTGAGCATGATCTTGGGTGCCGACTGGTCGCCGGCCGGCGCAAGCAGTCGCTTGAGCACCGCCGTCCTCAGCAAAGCATCCTCGGCGTCGGGGCTGTCGGGGCACAGGTCACAGACGTCGCCCCTGCCGTCGCCATCACTGTCGGCCTGGTTGGCCACGCTCTCATGCGGACAGTTGTCGCAGGCATCGCCCACGAGGTCCGCGTCGCTGTCGGCCTGGTCGGGGTCAAAGACCAGCGGGCAGAGGTCCTGGTCGTCGAGTACGCCGTCGCCGTCAACGTCGCACATCGAGGGTTGCACCGTGTTCACGCAGGCGCCGGTGGCCGAGTCGCAGGAATCAACCGTACAGGTATCGCCATCAGAGCAGTCGAGCAGCGAGCCGCCCACGCACACACCGGCCACGCACTGGTCGGTCAGCGTGCAGGGCTCGCCGTCGTCACAAGCGACCGCGTTGGGCAGGGAAGTGCAACCAAAACCCGGGCTGCATGAATTGTCGGTGCACGGGTTGCCGTCGTTGCAGTCGGGCAAGCCGCTGCCCCCACACACACCGGCCACGCACTGGTCGACCAGCGTGCAGGGATCGCCGTCATCACAAGAGACGGTGTTGTTGACCGAGCCGCAGCCCTGTCCCGGTGTGCAGGAGTCATTGGTACACGCGTTACCGTCGTCGCAGTCGAGCAGGCCGTTGCCCAGGCAGGCGCCGGCCGTGCACTGGTCGGTCGGCGTGCAGGGGTCAGCGTCATCACAGGCGGCAGCGTTGGCCTGGTACACGCAGGCTCCTGTCACTGGATCGCAGGAGCCGTCGGTACAGGCGTTACCGTCATCGCACTCGGCAGCATCCAGGCAACCGCTGTCTGAAATCACGGCCACGAAAGAGTCTGTTCCACCGGCCAG
>JACNKC010000007.1 GCA_014382245.1 Pseudomonadota bacterium | reverse complement strand
TGCTGGTCGGATGATGACGCCTTCTTCACTTTTCTACCAATCCTCAGACACGACCCCCGCGCAGCTCGCTCAGCCTGCCCACCAGTTCGCATCGGCCCGGGTATGACACGCGTCTTATCCCCCTCAACGGTCGAGGAGGTCGAGGCGTTCGGCCGCTTCGAAGGTCGAGCGCAGGCGCTGCCAGTCCGCGTCGGCCAGCGGCTTGTAGCCCGCGTCGCCGCGCTCGCGCCAGTAGATCGAGCCCGGCACACGCTCGGGATGATAGTGGTCGGCCTTTAAATTGCGCACAAGAATCTTCTGCGTACCGGTGTACTCAAAGTCGTCGACCACTCGCACGAAGTCGGGAAACCACTTGCGGTCCATGCCGCCGTGCTCGATCTGCTGCTCGCAGTAGTCAAACAGCGACTGGGGGTCGAACTCGACCCCCTCGCGCATCTTGACGGCAGCCATCACGAGCTCGTCCGAAACCGAGCAGGGCACGCCGTAGGCCGCGGCCAACGGAAAGTCGGGATGCTCGGAGATCAGCCGCGACACCTGCATGGCCGAAAAATTCTCGCCGTCCTTGCGTATCCAGTCATCGGTGCGGCCGTCGAAGAAAAGAAAGCGATCGCCGTCGCGCTCGAGGATATGGCCGAGGTCCCCGGAGTGGTAAACACCGTCCCGGTACTTGCTCGAGTTGGCGTCGTCGTTTTCGTAGTAGCCCTGGAACAACGACGTGTCTTCGGCCACGCGACAGATTTCGCCCACGGCGTCGTCGTAGTTGGCTATCTTGCCGTCCGAGTCGAGTTCGGCCGGCGGGCATTCGTTTCCATCCTCGCCGATGATTTTCACGGCCGGGTCGGTCACCTGGCCCACGCTGCCTCGCGGGTCGCCCAGCTTGCGAAAGGTCGAGATCGCCGCCTCGGTACTGCCGTAGAGCTCGAACATGTCTTCGAGCCCCATCCAGTCAATGAAGCGATCGATGTCGGGCGGGGCAGCCCCGTTGCCCACCGCGTAGCGAAACACGTTGTCGGGGTGCTCGGTAACCTCGGCTCGTATGCGGTCAAGGTCGCCGTCGTACTGTTTCTCCAACGCGCGCAGCACGTAGTGCACCGGCTCGCCCACGTAGTTCCAGAATGTGACGCCGTTGCCGATGACGTCGGGCACGAACTTCGAGGCGCTGAAGCGTTCTCTCAAGGCCATGCGCGCGCCCACCCAGAAGCTGGGCATGAAACCTATGAACATCGCGTTGGAGTGAAAAAGCGGCATGCAGGCGTAACCGCAATCGTCGCGGCCCAGGCCCAGGTGATCGGAAACCACGGCGCCGATCATGCACAGCTTGAGGTGGTTGTTGTTAATACCCTTGGGCAGCCCGGTCGTGCCCGAGGTGTAGATGATCATCAGGTTGGTTTCGGGCGTGACTTCCACGTCGGGAAACTCGAGGTCGGGGGTGGCCGGGCCCATCTCCGAGTCGAGGCAGGCCCGGTAGTCCATCGATGCGTCGAAGTCGCCGCTGCCACTGCGCAGTACAAGTACGTTTTCTCGCGGTACCGTTTCGAGCTGGTCGAGCACGCGCTCGGCTTCGGGCCAGCTGCGTTCGTCAACCACCAGCAGGCGCGAGCGCGACTGGTTGATGACACCGGCCAGCACTTCTCCGCGCAGGCCGCTGTTGATGCCGAACAAGGTGGAGCCGTTTATGGCGCAGCCGCCGTACAGCGAGCTGAGCTCGAGGTGGTTCTCGAGCAGCATGGCCACGTGGCCCGGGTGAGCGTCGTCGATCTTGCCCAGGCGAGACTTTATAAAATGGGCGACCCGGGTCGACTCGTCGCAGTACTGCCCCCAGCTCCACGAACGATCGTCGTGGGTGAGGAAGGTACGCCCCCTCAGTTCTTCATTTTCTCTTCTAGCGCGAACCTGGTCGCGCACCGTAAATTCTGCCTCGAAGGCGTAAGCTTCACCAGCCATCAGTGTCTCCTGGAAAATCAGATTTGTCGGCGCAAGCTAACAGCAAAATATCCCTATCGCGAACAGGGAATAACAGGGGAAGACGTACCTTTTCGGGAAAAGGTACGTCTTCCCCTTCCCCCCCTTCCCTTGCCGGGCCGGGGTGCTAGGGTCGTGCGGCCGCCTTGCTGATCAGATCGCCCAAGCCACTCCACCCCCGCGAAAGCGAGGTCACCGACCACGACGCCTGGCTGTCGAGGCGGCTGTTCCTTAAAAAAGGAGTTGCGGGGGCGCTGGCAGCCAGTACCGGTGGGGCGGGCGTACTGCTGGCCGGCTGTGAAACAACGGCTGTCACAGCAAGAAACAGCGACGGGAAACTCGAGCTCGGCATTGTAAAGCCCAACAAGAGCTACCTGCTTCCCGATACGATCACCGAGAAGGCGGCGGCCACCACCTACAACAATTTCTACGAGATGGGCGTACTCAAGTCCGACCCCCGGGAAAACGCCCACCTGTTGAAAACCGCCCCCTGGAGCGTGCGCGTGCACGGCATGGTAGACAAGCCGGCCGACTACCAGCTCGAGGATTTCATTGCCCCCCATCAGCTCGAAGAACGCATCTACCGCCTGCGCTGCGTCGAGGCCTGGTCAATGGTCATCCCCTGGGTGGGTTTTCCCATGGCCGACCTCATCGGGCGGGCTCAACCCACGAGCAAGGCCCGTTTCGTTAAGTTTACCACCCTGCTCGATCCCTCCATGCTGCCCGGCCAGCGCACGCCCGTGCTCGACTGGCCTTACGTCGAAGCACTCGAACTCAAGGAAGCCCTGCACCCGCTCACCTTGCTAACCGTGGGAATGTACGGCGAGGTGCTGCCAAACCAGAACGGCGCACCGCTCAGGCTCGTGGTGCCGTGGAAGTACGGCTACAAGAGCATCAAGTCTATTGTCGACATCGAGTTTACCGACCACCGCCCCGTGCCTTCGTGGACGCGGGCCGCGCCCAACGAGTACCCGTTCTACTCCAACGTAAACCCCTCGGTAAACCACCCGCGCTGGAGCCAGGCACGCGAACGACGCATCACGAACATACCGCGCGGGCTCGACGCCATAGGCGCCCTGCTCGAACCCAAGATTGAAACGCTCATGTTCAACGGGTATCCCGAGGTGGCCGAGCTCTACCGCGGCATGGACATGACCCGACTATTCTGACCACTGGGACAAGGAGCCTGCAATGTCATCAGCTTACACGGAGCCGCCCGCGCTAACACAAAGCCCGGGCGTAAACACAACGACAGCGATCGCCGCCTTGCTGCTGCTCACGACGTCCAGCCTGCTGACCGGCTGCGAGCGCGTGCAGGACAGGATGATCGAGCGCCGCATCGAGCAGGGACTGGCCGCCGACCGCGAGAACCTGATGAAGGATGGCTCGCTGCACGTCATTCTCTGCGGCACCGGGTCGCCCCTGCCCGACGCCGATCGCGCGGCCGCCTGCACGGCGGTGATAGCCGGCAACAATTTCTACCTGGTCGACGTGGGCCCCGGCAGCCAGGAAGTCGTGCAACTCATGCGGCTGCCGCGCGCCAGGCTATCGGGTGTGCTTCTCACCCATTTTCATTCTGATCACATAGGCGGACTGGGCGAAGTCACGATGCAAAGCTGGGTGGCCGGCCGCGACAAACCACTGCCGGTCTACGGTGGCCCTGGAGTGGAGCAGGTGGTCGACGGTTTCAACACCGCCTACAAGCATGACCGTGCCTACCGGGTGGCCCACCACGGCGACCATGCCATGCCGCCCGAGGGCGGACGAACTGTGTCCCGGCCCTTCGAGGTCGCCGAGCAACGGGTCACCATCATCGAAGACGGCGAACTGCTCGTGACGGCCTTCAAGGTTGAGCACGATCCGGTAGAACCCGCGGTGGGCTATCGTTTTGATTACGGCGGACGCTCGGTGGTAATAAGCGGCGACACCGGCCGCTCGGACGCGCTGGTAGAAGCCTCGCGCGGTGCCGACCTGCTGGTGCACGAGGCCCTGGCCGGGCACCTCATCAGCCGCATGACCCGCTTGGCGGGCTATCGTGGGCTGGAGCGACTGGCCGTGCTTTCTGCCTACCTACTCGACTACCACGCCCCGCCCGCCGAGGCCCTGGACGCGGCCCGGCGCGCCGTTGGCCCCGCGCTCGTTCTCGCCCGCCCGGTGCCGTGGCCGCGCCACCCTCTCGCCCCCCGCGTGGGCATGCGCTGCCCCGCCCGCGCGCGTGC
>JACNKC010000047.1 GCA_014382245.1 Pseudomonadota bacterium | reverse complement strand
CCTCGGGGGGCAGGTCGAGCTGGACCAGCAGCAACAAGGCAAAGCCCAGCAGGGCTATGAGGTCGAGAACCCGTTCGAGTACCACCGTGGCGACGGCCATGCTCATTGGAACCCCGGTGTTGCGCGAAACAAGCCACGGACGTATCACCTCGCCGACGCGGAAAGGCAGCAGCATGTTGGACATGAAACCCACGGCCGAGGCCGAGAACAACGGCGCAAGCGGCAACTGGCGACCCGACGAAATGTTCAGGAGCAATCGCCAGCGTTGCGTGCGAACAAAAAGGGAGAACACGCCCATGCCCGCCATTGGAAGAACCCAGCGGTAGTCGGCCTTCAGCAGCGTCTGGCCAACGCGCTGCCAGTCCTCTCCGCGCAACGCCAGGTAAAGAAAAATCCCCGACAGTAACAGCGCAATTAAGAGCCTCGACCAGGACGACGCTCCCGCAGTATCTCCGGGCCGAGCCATGCCCTGTGGTCAGGTCCTGAAGCGAGAAGGAGGTGGGTCCGGAATTTCAGCGTCCGGGTGCAACACCCTGACCCTCTCGAGCAGCGCTTCCTCGGTCTCGGGGATATCCGGGTCGGGTATGCAGCAGTCTACAGGACATACCGCGGCGCACTGCTCCTGGTCAAAAAAACCAACACACTCGGTACACTTGGCGGGGACGATATAGTAAACGTCCTCGTCTATGGCGGCTTTCATTTCGCCTTTGTCTTCCCACTCGATTCCGCCTTCGTAGATCGCGGTGTTCGGACACTCGGGCTCGCAGGCCCCGCAATTGATGCATTCGTCGGTTATCTTAGTCGCCATAACAACAGTCGCCCTCCCGAGCAGACGCCGACGCTGCCACAGTAGCGAGCAACAGTAAAGTGGCTGTGTTGACATGCTTCCGGATATGAAGGAATCCTGCGCTGCCGAGGGCGCTCACGCCTTTACGGAAGACGACCAACTGGCCGGTGTCAATTACCCAGCACAACCCCATTGAACAGGACCGCCTGTTGCGCGAAGATCTCGATCGCGTCGAGAATCGCATAGCCGAGGTGATCGAATCTCAGGAACCGCGCCTTTCAGAGGTTTCGGATTATCTCATCAACGCCGGCGGCAAGCGCGTACGACCGGCGGTAGCGCTACTCGCCTTCCGGGCCTGCGGGGGCGACGACGCCACCGACGTGATCGACCTTTCAGTAGCACTCGAGCTCATACACACGGCCACCCTGCTTCACGACGACATCATCGACTCTAACTCCACTCGCCGCGGCAAAGAAGCAGCCTACCTGCGCTACGGACTGGCCGACACCCTCGTGGCGGGAGATTTTCTGTTCTGCAGGGCCTTCGATATTTGCGGACGTTTTGAAGAACGAATCGTCGCCTGGGCAGCCGGCGCCTGCGTACAACTGACCGAAGGTGAAATCATGCAGGCTCGCTATCGTCGCAACGAAGCGGTGACGGTCGACCACTACCTCGAAATAATCGATCGCAAGACAGCGTCCTTGTTTCGCGCTGGGACGCGAATCGCGTCTTTTCTCGCCGGGCAGAACGAAGAAGAAATCGAGAGAATGGGGGTTTGTGGAAAAGACATAGGCCTCGCTTTCCAGATGGTCGATGACATCCTCGACGTCGAAGGCGACACCGAAAAGACCGGCAAGATGCTGGGCACCGACCTGCGCGACGGAAATCCTTCCCTGCCCACGGTCTGGGCCCTCGACGACGCTGCCGTACACCACGCGTTCACAAACGACAGCGCCTCGGAGGCCGAAATTGAAGCTGCGCTATCGGCCATACGCAGCGGCGAAGTCATCTCGCGAGTCCGTGCGCTGGCCACGGGCCACGTAGAATCCGCGCTGGAAACAATAGGCCGGTTGCCCGAATCGATTTTCAGCCAGCACCTCGCCGACCTGGCCGGCGGATTGGTTACCCGCGTCAGCTGAGCTCTCAGACTGCCGCGCCCAGCCAGGCCTGTACGGCTACGTAGAGCACCCACGCGGCTAGCAGCGGGCCACCCATCCAGCGGCTGAAACCGTCGCTTTGGCTCGCCCTGCCCACGCAGTACCTGAACCAACCCAGCATAAGCAGCATCGCCGGAAGGTGCAGGTAGAACAACAAGGCCGGGAGTTCAGCGCCTGTCTCAAGCAGTGGCAGGGGAGCCGCCAGCGCCGATGCTCCAACAACGAAGAGAACGTTAAGAATGTCGGCACCTATGACGGTTCCCACGAGGATTTCGGGGTGACCCTTGCGTACCGCGCTCAGCCCCACGACCAGTTCCGGCAGCGAAGTCCCGAATGCGACCAGCGTACCGGCAATGACCAGTTTAGAGACGCCAGCCTGTACGGCCAACTCCGAAACCGCGAGAACGAGCACCTGGCTGCAGAACACGACCACCAACAGGCCCAAGGCCAGCGTGGCCAGCAGCTTGCCGAGCGGCGCTGTCGAATCAACCTGGATCAATTCGCTCGTTGACAAGTCGCCAGCTACATCAAGGGATCCCCGGTCACGGCGACTCCAGCGTACCGACAAGTACAGGTAGGCAACGAGCAAAGCGGTGAGTAACAGGCCTGCGGGCCTGCCGAGAACCGCTGATGGCCCCGAAGCAATCAACGACCCGTAACAGAGCAGCGCCAGGAGAAGGGCCGATCCGGCCTGGAACCAGCCCTGCCTGTTGAGAAGTTTCCGATCCGCCGGCAGCGTTGCCAGGAGGCAGCCAAGCCCGAATATCAAACCGGTATCGGTCACCACCGAACCGATGGCGTTACCAAGAGCGAGTCCAGGCTCGCCCGACCAGGCGGCGATCACCGACACGGCACACTCGGGACTGGTAGTTCCCAGCGAGACCACGGTAGCGGCAACAACGACCTTGGGTACCCCGAAGCCGGCCGCGAGTCCCGACGCTCCGTCGACCAGTCGGTCGGCACCCCAGGCCAGCACCGCGATGGACGCGACGGTTACGGCCAGCAGTAGCCAGGCTGCCTGGCCCACAAAGAACTCGGACGAGATAAAGTATTCCACCTGGCACCCCGCGGAAGGTCAGGGAAGACCACCTCGGCGGGCACAGTCTACACGCAGCGGCCGACAGCGGCCAGTGGGGCCGCCGTACCTTGAACAACAATGACAGCAAAGGCCGCGGAGGGCGGCTAAGAGACTGTCATCTCAGCTTATAAGTTCCTGCTCTTGACGGTTTGCGTCCCACAGGGCACGCAAGAGCTGCTCGAGGACAATGAACTCCTCGTTCATGGACACCAGGGATTCCACCGTGGTGTTGAGCCCACGGGTTTCTTCCTCGTGGTTTTCATCGGCACTGAAATCGGCGAGATTTCTCGCGGCGGTCAGGAGGCTGTCAGAGGCTCTCCTGACGTGAAGGGCGATCTGGGTAAAGGATTCGTTGTCGATGATCATCTGGGCTCCCTCAGGCAAAGTCTGCCTGGTAGGGCAGCGCCTTCTATAGGCAAGAGGGGTGCCAGCACACGAACTCACGGCGATGCCGCAGACAGCTACGCTGAGCCACCGTGAGCGCCGTCCGGACAGCAAGAACAGCCAGTATTCAAGGGGTTCAGCCCGGGTCGACAAAGAAGAGCACAAAGCACCTGCTCCGGGCTCGGGATGGCCGGCTCCTGTATAACCGGCAGTGCATTTCTGCCAGCCAGCGCAGGGGACGTGCATTATGGCCCGATCAGCCCTCCGACGAATCAGTTGAGGCTCGAGCCGAAACGCTTGACGAATGAATCAAGCCCCGCAGCCGCGAGTGCTGTTTTCGCCCGTCCCGCTGCAGCCTCTGTCTGGTAACGCCCCGCAACCACTCGATAGAGAATTGCGCCGTCGCGACTGACTTCGACCAGGTGTACATCACCGGTCACGCGGGATGCCCTGCCGCGCAGCGCCTGGGCATTGGCCGCCGAAGAGAACGCCCCCAGTTGCAAGCCGTAGTAGCTGGTTGGAATCATTGCCACGGGCCCCGGGGGCGCCGCTACGGGAGTCCTGCTTACAGGAACAGGCTTGAGCGCTTGTTGCGCGATATGTCTTTTCACTACCGGCCGCGTGACCAGTTTTGCCGGCGGCGACACCACCGGTAAAGCGGCCGGAGGTGATTTAATGGGCGCGACCCGGGGCTCGGCTTTGGTCCTGCCGAGCGAGGTTGTAGCGGCAGCAAGCGGAGCAGCAGGTGCTTGCGGTTTTACTGCTACCGGCGGTACAACGGCCGGCGGTAGAACTTGAGCTGGCCCCCTGGCCGGACTTGCGGCTACCGGCGCGATGCTGGCGACCGCAAGCGCCGCCTCGTCGGCGGTACTACCCTCGGGAGATGCCTTGGCCACACTCGCTGCTGGCTTGACAGGCTTACCAAAAGTCTGCCGCTGCCGCGCATTAAGTTCGGCTGCCCTGTTACGCTTCACTTTCAGTCCGGGCACCGCGGTCACCATGCTCTGGTCAACCTTGCCCAGCGAAGCTACCGCCACCCTCGACAGCTCCTGCAGACCAGCGGCCGTAACCTTACTGCCATCGGCGCTGATCGCCGGGTCATCACGCCCACCCGGCGCAAGGGCCATCCGTATCGAGTCAGCGCCCGGCCCTTTTCCGGTCAGGGCTGCCGCCAGTCCTGCCACCACGGCAAAGAAACCCACGGCCCATAAACCGAGCCGACGGCGATTGGCCACCACTCCGATTTCTTCACCCCCGGCGGTTTCCGAAACGCCGCTGGTCTTACCTCGAGAAGCCTTTCTCGGCCGCGCGCGTTCGGTATCGGAACGCAAGCCGAAATCCTCGCCCAACACGTGAGCAGCTGGCAACGCGGGCTCAAGCGCTCCGCCCCCAACAGCTGTCTCCTCAAGGGTTTCTACTTCGAGCTCCAGCTCCAGGCCCCTGTTATCTTCGAACGACACTTGCACCTGCTCAATTCCGGCCGGTTCGGAGCCATCCAATTCCTCGAGCGCACGACTGCAGAGCTCGTCGATACGACCAGGAATGCCTTCGGCACGGTCAACGATGCTGCTCAGGGCTTCGGACGAAAACAGCCCCTCTACTGAGCCGCCGACTTCCTCAACGCGCATACGGATGTAATCCAGCGACTCCTCGGAGTCGAGAGGATCCATGCGGCAAACCTGCACCAGCTGCTTGAGAACACTGCGGTCCGAGGCCGCGTTCATGCGGTCAAGGAGTTCCGGCCGGCCCACGAGGAAGACATGAAGCATCGTGTTGTCAGCTGGGTCGTCGCCGAACAGCGTGGACAGCCTCTCCAGGGTCTTAGCCGGTAGATCCTGGGCGTCGTCAATGATGATGACGGTGGCGCATTGCCGTTCGGCCAGGCCCCGCGCCTGTTGTTGCAGCGCCTCGACCAGCCCAGCCTCGCTATTGCCCGGCAGTTCTACGCCGAGACCAGTCAGGGCTTCGCCCAGCAGGTGGCGCAGACCGGGGCCTGCCCCGGGAACGTAAACCACCCGGGCGAGGTCACCGAATTTTTCATCGAGGGCACGCGCAAGAGTACTCTTGCCCGTGCCCGACCCGCCAATGAGCAGGGTGATACCCTGTGGCGCCTGCAGGCCGGCTCTCAACTCCGCAACGAGTGCGGCCCAGACATCTGACAGCGGCCCAGCGTCGGCTCCACCCTGTTGGTCAAACGGGTGGCGCGAGAGCCCGAAACGGGAAGGATTCATCCACACCTCCTGCAATCAGGGCCGTTCCAAGGCAACGGCCTCCAGCCAAACTATCACACGGCCTCCGGTTATCAAAAAAATGCGCCCAGCTCTCGCTGCCCCCCGCGGCGAGACCCGAGGGGCTAGCGGCGGCAGGCCGAGGAGACGAAGCCTGCAAAGAGCATCCTTTCACTCAGCGGCGACAGTTTCAGAGCGCTGTCCAGTTCGAGAACAGCGCTGTGCAGGGACGCCAGGGCCGCAGGCCCGAAAGCCGCAGCCGCCCGGAACTGGTGAAACGCGCGCCAGGGCGACGAAAAGCCGTCGCGCAGCTCTGCGGGCAGCGACTTCCATGCAGACCGGGAAAACCCATCGGAACTGCCCTCGAGATCACGCCTGCTGAGCAGGCCGAGATGCCGTGAAGCCTCGTACAGAGAGCCCACGTGGGTTCCCAGTGCCGCGCATATCGCCAGGGGAAACTGCCCCCGGTCGAGCATCTCATCGAGCGCAGCCTGGGCCGCGGGGCCGTCGCGCCTGCTCAGTGCATCGGTCAGTCCGAAAACGCCCGCCTGGGCGTAATCGGACATAAGCTCTCTCACCTGGGCCACCTCGAGTGCCCCGCCCTCGGCCACCGCCAGGCAGAGCTTCTGAACTTCGCCCAGCAACACCCCCTCGTTACTGCCCGCGCGATCGTGTACCAGGGCGAGCACCGCCCGCGAGGGTTCGGCGAGGCCGGCACGGCGGCACTCCGCGCGTACCAGCGCGTGTACCGAATCTTCTTCGAGGTTCCCGCCCCTGTCGACGGCGATCCTCAGGTCCTCGAAACCATCGAGTCCCTTGACTGCCTTGTAGAGCCTGCTGCGGCGATCGATCGAGCTGGCGGTAACCAGCAAGCAAGCACCGGCGGGGACGCCGCTCTCTACGAGCTCGAGCAGATCGTCCACTTCTCGTTCCAGGCTGGCATCAAAACCCCGAAGCCAGGCGCAGCGGTTTCCACCGAACATCCCGACCTGCAACAACTCGGCTTCTGCCTGGGCAACAGTAGCGTCGGGAGCGCGCATGACCGCGAGATCCGTATCTACATTGCCACCGTTGAGTGCGGCAACGGCCAGCTTCCTGGCCCTGTGATCAACGATGGCCGGTTCGCCGACAAGGACGCGAATGCCGGCAGACTCTGTCTTAACAGCGGTCGTCACTTGTTCGTCCGGGAGCGCCCTGTTCGTACGAGCGCCCACTCCGCACTGCCGCTCGCGAGAAGTCTGGCGCGACTGTCCTTGACGGCGGACTCTGTTTTCACCGTCGTACCTTCCTGCCCAATGATGCGTGCCGAAACGATCAGTTCAGTAGATGCCTTCACCGGGCGGCGAAATTCGACGGCGAGCTTGCGGGTAACCCCGTAGCGACCCAGTCCCTCGAATACAGCCCAGCCCATGGCCTCGTCGAGCAGCGTCGAAACAATCCCGCCGTGGACAAAGTCCTCGTAGCCCACGAAGTTGGCGTCGATAACCGTGCGACACACCACGCCATCATTTTCCTGCTTGAAGGCCAGGCCCAGGCCGCTGTCGTTCTCCGGCCCGCAACCAAAACACCCAGCGAACAAACGATCCCCGCTACTGTCGGCCTGCTCTTCAGCCATTTCTGCTTTTCCACCTACCAGCCACGGGTCTCGCCTACTTTCAATACCCAGTCCAGCTCCGGCCCCCGTGCGGCCTGCATGGAAGCAGCCTTGAAGCGGCGGGGAGGCTCGTCGAGTTCTTCCTCGGCCAGGTCAAAAGTTCCGAAGTGGACGGCTACCGTCTTCGAGGCGCCCAGGCTGACCGCCGCATCTATAGCCTGCTCCGGGTTCATGTGCGACAGCGACATGATCTCGACAGGCAGGTAAGCGCCCACCGGCAGGGCCGCCAGGGCCGGGCTACCAAGTCGGTTGCGGATCTCATCGAAGACGTCGGAAGGGGCCGTATCGCCGGCAAAATAGAACAGCCTGTCCTGGGATTCGACTACCCAGCCGGACCAAAGAGCCCTGTTGCGATCCAGCAGCCCGCGCCGGCTCCAGTGCCTGGCCGGAACGCAGGTGATCTCCAGGCCATCGACCTCGACCGATTGCCACCAGTCCAACTCGAGCACTGGCCCTATGCCCTCCTCGCCCAGGAGGTCGGCGTTGCCAAGGGGCACTACGAAAATGCTTCCCCGCTCAGAAAGAGCTCTCAATGTCGGCAGGTCGAGATGATCATAGTGGTTGTGAGAAATTACTACGAAAGCGATGTCGGGAAGCTCGGCCAGTGGCATTCCCGGGGGCTGGAGGCGGCGCGGGCCGAGTTTTATGGGGCTGGCGTATTCCGACCACATGGGGTCGGTAAGAAAGTGCACTCCACCCTGGCGGACCAACAGGCTGGAATGGCCGATCCAGGTCACCGTCGGAGCGTCTTGATCCGCCTTCCAACGATCGAACATGGCGGCGCTATCGTCCACCGAAGCGGCGGCGCGACCAAGCGGGCGAAGCGCCCTCACCACTCGTCCGGCCAGGAACCCCAGCCCGGTGAGGAGGGCCGGCCGACCACCGTCTATGTAACCCGGGTTGGTGAACCCACCTGCCGGTAAATGATGCGCAGGCAGCCCTGCTGCGCCGGCCAGTGGCGTCGACAACGCCAGAAACAACGCCACCGCCGTGGCCACGGCCCTGCGTCTCGGTAGACCAGGAGACCATATTTCAACTACAGCCTTTGCGCCCACGTACCGCTGCTACTGCCAGGTCAGACCTATGTAAAGTCTGGTGTTTACGGCTGTAACGTGTTTCAATTTACCGCCGTGGAAGAGCGCGCAGAGCGAATTATTGAGTCCGCCGTTGCCCTGGCGGAGAAGGGGGGATTCGAGGCGGTACGGCTACGCGACGTGGCTTCTGATGCCGGTGTGGCCCTGGGTACACTTTACAGGCATTTTCACAGCAAGGAAGACCTCCTGGTCGCTGCCCTGGCGGCCGAAGTGACTACTCTCGAAGACTACCTCAGCAGCAACCCGGCCCGTGGGGTCAACCCTATCGATCGTGTGGTGTCAGTTTTTGCCGTGGCCACCAGCGGTATGTGCCGGCGACCGAGACTGGCCCAGGCGATACTCAAGTCGGTGGCCTCGGCTAACCCGAACCTGACCGAACAGGTAGCGGCCTTTCACGGGCGCATCGCCGCCCTGACCGATACCGCTCTGCACGGGCCCGAGACCGAAAGCAACGGTAACGATCACTCTGCCGAGGCCTTGGTACTGCAACAGGTATGGTTCGCTTCGCTGGTGGGCTGGGCCGGCGGACTGCACGACCAGGAAGCAGTGGTAAGCAAGGTCAGGGTCGCGGCTGGTTTCGTTCTCAGCTGAAGCTGATAGCTGCCGGCCTCGCCATGGTAAAAAAATCCGGTGCGGCCGGCACCGGGCCCCGCCAGAAGCAGGACCCGGATGCCGGTTACACCGAACGGCACTGGCAGAGGTCAGGGGGGTCGTCCATCCCCTACCATGCCGGCGCACACCTTCAGCGGGCGTACACACAAGACATTGCAAGCCGGGGGCCAAAGATGCTCGTTCTTAAAGGCACTCTAAATAGGGCATTCTGCCAATGCCCGCCCCCCTTTTGGGGAAGGTCGGATAACCCAGCCTGGGTGATATAACGACCAGCGGCGGCTCTTGCTGCCCCCCAGCCGCGTCAGCTCGTTTCAGAGCCGCGGCGGAGCCCCGCCTCCTCCATCATCTCCTGCATTCGCTTACGGTCGACCGACACGAACATTCCCCTGCCCCGCGCCAGCACGACTTCACCCTTGCAGAGCTCGCCCTCGGCATAGATCTTTCGGCCCTCTACCCGCGCAACCGAGGCGCGGCAGTTAAGGTCCGCGTGCAGCGGTGTAGGTCGCAGGTAGTCGACGGTGAGGGTCGCGGTCATGCCCGGGGCACCGGTGATCGACTGCGCGAAGCCCAGCAGCTCATCAAACAGCTCCGCTACGACCCCACCGTGAACGTGCCCAGGTGGGCCCTCGTAGGCTGAGCCGAACTTGACGAAACCGCGCACCGTGTCGCCTTCGAGCTCCAGCCTCATGGGAGGAGACAGTGGGTTGGAAAGGCCCACGACGGGGCTGCGATCAAAGAGCGCGTGAACGTTTCCGGCCGTGGAAGTTTCTGCAAAAGCATCAAGAGTGCCGCGTTGCGGCTGCAACTCGAGTTGTTGCGAGATCTTGTCCATCTCGCCGGCGGCCGCTTCGAGCACCCCCGGCTCCGGATCAGAAAGCACCGCCTGCCCTATCAAGCGTCGCAGGGCGGCCGCGAGCTTGCGTTTCTCGGCCCAGGTGCCTTCCGCCGGTACGGCCGAGGACTGCCACCAGGCGTGGGTCTTGCCGGTGTCGTCTGCCAATTTAACTTCCCTTGAAACGGGCTGGACGTTTTTCAAGAAAAGCCCTTGGGCCCTCGCGGGCGTCTTCGCTGGACATCACTTCCATGCCGAGCTCGAGTTCGCGCACAAATGCTTTTTCTTCGGGCAGGCACGAGCTCTCCAGCACCGAGGCCTTGATGTTCCGTACAGCCAGCGGTCCGTTCTTCGCGATCGCGTCGGCCAGTTCCCTGGCCCTGGCCAAGGCCCCGCCATCTTTGACCACGTGACCCAGCAGGCCAACCCTCAGCGCCTCGGCGGCGTCCAGCGGCGCGCCGGTGAGCAGCATCTCCATGGCTACCGTGTAGGGAATCTGCCTCGGTAAGCGCACTGTTGTGCCAGCCATGGGAAACAAGCCACGGCAGACTTCAGAGATCGCGATGCGCGCGCCCTCGCCCGCCACTCGGATATCCGCAGACATCAGCATCTCCATGCCACCCGCGTAGCAATAGCCTTCGACGGCGGCCAACAACGGTTTGGCCAAGCGGTACTCCTTGAGAAAGCCCTTGTAGATGATCGAGTAGTCCTGCTGGATGCGTTCTTCGTGCTCGTTGTCAGGTGGCAAGCCCTTCATGAGCTTACCCACGAGCTGGTCGAGGTCAGCGCCGGCAGAGAAATTACCGCCCGCGCCGGTGAGGATCGCCACGTGCACACTATCGTCGCCGTCGACCAGGTCCCAAGCGTCGGCCAACCCACAGAGCATCTCGGGGTTGAAGGCGTTACGGGCTTCGGGCCGATTCAGCGTCAGGGTAACGACGCCTCCATCGCGTTCGACCAGCAGAGCGGGTTCAGACACCAGTTGCTTCCCCAGTGGCGGGCCTTGCGGGCGGGCCGGACCTCTTCACGGTTTGTCGCTGCTCACCAGCCACATGGCAAAGTACTGTGAACCACCGCCATAGGCGTGACCCATTGCCAGCTTTGCGCCGTCCACCTGGTGTTCGCCTGCCATGCCTCTTACCTGCAGGGCCGCCTCGGCAAAGCGCAGCAGACCTGACGCGCCTATGGGATTGGAGGAAAGCACACCGCCCGACGCATTTATGGGCATATCGCCATCGAGCGCGGTTGCACCCGACATTGTCATCTTCCAGCCCTCGCCCTGCTCGGCAAAACCCAGGTTCTCCATCCACATCGGCTCAAACCAGCTGAAGGGAACGTATATTTCAGCCACGTCTATATCCCGCCGCGGGTCGGTGATGCCCCCCTTTCGGTAGAGTTCAGCCGCGCAATCTATCCCGGCCTGGGGATTCACGCCGTCGCGGCCCGCGAACATCGTGGGTTCGCTGCGCATGGCGGTCGACACCACCCAGGCCGGTTTTTCGCAGCTTCCAAGAGCGTCCTCGGCGGTCAACACCAGCGCGCAGGCCCCGTCCGAAGACGGGCAGGTCTCAAGGTAGCGTATGGGGTCCCAGAGCATCAGCGAGTCAGCCACCATCTCCTCGGTGATATCGGGCATCTTGAGGTGGGCGTAAGGGTTCTTGAGAGCGTTAAGCCGATCCTTGACGGCCACCTTTATGCCCGTATCTTTCGGTGCCCCCGAACGCTCCATGTAAGCGCGGATATAGGGCGCAAAGTAACCGCCCGCTCCCGCTACCAGCGGAGCCGCAAAGGGAATTTTCATCATCAGTACCCAGGATGCGTCGGCCTCGGATTGCTTCTCCCAGGCCACCACCAGCACGCGTTTGTGTACGCCTCCCTGCACCAGTTTGGCCGCCACCAGGCCGGTCGAGCCGCCCACGCTGCCGGCGGTGTGCACCCTCAGCAGTGGCTTACCGACCGCACCCAGAGCGTCGGCCATCATCAGCTCGGGCATCATTACGCCTTCGAACTGGTCAGGCGCCTTGCCTACCACCACCGCGTCTATGTCTTTCCATTCGAGGCCGGCGTCAGCCAGGGCTCGCACCGCGGCTTCGCGCACCAGTCCGTGCATGGACAGGTCGCTGCGTTCAGCGTCGTGGTGGGTCTGGCCGACGCCCGTAACAGCGCAGAGCTCGCTCATCGGGCCGCCTCCATAACGCAGACCAGGTTCTGCTGCAGGCAGGGCCCAGCCGTCGCGTGCCCCAGCACCCTCGTGGCGGTGCCGTCGTGAATGCGACGGGCAGCTTCGCCTATGCGCGCGAGCCCCGCCACCATGAAAGTGTGGCCCGCCAGCGCGCCACCCGAGGGGTTAACATCCACCCCGTCGCCAAGACCAAGCTCGCTCGCCAGGAGCAGCTCCTGGTGAGAAAACGGCGCGTAGACCTCTGCGACTTCGATGTGGCTCCTGCCGACATCCGCGCGCTCGCCGGCCATTCGCGCCGACGGGCAGGTGGTCAGGTCGCGGTTGCCTGGCGCGTGGGTATCCACCCTGTGGTCAATACCGCTTATCCACGCCGGCTTGTCACAGACCTCTGCGGCGCGGTCGCCAGCCACGAGCACGATCGCGGCTGCGCCATCGGTGGCAGGCGCTATGTCGTGCTCACGCAGAGGATGCGCCACGCGTGGTCGCGACAGCAGATCGTCAACGTCGGCGGGACCTTCCGCTTCGGGAATCTCCGGGGTGCCCTGGGCCGCTTCGCGGCTGTGCGAAGCCACGGCGGCCATATCGGCTTCGCTGACCGTACCCGCGGCGAGCATGGCGCTGGCCTGCAGGCCAGCCAGGCTGATAGCACCAGGCCAAAGCGGCATGAGCGTGTATGGGTCGAGCTGGCAGCTCATTACCTTGTCGAGATCCGTGAGCGAGGTCTTGCCAAAGCTGTAAATCAAGGCAGCGTCGATATCTCCATGCTGAAGCCTGACCCAGGCCTCGTACAAGGCCCAGGCTCCGTCCATCTCTACGTGGCTCTCTTCAATCGGCGGCCAGGCGCCGACCGCGTCGAGGGCCATGACGAAAGAAAACGGCACCCCGGTGAGGTAATCGCAGCTGCCCGAAACGGTGAAACCGATGTCGCTCTGTTCAAGGCCAACGCTGTCCAGAGCCTCGCGCACCACCGGCATGACAATCTCGACTTCGTTGCGCTCACGGTCTGACCGCAGGTTGGGCGCCTGGGCGAACGAAACCACGGCTACGTCGCGCATCAGACGTGCTCCTTGTAAGATTCCCGGGAAGCATCGGCTTCGCCGGTCGGCTTGAAAAACAAGATGTTCTCAAGCGTCGGGCCCCACTCGGAGGGATCTTTCCAGACAGCCTCAACGCGCATGCCCATGCGTATTTCGTTTACGTCGACTTCCTGAACGACGAAGAAAAACGGAATGTCGGCGCCGTCGAGTAGTATCTGCGCGCACACGTAGGGAATCTCGCGGACGGTCGAAGCAAACTGGAGGTTCACTACGCAGAATGTAGTGACTGTTCCCCTGTCGGCTACCTCGACCTCCTCGGTGGTAGGTAGACCATGCGTGGGCGATGAACCTCGTGGCGGCATGTAGACCTTGCCGGTGGCCGGACAGCGCTGGCCCAGCAGCTTGCCGCTTTCGAGGCCCCTGAGAAAACGGGTCTGCGCCCTACCCGGCGTGATCGTGTAGTCGAGCCGTATGGGGCACACGATGCCCGTTATGGGATCTTCAGCCATCAGTCTCCCAGCAACCTGAAACACTCAATGTCGGTGATGAAACCGTGCCTCTCGTCACGCCAGGACACCTCCACCCGGCTTCCGACCTCAAGATTTTCTGCGCTGCCGCAGTCAACGGCGTGCAGGAGCCCGGTGTCGGCTCCGTCCAGCTGTACCAGTGCCCACGCGAAGGGCTTGTCGAGGGGATGTTCGGCCCGCGGCTCGGCAAGCCAGCTGCAAGCCGTGACTGTTCCAATCTCACCCACCTGCACGAACTCATCGAGTTCATCGCCGGTGACAGGGTCGGTTTCAACGGGCGGAACCAGGACGCGTCCGTCCGCGACCCGTATTCCTTCGATCTTCTTGTCGCGTAAACCGCTGAAAAAACGACCCAGCACGGGACCGGTGCTGCGCGTATAGCTGTACTCAAGGACGTAGGGTGCGGTCAGAATGCCCTTGGTCGCGTCTGTTTCAGCCTTTCTGCTCATCGAGTTTATCCGTCGGGCGGCTCGGCAGCGGTCGCCCGCACGAGTGAAACGTGTTCTACCCGCAGAACACCGGCTACCGCAAGTCTCGTCGAGCAATTCACACAGCGAGTCGCGGCTGCTCCTCGCTCGTGACCCCCTCATTGGCCGGCCAGCAGAACACCCGGGACTTATCCAGCGAGGCAGGCAGAGCCTCCAGGCAGAGCCGTTGCATCTGTTCGTGAATATCTCGCGGAGTAACCCGAGCGCCCAGCCATTCCTCGGTAGGAGCGGCGAGCAAGGGGTCCGTGGGATGAAGCCGCCTCATTTTCTCCAGTACTTTGGGCGGAAAGCGCAGCGGCCCCAACGACAGGGAGTGCAGCGACGAAGTCGGCACGCAGGCAAAAAGATCAGCGATCAGCTGCGTGTAGCCCTGCTCCCAGCCATCGTGAAACAACAGCGGGTCGAGCCGCGCGCCAAGTTTCCAACCGGCCCGCGCGAGCCCCGCCATTGCTTTCAGGCGTGAGCGAACCGGAGGAGCGCCGATATCGAGGCGATCGGCAACCGCGGGAGGCGAAAGGCTGAAAGCCACTATGCAATTATCAATCGGCTCCCGCGCCAGCAGTGCAGCCGTATTAACCGAGCGGGTGCGCAGCTCGAGCCACGCGCGCGGGCGCTGCTCAAAGAAACTGAGAAACTCTCCCGCGAAACCGGTGACCGCATCGAGAGCCAGCGAATCACCGTCGTATCCCGAAAAAAAGCACGCCCGTTCACCATCGCCGAGTTCGCCGATGCGTTCGTCCACCGCCGTCATGAAGTCTTCGTAGTTAACGAAGAGTACGAGGCCAGCCGAGTTGTAACTGCCCTGCAGAAAACAATAGCGGCAGTCGTAGGGGCAGTTGAGCAAGTGGGAAAAATAGAAGTCCTGTTCTGCCCCGATACCCGACCCCGGCGGCACCGGCAGGACCATGCGGCCGCGCTTGCGAGCTATCAGCAGGGCAGGGTTCTCCTTCTGCAGGCGAAAATCCTGGGCGTGGGGATTGAAAACCTCGCCGTAGTGATCGCAGCTGACGACCCGGGCGCGGGGCAGACGCTTCATGACGGCCCGGGCCCGGGGATGCTCGAGCAGCTCGCTCTCAATATAAATGGTCTCGATCACTGGCCGTCCCGCTGCCACATCTCATCGAGTCCCGCTTCGAGCTGCCGCAGCAGCTCGCCAGCCGCGCTGCCGCGGGCCGAATCGGTCTGCTTCACCTCCGGAAGCTCTCGTCCCGGAAACAAGGCATTCCATCGCTGCAGCAAGCGTCGGAGCAAGGCGGCCTGGGTCACCGAGCAGGCATAGTCTTCGGACAGCTTCTGCCACTGGGCCGGCGGCGCGAGTCGGCTTGCCCTCTGCTCGGCTGGGACCCTCAACTCAGCCACCATTGAAACCACATCCTCAACCGCTAGTTCGAGCAGGGACTCGACCCTGCTCTTGCTCAAGCCAGCCGTTGACAGGGGCTGGGCCCGGTTGTCGGACACGACCTTCAGGCAGTGCACGAGTTCAGTGCTCGAGTAGCGCAGGGCCGTCGCCATGAAGGCCGACCCTTCCATGTCGTGAAGAAACCCGGGGCGATACTCCTTGCTCGGTCTGTCAACGGTCAGAAGCGGGGCCGTTCCCAGGGCCAGGCCCGCGGGTAACGCCGGGTAGTGCACCCTGCCGCCCGCCTCTTCGTGAACAGATTCGGCCACCAGTACGCGACCGATCTCCTCCTCTGGGTGCCCGGCAATACCGACGTTGAGCCAGGCCGAACAGGCCGGGTGTCCCGACAACTCCTGCAACGTTGCGACCCCCGCGGCTGCATGGACCCTGCCGATGCCGGCCTGCAGAAGGAAAGTTTCGTGCGCGTCATCACACCAGGCCCTGAAGCCGCCTTCGACCGGCAGCGACCTCAAAGCAAGGGCACGCAGCAGGGGCGCGGCTTCACAGCCCATGGCTACGACCAGGTTAACGGTCGCCACGCTCACCGCTGGTACCTGCCTAGTTCGGCCGCACGTGTACGGAACGCACACGCCTCCTGCATCCTCCCCCTGCGCTCAGACCCACCGGCGAGAATGTCGAGTCGGCGCCGCGCCTCGGCCGCCGCCGCGCGGCGCCAGCGGGGTTGCAGGGTTCCCGGGAGCAGCACCTTCTCCAGTGCTTTCACCCTGAATCGGTCCATGGCGGGGTAGCGCGCAGATAATTGGTCGGCGTGCCCACCCCAACGCGTAGCAAGTTTTTCGTCAAGATAGAGCACCGGGAAACGAGCGCTGACTCTCAACCAGAGATCGTAGTCTTCGCAGGCAGGCAGGGTTTCGTCGAATACCCCGACCGAGGCAAAAACATCCCGGTGGACCAGGGCAGTCGAAGGCGATATGCAGCACAGGGGCAGGCAACGCTCGAATACCCAGCCACCGTAACGCGCGTGCTTGCGCATCGGGTTCACGCGCCGGCCGTTGCGCAACCAGATCTCGTCACAGTGGCATATTTTCATCGATGGCCGCTGAGAAAGGGCCGTCAACTGTCGCTGCAACTTATCGGGGTGCCAGGCGTCGTCTGAATCGAGAAAGGCCAGCCAGTCCGAGTTGCTACCGGCGATTCCTCGATTGCGAGCCGCGCTCACGCCTGCTGGCGCCTGCACCAGCAGCTTGACGCCGGGGTAGCGTTGCTTCACCAGCTCAGCACTGCCGTCGACCGATCCGTCATCCACTACCACTATCTCGTCGGGTGGCCGCAGCTGGGCCAGCACCGAGTCGAGCGCCCGGCCGAGCAGCTGCATACGGTCGCGCACCGGAATGATCACCGCTACTGTCTGGCGGCTATCAGTCATCGGGATTAAGGTTCTTGTAGACCCTGCTGTCAAAACGCTCGAACAGGTTCTGGCCACTGCAAGCGCGCTCGGCAAACACCGGCAACGCGAAGGCAGCCGACTGGAGACCGGGCTGGTAGTAAGAACAGGAGGCGGCAATTTCCTTCGCGCGTTGCTGGTCGAAGAAATCCCCGGGGCGGCGAGTAGACGAGGCCCAGGCCAAGGACCAGCAACCACCGGGGTAGGTGGGAATCATCGCGAGATAGGAATCAACCTGGGCGAAGGCCGAGCCGATTTCCCGGTTTATGGCGCCAAGCATGTCGGCGTTCCAGTGGGGCGACTCCGTCTGAGCGGTCATCACTCCACCACTACGCAAACTAGCGCGCACAGACTCGTAGAACTCCCGCCTGAACAAGCCTATCGCGGCACCGACCGGATCGGTACTGTCTACTATGACGAGGTCGAAAGCGGCAGGATGCTCCTTGACGAAGCCAATACCGTCCTCGAACACGCACTCGGTCCGGGCGTCGGCAAAAGCCGATGCCGGCCAGGTAAAATACTGCTCGCAGACCCGGCTTACCCGCTCATCGAGCTCGCAGAGTACGACTCTCTGCACGCAGTCATGTCGCAACACCTCGCGCAGGCAACCGCCGTCGCCCCCCCCGATTATAAGAACGCTGGCGGGGTCGGGCATGGCGAGCAGGGGAACATGAACGAGCATCTCGTGGTAGACAAACTCGTCGCGCTCACTGAGCATGAATACATCGTCGAGGGTGAGCACCCTGCCGAAGAAACTGCTGTCGTAGACCGAAATCTTCTGCCAGGGAGACCGCTCTTCGTGGAGCAGCGCCTCCATTCTGACCGCGAAGCGCGCAGACCCGTTTGCCTCCTCGGTGAACCACTCACCATCGAAGCCACCGCGCGTCGCCGGCATGAGCCCCCCGTCGAGCAGGGCCGCTGCCTGGTCGATGCTCCCAGGTTTGTCCGGCAATCCCACGCTGCTTGTCAGCCCTCGGCCCTGCGCAGCTCGACCAGCTCGCACTCCCGGCTCAGGACCTCTACGTCAGCCGATTCAAAAACACGGTCATCCTCGACCTGCTCGGGCAAGCCGCGAATTATTTCGCGTTGGCGTGCGCTACCGGCGTGCAGACTGGATGCGAGATAACCAAACGCGTCGCCCGGTACGAGACCACCGCAGGTGTAGATATCAATCGCCGCGTAACCGTTCTCAGGCCAGGTATGAAGCGACAAGTGAGACTCGGCGATGACCACCGTACCGCTCACCCCCTGGGGCGCGAATCGGTGAAAGGTTTCGCCTACTACGGTGGCTCCGACGGTTTCGGCCGCCCCGGTCATGATTTTACGTAAGCTGTCAAGATCATCGAGCAGGGGCCTGTCGCAATCGTAAAACTCAATGAGAAGATGTCTACCGACCGTTTTCATTGCTGTTCCTGAGGCAGAAGCTCTGTGCCGCCCTGCCCGGTCCTGCCGCAACCGGCAAAACCACGACCTTGTCCCACTTTCCGGCGCAGTTTTCCAACGGGGAAGCAGTAGAGAACAAGGCCTGTGCTGTGTTCAAACGCAGTCTAAAAAGCTGCGCGAACCGCGTCCAATGTGGCATCATAACGAGAGCAGTTTCACGAGAATATGTCAAAGAAAAACAAGTCCAAGCAAGAACGCCCCTCCCGGAACACGACGCCCCTGGAAACGGCTGCGGACGAGCAAGCCGAGGCTGGGGTTTCCGAGTACGCGCCGGCACTGGTGACTGCCCTGGTCGCTGTATGCGCGGTCGGCTTCGCGGTGGCTGTCTTCCTGGTGCGCCACAAGCTCAAACTCGGCCTGGACCCGAGCTATGTTTCTTCCTGTAACCTGGGCGGCGCCCTCAACTGCGACAAGGTTAACGCTTCGAGTTACTCCGAGTTCCTCGGCCTGCCCATCGCCCTTTACGCCGCTCCGATTTACGCCCTGATGGCCTTCCTGGCAGTGCAGGCGCTGTCGGCCATCAAGACGGCGACCAGCGTTTCGCTGCAGCAAGCCCGTCTCGTCCTTCAGTCGACGGCCCTGCTGGCACTCATCGCGGTGGTCTACTCGCTCTTCCTGGCCTGGGTTTCCACCGTCTGGCTACGCGCCTACTGCCTGTACTGCATAGGCCTGTACACGGTAAACCTCGCCGCCTTCCTGCTCGCCTGGAAGGCATCGGGCTCTCCCCTGCCCGAGGTCGCCAAGGCGCCCCTGCGAGCACTGGCATCTTTTGCCGCGCCCATACCGCAGGCATTGCTGGTCGTGGGTGTCAGTGCGGGCGTCGCGCTCGGGGCTTACTACACCGCCGGCAGCTCGATGGAGGCTGCCTATCGCGGGGCCATAGACGCCCAGTTTGCCGCGGTCGATTCAGCTTCTACCGGGTCAGCTACTTCCGAGTCAGCTACTTCCGAGTCAGCTGTTGAGAGCTCGGCCGACAAGCAGCCAGCCCCGGCCTCGAAAGCGTCAAAAGTTGCTCCGCCAATCGTCGCTGGGAGGGGCCACGGAAAAAAGACTTCCGAAGGCTGGAGCATGTTCGAAACCCCCATCAAGGAAAACGAGTTCTGGCTCGGCAACCCCGATGCCGATGTCACCATCGTAAAGTACGCCGACTTCCAGTGCGCTTACTGCCGGATGCTCTCCAATTCGTTTAAAACGGTTATGGCCAAGTACGGCGACCGCGTAAGGCTGGTCATGCGCCACTTTCCGATGAACGTAAAGTGCAACCGCTCGATGAAAGGCTTCGACAAGCACCCGGTCGCCTGCGAGACCGCCTGGGCTGCTCACTGTGCGGGCGAACAGGGACTCTTCTGGAAAATGCACGACCTCATGTACGATAACCAACCCTCGCTCAACGTGCAGACGGTAGACGACTACGCCGCCGGGGCTGGCGCCGACATGGATCGTTTTCGCTCCTGTCTCGAGGCGGAGTCCACCCAGGCGGCTATCGCCGGTGACGTAGAGACTGCCTTCAGGGCGGGCATATACGGCACGCCTCGCACCTATATCAACGACAGGCTGGTCACCGGTTCGGCTTCGGCCTCCATCCTGGAGTACTACATAGAAAAGGCCCTCGAAGCCGCCGATTCTGCCGAGGTCGAGGCCGCGACAGCGCCCGCTGGCGACGGCAGTTCGATGGTGTCGGTCGGCGATGGTTCGTACTGGATCGACCCTTACGAGGCTGCGATCACCCGCGACGGTCGAGCGGTGAGCCAACCGGGACTTGAGCCTGCCCGCATTGATTTTTTTGGCGCCGAAGAAGCCTGCGGGGCAGCCGGTAAGCGCCTTTGCAGCGAACTCGAATGGGTTAGCGCGTGCACCGGCAAAACAGCAGAAGACAACAACTCCAACGGCCTGTTTGCCGACGATGCCATAGAAGGCAGCATGTACCCCTACGGCCCGTACTACGAAGAAGGTGTCTGCAACGACTCGGCCGATAAAAAGACCGGTGAGCCCTCGAACACCGGTAGCCGGTCGGGCTGCCGCACCGCCTCGGGCCTTTTCGACCTCGCTGGCAACATAGGCGAATGGGCCGATAGCGGGCGCGGGCGACGCACGCTGCTTGGCGGCTACGCCTCGAGTAAGTCGGGTGCCGCCTGCAATCGACGCACATCGACGGTAGGCCCCGGCAGTCGCAACAAGACCACCGGCTTCCGCTGTTGCGCAGACGAGAACGTAACCACGCAACCCGTCGACGCTTCCATGCTGAGCGCTAACGTTACCGACCTGCTCGATACCAGGGCGCCGATATTCTCGACTACCGACGCCGAGGGCAACGCGGTGAGCGAGAGCGCCTACAAGGGAAAACTCACGCTGCTCAACTTTTTTGCTTCCTGGTGTGGGCCATGTAAAAAGGAATTCCCCTTCCTGGCCGACTACACCAAGGAATTCGGCCCGCGCGGCTTCCAGGTCATAGGTGTCGGTGTTGACAGCCTGGCCAGCAGGTCGATCGAGTTCGCGGAAAGCTACGAAACCAATTTTCCGGTGATAACCGACCCCCAGGCTGTCCTCAAGGGCAAGTACCTGGTGCACTCGATGCCCGCGACCTTCCTGGTCGATGGCGACGGGATGATCCGTTACCAGAGCACCGGCTTCGATCCAGGCGTCGACGAGCACAGGCTCAGGGCCGCTATAGAAGCGCTGCTCAAGGAGCCCAGCGTCGCACAAGGGCGATAAACCGGCCAAGCAACACCACTACTCCAGGTAACCCAGCTGCCTCAATTCCTGTTTCAACCGGGGGTCAAGCTCCTCGATAGCTTCTTGCGTTCCTCGCCGTGGATGCTCGCCTGTCCAGCGCTGCAATCGCTCAAACAAGCGATCTGCTTCGGCCGACCGGCCGAGATCGTCCTGCTCACCCGGGTCTGATGACAGGTCATAGTATTCGCGTCGCCGTTGGTCCATCCAGTGTACGAGCTTGTCGCGGTCGCCGCTGATGGCACGAACGTCTCCTCCCTTTCTACCGGATGATCCGGAAACACGAGAAGAACCCGTTTCGCTCACGACATATTCAAACGCCGGTTTCTCGACGCCGGTGACCAGCCGCGCCAGCGACTCCCCGGCGAACCCCGTCCCGCCCAACCCGACGAGGTCAAGCAACGTAGAGGCGACAGCCACAGACGCCGGCACTACCCCGGCGACGCGGGACGGCTCAACGCCGGGCACCCTGACCAGCAATGGCACGCGCACAATCTCGCGATCCAGGCGATAGAGGTGAAAGCAATGCCCGTGCTCAAAGAACTCTTCACCGTGATCCGAGGTGAACATGACTACGGTATTATCGGCCAGGCCACGCTCCGAGAGCCCCTTGAGCAGGCGTCCGAAGGCCCGGTCGCCGCGGTGAATGGCCGCGTCGTATTCGAGTATCCACCTGTCAAGGTCAGCGGGCTTCTTGCCGCTCTCACAGACCGAGGCCCAGCCCTTGCGCCGGGGAGAGTCGAGGCCAAGGGCGAGCCGGTCCTGGGGTTCGGAGCGATAGGGTCGGTGGGGCTCAAAACCGTGCACGAAGAGAAAGAACGGCTTGCCCGCGGTCAGTGAGTCCACCCAGTCCAGGGCTGGCTTCACGCCTTCGCCCATCCGCTTGCCCGGGCTCTTGTAGAGGTCGAAACCACGGTCGAAGCCGAAACGCGCCGACATGTTAGCGCCACCGGTAAACGCGGCAGTGGCGTAGCCGCCCTCGCGCATACGCTCAGCCAGGGTGGGCAGGTCGCCTGGCACTTTTGCGTTCCCCTCCATTGAAATCACACCGTGTTCCGCGGGGTAAAGGCCTGTGAACATCGAGGTATGGGCAGGCCGGGTCCAGGCGGACTGCGACACGGCGTCCTCGAAAAGCACCGCCTCCTGCGCAAACAGATCCAGCTTCGGGGTGGTCGGTAAGCCGTAACCGTAAGCACCCGTGTGGTCGGCGCGCAGCGTGTCCATAGACACCAGCAGAACGTTGCAGCCCTCGCAGACCGCCGCTTGTTCAAGGCGACAACCGGCCGCCGAAATCAACAGGCCCAGGATCAGCAGGCAGGTCAGTAGGTGAAAGGTCGGCCGCGGCATCCCGGCGAGAACTAGCGCCGCCGCCTACAACAGGCAAGCCGCGGGATCGGACTGGCCAGGGGTCAGGCGGCTAACCGCGCCAGCGCTTCGAGCACGATGTCGGGCGTGAGCAACTGCGGCAACAACTGCGGTTCGGAGTCGCCCCTGCCATCGTACAACACGTACAGGGGAACACCGTCGCGACCGTAACGGCCCAGGGCCCGGGTGATGAGCGGGTCTCCGCGCGTCCAGTCGGCTTTCATGGCAACTACCCCCAGCTCGCGAAAACGCTCGGCGACACGCTGCGAAGAAAAAGCTACTGCCTCGTTGGCCTTGCAGCTCAAGCACCAGTCAGCCGTAAAATCGATGAATACCGGCCTGCCTTCGGCTCGCAAACGGTCGACCTCGTCCTGCCTCCATTCGCGCCATGGGATAGCCCCCTCGGCGTGCTGGCCACCCACCAGCGAGCCCGCGCCGGCCGACACTGAAAAGGGTTGTGCGGCTCCCTGCAGGGCCAGTAGCAGGGCCAGGACGGCCACGCCCAGCGCCGCCAGCGCGCGAGGACGAGACTGCCCGTGCCCCCGCAGCCAGGCCGCAGCACCACCAACAACGAATGCCGCGAGTAAGTAAATAAGACCGCCGTTGCCCACCTGCCCCGCGAACACCCAAACCAGCCAGGCCGAGGCCAGGAACAGCGGAAAAGCCATCGCTTCCTTGAAGGTCTCCATCCAGGCGCCAGGCCTGGGTAGAAAGCGAAGCAGCGCCGGGCTGAACGAGAGTAGAACGTAGGGCGAGGCCATGCCCACCCCGAGGGCGGTAAAAACAGACATGGCTTCAAGCGGTGGGCGCTGAACAGCAAAACCCAGCGCCGCTCCCATGAAGGGCGCCGTGCAGGGAGTGGCAAGTACGGTCGCGAGCACCCCGCTCAGAAAAGACCCCTTGTAACCGCTCGTCCCGCCCTCCAGCTGACCGGCCGACGCCGTGAGCGAGTAACCAATGTCAAAAGTCCCCACGAGTTGCAGCGCCAGGGCAAACAAGAGTAAGGCCATGGCTGCCACGAACGCGGGCGATTGCAGTTGAAAACCCCAGCCCAGTTCCTGGCCACCGGCCTTGAGCATAATCATCACGCCGGCCAGCGCCTGGAAAGACAGCACGACACCGGCACCGAAAACCAGGCCGTGGCGGCGTACGGCCGCTGGTTCATCGCCGGCCATCGCCACGAAACTCAGTATCTTGAGCGACAGCACGGGGAATACGCAGGGCATGAGATTGAGCACCAGGCCACCGGCGAGAGCCAGTAAAAGGGCCAGCATAAAGGTCATGTCAGAAACCGGCGGCGCCTCGCTGAGCGCTGTATCCAGGCCCCCTTGCGAATCAGCCGCGGCAGCCGCCTGCGGTGCCAACAGCGAAGACAAGCGACCGCTGACGGTCTTCAGCTCGACGTCCAGCTCCACGGCATCGTAGCCGATCTGCCCGTTACGCGGCTGCTTGTCGACCGACGGCCACTTGAAGAGCAATCGTGTGGATTCGGGAACCTCGCTGTCCCTTTGCCGCGCCAGGGAGACGAGCAGGCCTGCTCCGCCGGGTCGGCTCCGCGCGGACACATCGTCGTCTACCAAGCCGCTGGCCAGCGGATAAACCTGCAGTTCGGACAAGCTCGTGCCCAGGGATTCAGGCGGGCGCAGGGATACCTGCACGAAGTCATCGTAGACCTCTGCCGTGGCCGACCAGTCCTTGTCGCCCGCACTCGGAAAAGACCTGCGCGCAGTGTCTATCTGCCCTGACCACGTCGCGTTGCTAATCGCCTGCATCGCCAGCACCGGCAGCTCCAGGTACAAATCGGCCTTGCCCGGGATGCAACGATCTTCTCTGCAAATAGTCCAGGCGGCCCGCGCGTCGGCCCGCAACTGACCACCCGGCTCCAATTCGCCCGAGGCGGTAAGAGTGGAGAGCAACAATACCGGCGCGTCGTAGCCGTAGCTCACGAATGAACCGTCCACAAAACGAGTCGGGGCAGGAAACTCAAGCTCTCCACCCTGCAAGCCTTCTGGTAATTGCCAGTCCAGGGTAGTAGGCAAACCCACCTCGCCGGGGTTCTTCCAGTAAACGTGCCAGCCCTCGGCCGGGGTCAACTTGAGAGCCACGTCAAACGAGCTACCGGGCTGCAAGGTGTCCACCCCCGCTGCCAGCTCGAGGCGCAGGTTCGGCGCCTCAACCACGTCGGCTGGCGCATAGCCCGACAGCAGCAGCAGGAGAATGGTAGCAACGGCCCTCAACATCATCCCTGATTATACCAAGATCAGCCCCCCGCTGGCATCCCCTGTCTCCACCTTTGCCCGGGTATGCCCCCAGTTACGCCCAGTCGTATTTGCAATCTCCTAACCTGCTGCTAAACGCTGCTGAATCAGCCCACTCATACCATGTAACGTGCTTCGGCCTATGACCGTGGCAGCTGCAGCGGGGATCCAGTGACTACCCACCTCGAAGAATTACTCAAACATGACATTTCGGCCATCCGCGACAAGGTGCGCGAGATGGGCGACCTGGCGTTGCGGGCCCTCGAAGACTCGGTCAAGGCCCTCGTAGCGGCGGACACCGCGCTGGCCTATTCGTGCATCCTGCGCGACTCGCGCATAGACGACCTCGAAAGCCGGGTTGACTCCATGACCGTGGATTTCATGGTCAGGCATATCCCCGTGGCTGCCCAGCTAAGGTTTGCCCACTCGGTGGCCAAGATCGTCAGTGAGCTGGAGCGGGTCGGTGATTACTCCGAGAGCATCAGCCGACAGGCCATCGAGATCAGCGACGCCACGGATCGCCCGGATTTTAAAAAGTTCGAAAAGCTCGCGGCCGTCGCAATCGAAATGCTCAGGCAGGCGCTGCGATCTTTTCTCGACGAGGACCTCGAGCTCGCTGAAGAGACCAAGCGGCTCGACGCAAAAGCCAGCCGCATACACCAGGATATCTATGCTGACCTTGTAGCTTCGCAACCAGAAACAAAATCAGACATGTCGCTGTTGTTCTCCCTGCTGTCGGTCGCCAACCGCTTTGAGCGCGTGGCCGATCAGGCCGGCAACATCTGCGACGAGGTGGCCTACATCGTAAGCGGCAAAAACGTGCGGCACCGCTTGAGTAAGGACATCGGCATACTTTTCGTCTCCTCTTCGAACTCCTGCAGGAGCCTCATGGCCGAGGCCATCGGCCGCACCATAGGCGGTGACCACATGGAGTTCTCCTCGGCCGGCGTCGACGCCGAAGCCCCCGACCCCGAGGCAGTCAAGTTCCTGACCGCGATGAGCATCGATGTTTCGAGCCACAAGCCCACCGACCTCGGCTCCCTGGACAACATCAAGAAGTTCAAGGCCGTTGTCGCGCTTGGCGCAGAAGCGGCTGACGCCCTGCCTCGCCTCGGATACCGGACGATCGCGCTCGAATGGGACGTGGCCAACCCGGCCACCGACCTGGGAACCAGCTACGAAGAAGTTTTTCATGTCCTCGTGGAACGCGTAACCAACCTTATTCACAGCCTGCACGGTACGACCAGTGCATCACTGGAAGGAGCAACAACAGCTGATGGTACAAACTGACAGAACCGCCTACCTGCTCTGTGCGGGGCTCATCGCCCTGGCCGCCTGCAGCAGCTCGAACAGCGACCGCACGGTGCTGCAGAACAAGGGGTCTGATACCCTCGTCAACGTGGCCCAGGCCTGGGCGGAGAACTACAGCCGCGTCAAGTCCGACGTGGCAGTAGTGGTCAGCGGCGGAGGTTCAGGAACGGGCATCGCCGCCCTCATAAACGGCAAGGTCGACATCGCCAACGCCAGCCGCAAAATGAAATTCGAAGAGCACGAATCGATGAGGCAAAACGGCTTGAAGGCCGCTGTGCAACACACCGTAGCCCGCGACGCCATCGTAGTCTTCGTTCACGAGGACAACCCGGTCTCGCAGCTATCCGTTCAACAGCTGGCCTGTGTTTACGGTGAGGGTGGCAGTTGCTCCACCTGGACCGACCTCGGCATCGAGGTACCCGGTTGCGCAAAGCAGGAAATCATCCGTATCAGCAGGCAGTCCAACTCCGGCACCTACGTTTTCTTCAGGGAAACCGTGCTTGGTGAAACCGGCGACTTCAAGCTCGGCTCGCGAGACATGCAGGGCAGCAAGGACGTCGTTGACCTGGTGACCCACACACCCTGTGCCATCGGATACAGCGGCATGGGTTACGCGAACGAGAAACTAAAATCCGTCTGTGTATCTGCCAACGACGGCGAGGCCTGCGTATCTCCCAACGCCGAGACAGCGGCGTCGGGCGCTTATCCCATCGCACGGGGCCTGTACATGTACACCATCGGAGAGGCCGAGGGTGCAGCTAAGGATTATCTCGATTGGATCTTGTCGCCAGCGGGCCAGGCTATTGTCACGCAAAGCGGCTTCGTCCCGGTCAACTGACGGCTCTTTAGACCGTCGCAGACGTGACAGCAAAACAGGACGTGAACCCACAACAGGCTACGTCACCCCCTGACGACGAACGCAAGGCGCGGGCTGGAAGCCCGCTCGAACGCGTCATTGAACTCGCGATCAAGGCGAGCGGCTTCAGCGCGATCCTTTTTGTCTTCGCCATATTCTTCTTCGTCTTCTCCACCGCGTCGGAGTTCATCTTCGAAAAGTTGGACTTCGTGGAGTTCCTGACCAGCCCCGAGTGGTATCCGACTTCGCTGTCCAACAAGCGCTACGGCACCCTTGCCCTGCTCGCGGGTACCGTGAGCGTCACTGGACTGGCCATGCTCATCGCTGTTCCGCTTGGCCTGGGCTCGGCTCTCTTCATATCCGAGTTTACCAGTGGCTCGATGAAAGAAGGCTTGAAAATTGTCATCGAGCTGCTGGCCGCAATTCCCTCGGTGGTCTGGGGATTCATCGGCCTGGCCGTGATGAACCCACTGATTATCGAAGTATTTGACGCTCCCATCGGCCTGAACGTGCTCAACGGCGGAATTATACTGGGCTTGATGAGCGTGCCCATAATCGTGAGCATAGGCGAAGACGCGCTCAAGGCCGTGCCCGACTCTTACCGGGAGGCATCGCTGGCCCTGGGCGCCACGCGCTGGCAGACAGCGCGCCAGGTGCTCTTTCCGGCCGCGCGCAGCGGCCTGCTGGCCGCCGTGCTGCTCGGTGTCGGCCGCGCCATCGGCGAGACCATGGCTGTGCTCATGGCCACCGGTCACGCGGTACAGATTCCAGGCAGCCCACTGGATTCTGTTCGCACACTGACCGCGACCATCGCCGCTGAGCTGGGCGAGACGGCGGCTGGCAGCGATCACTACCAGGCCCTGTTCGCGGTGGGAGTCCTGCTCTTCCTGCTGACCTTCGGTGTCAACCTGGCGGCTGACCTCATCGTCAGGGGACGGTCGTCCAGATGAACGCCTCATCCTTTGCCACCAGCGCCCGCACCGCGACCAACCGCCGCGTTGAAAGCGTAGGCAAGACGGTGCTGGCGGGAGTCACGGCGCTGCTTATCCTGCCTCTGACTGCCATCCTCGGCCTGCTGGTCATACGCGGCGCCCCCGCACTGAGCTTGGAGTTCCTCCTGGAGGCGCCGGCGGCAGGCATGACGGCCGGTGGCGTGTTCCCGGCCATAGTGGGTACGCTCTGGCTGGTAGGCGTCTCACTCGCGGTGTCGGCGCCAGTAGGAATAATGGCGGGCATTTACTTGAACGAGTACGCCAGGGCGAACTGGATCACGCGCATGGTCAACCTCGCCATTGTAAACCTGGCCGGTGTCCCGAGCATAGTGCACGCCCTGTTTGGTGTGGGCGTGTTCGTGCTCTTTCTCGGCCTTGGCACCAGCATACTCTCGGCATCGCTGACCCTGGCCATCATGACCCTGCCGGTCATAATCGCCAGCACCAAGGAAGCGCTGGCGGCGGTGCCCATGGCCTTTCGCGAGGCCTGCTGGACACTGGGCGCTACCCGCTGGCAGACCATACGGCACGTGGTACTGCCCAACTCGATCTCGGGCATACTCACCGGCGTGATACTCCAGGTTTCGCGCGCTGCCGGTGAAACTGCCCCCATCATGTTTACCGGCGCGGCCTTCTACCTCCCCTTTCTGCCCCAGTCGGTCCAGGACCAGTGCATGGCGCTTTCGATGCATCTTTTCACGGTCTCCACGCAGGTGCCCAACGTGCCCGAGGCCATACCCTACGCGACCGCTCTCGTACTGCTCAGCGTGGTGCTACTGGTAAACCTGTTAGCGATCGCCTTTCGGACTTACCTCAGGAGAAACCGAAAGTGGTAAACGCGTCACCGATGATAGAGGTAGAAGAGCTCAGCGTAAGCTACGCGGGCAAGCCGGCGCTCGACCAGGTCACCCTCGACGTGCGTCGCAATGAAATCCTGGCTGTCATCGGGCCTGCCAACTCGGGTAAGACCACGTTGCTCAACTGCATCAACCGCATGATCGAAACCATTCCTGCTGCATCGGTCAGCGGAACCGTGAAGGTGGACGGACACGACGTGGCCGAGTACCGCGACCCCTCCATGCTGCGCCGCAGGATAGGCATGGTGTTTCCTCTCCCCGTGGGCCTGCCCATGACCGTGTACGAAAACGTGGCGTTTGCGCCCCGCATGGCGGGCGAGAGAGACCGCACGGTGCTGGATGAAAGCGTAGAGCGCTGTCTCAAGCAGTCGGCGCTGTGGGACGAAGTCAAGGACAGGCTCGATGACCTCGGCACGCGCCTGTCTGGCGGTCAACAGCAGCGCCTCACCATAGCGCGCGCGCTTTCGTTGAACCCCGAGATTCTTTGCCTCGACGAATTTTCTATCGCTGTTGATCCGGTGACGACGATGAAGATCGAAGAAGTCCTCAAGGAACTCAACAAGGACATGACCATCGTGATGGTCACCAACCTCGTGCTTCAGGCCAAGCGCATGGCAGACCGGACGGCCCTGCTACTCAACGGCAAGCTGGTGGAAGTGGGCGACAACGAGGTCATATTCTCCAGGCAGGCCGCTGACGCGCGCACCTTTCAGTACGTGCAGGGATTGTTCGGCTGACGTGGGCGAGTACTGCATCAAGACCCGCGGATTGAAACTCTTCTACGGGGAGTTCGAAGCGCTCAAGGGACTCGACATGCGCTTTCTCTCGGGCAGAATCAGCGCGCTCATCGGCCCGTCGGGTTGTGGGAAGACAACCTTGCTACGCTGCTTCAACCGAATCAACGAGCGCTACGAGGGTGTGCGCACCGAGGGAGAAGTGGTCGTACAAGAGAGTAACATATACTCCGCCGACACCGACCTGGTAGAACTGAGAAAGAAGGTCGGCATGGTTTTCCAACGACCCAATCCGCTGCCGCTGTCGATACGCGATAACATACTCTACGGGCTTCGCCTCCACTTCAGTCGAAAACATCGAAACGCTTCTATCCTCGACGAAGCGCTGGAGACCTCGCTGCGTGCGGTTCACCTCTGGGACGACTTGAAGGATTCGCTGTCCAACCAGGCGACCACCCTGTCGCTGGAAAAACAGCAGAAGCTCTGCATCGCGCGCCTGCTACCGCTCAAACCCGAGGTAATACTCATGGACGAGCCCTGCTCGGCCCTGGACCCCGACGCTACCGCCAAGGTAGAGGAACTCCTGCGCGACCTCGCAGGCGACTATTCCCTGGTCATAGTTACCCACAACATGGCCCAGGCCCGTCGCGTGAGTGATGAATGTGCCTTCATGTTGCTGGGCGAACTGGTTGAAATGCGCCGAACCGAGGACCTTTTTGTTTCCCCTCGAGACCAGCGCACTGCCGACTACATTGAAGGACGCTTCGGCTGACCGCGGGGCGTAGCTCTCCCGCGAACAGCTGCAATCGGAATCCCGCGCTCCGCGGGTTATCATCAACGCATGGATCTTCAAGCCCGAGACCGTCGCACCCTGGAAAAATTGCTCGAGCAGCTTCATATAGCGCTTCCCGAGCAAGTCGAGTCGGTCTGCCTCTACGGCGATATATGTCGGCCCAACTACAACCGTCGCCGTACACCGCTGGCCCTGCTCATCCTGCTCACCGAAGTTACACCCGCTGTGCTGAAAACGCTGAGGCCCCTGGTTTCGCGATGGCGCAGGCGCCGTGTCAGCGTGCCACTGGTCATGGACCGGGCCTACATCGAGAGTTCGCTCGACGTGTTTCCCGTGGAGTTTCTCGAGCTGGCCGACGAGCACCAGCTCGTGTGGGGGCAGAACGACCCCCTCGCCGACATAAGCATTGACCGCGCTCACCTCAGGTTGCAGCTCGAATCTCAATCACGGGGCCGCATGCTGCACCTCTGGGAGGGCTTCCTCGGGGCTGGCCGTTCGGGACGGCTCCTCAACGACCTGCTTTTCTCGGCGACCGCCGAAATGGAGATAATTTTTCGCGGCATGCTCTACCTGCTTGACCTCCCCCGCCCCGAAAACCCGGTTGATCTCGTGGCCGCCGTCGAAGCACAGTTTGAACTGCAGCTACCCACGCTGCGCGCTCTCGAAGTGGCCCGCTCGACCGGCCGCCTGACAAGGAGCGAACGCGAAGCACTTGCCGACAACGCCATGGCCGAAGTCCGCTCGGTGGTAAGGGCCATAGACGCACTGTGAAGCCTCCGGGCCAAGGGGACCCCCTGCTCAAGCGCGCGGCGGCGGCCGCGTTGCTGGCCGTATTCTGCCTGCTGCCCGCGGCGTCATCTGCCCAGCCGCAGCTGGAAACCCCCATTCCCTCACGGGCTGCGGCCGTCATCGACCTCGGCGAGCAGTTATCACCGGCTGCCGAGCGTGCGCTCAACGCGCTGTCGCTGGAGCTCAAGCAAAAAACCGGCGCCGAGCTGGCGGTGCTCACTGTTCCAACGAGTGCCCCGCTGGATGCTTTCGCCTACGGCCTCCGGGTAAGCGAGGCCTGGCAACTCGGTAGCGCCGAGAAGGATGACGGCCTGTTGTTACTGATGGCCGTGGAGCAACGCCAGTTGAGATTTTTCAGCGGTTACGGACTCGAGGGCCTGTTGCCCGACGGACGTCTCGGCGGAATCCTCGATCGCTACGCCATGCCCAACATCAGGGCCGGCAAGGTGGACGCCGGTATCTACAGCGCGGCGCTTGCCGCGGCCCAGGTCATCGCCACCGATGCGGGGGTTGCCCTGAGCGGCCAGGCAGAAGCAACGCCTGCTCGCCATTCGCGCAGGCGGGGATTCAACCCGTTTTCGCTGGTGTGGATTTTCTTCATGTTGCCGGGCATGTTCGGGAGACGTCGGCGCAGGGGATTGATGTACCTGCCCTTCCTCTTCGGGGGAGGCAGCGGCATGGGTGGCTTCGGTGGTGGACTGGGCGGCCTGGGTGGCGGCGGCGGCTTCGGAGGCGGCGGTGCAGGCAGGGGATGGTAGAATGTTTCTGCATGGAGGAATCAACGTGAGCGTAAAAGACAATGTCCCTGCAAGCCCAGCTCGCGCAATGACCGCGGCACTGCTGGCCCTGCTGATGGCGGCGCCCCTGTCGGGTTGCGGCTACAACAAGCTCGTGGGCCAGGACGAAGCGGTTACTGCGGCCTGGGGTGAGGTAGACAACCAGCTCAAGCGGCGAAACGACCTCGTCCCTAACCTGGTCAACACGGTCAAGGGATACGCAGCCCACGAGAAAGAGGTGCTCCTCAAGGTGACAGAAGCCAGGAGCAGGGTAGCCGGCGCCGGCTCTCCGTCGGAATCCATGGAGGCGTCAAACCAATTGAGCTCGGCGTTGTCGCGCCTGCTGGTCGTCATGGAGCGCTATCCCGACCTCAAGGCCAACCAGAACTTCATTCGCCTGCAGGACGAGTTGGCGGGCACTGAAAATCGCCTGTCGGTGGCGCGGATGCGCTACAACGAGTCGGTGCGGGCCTACAACACCACGCGGCGGCGTTTTCCGACCAATTTCATTGCCAACGCGTTCGACTTCGAGGGGCGTGACTACTTTGAGACACCGGAAGAAGAAAAAGCAGTCCCGGAAGTCAAGTTCTAAGCGCGACCACCGGCGCCATCAGTGCAACGAGTGTTGCGGGTCTGAGCCTTCCTCTATGACGCCGAACTTGGCCTCGTAGCGAGACAGGTTGTCGGTCAGCGCGCGCACTACACGCTTCAGGTGCTCGGGCGAGGTAACCACCCGTGACTTCAGCGACGCCACCGGCTGACCCTCCGGCCCTGCTTGTGGCTGAACGAACAGCCAGTCGAGCACGAACTCGCCCTTGCGGTGGTTCACCATCATGAGGTTGGAGTAGACCTCGCTGCTTCCGTTCTTGTCAGGCTGAACTATCAGTTGACGGGACGCCCTGCCCCCCGCCGGCTTGCCTTCTTCGCTCATGTTATTTCCCTCGCTCGGTCTATTCAGGCGACGGCGGCCTGTTCTTCTTCGGCCAGAACAATATAACTGAAACTATCGGCTACTCGGCCCGTCACCCCCGAGTAAAACTCGCGTATGCGGTCCATGTCTTCGCCTACGCTGCCGGTAACTTGGATCTCCGGGCCGACACGGCCGATCTTACGCCCGTAGTCGAGAAAGGTCGGCACGATGGGTACCCCCGAGTGCCTGGCGATGTGGTAAAAACCCGATCGCCATCTTGAGCGGTAAGAGCGCGTCCCCTCGGCCGGTATCAGCAACCTGAGGAAATCGGCTTCGTCGAAAGCGGCCTTCATCTGCTCGACCATGCCCGAACCGGCGTCGCGGTAAACCGGGATACCGCCCATTCGCCGCATCAAACCGGCGAACGGCGGCCTGAACATCGGCGCCTTGCCCATCCATGAAACTTTCAGGCCCATGCTCCAGTTCATGAGCAGCATGTAGTAGAAATCCCAGTTCGAAGTATGCGGCGCCGCGATCATAACACAGCGGGGGGCCGGGGTTACGGGACCCTCGAGTTTCCACCCTGCTAACTTCAAGAAAAGGCGCGACACGCTTGCAAGCATCCGGCCATCATACTGTTATCGGGCGTTCTTTCTAGCCCCGGCAGTTTTAACCCCAGGCTTGTTCGCGTACCAGCGAAAGCTGTTCCTGCAGAATACCCAGTTCTTCGAACCAGTAGCGGTCGCTGCCGAAATCGGGGAAGACCTTCTGAAAAGCCGGATCTTCCCAGCGCCGGGCGATCCAGGCGCTGAAGTGAACTATACGAAGCGCGCGCAGCACCTCCACCAGTCGCAGGCTGCCACGATCAAAATCACGCATTTCCTCGTAGGCCTCGAGCAGGCGTTCGCGCTGCCCCCGCGCGTAATCGTCACGCCCAGGCACGAGCAGCCACAGGTCCTGCACGGGAGGGCCCACCAACATGTCGTCAAAATCCACCAGGAACAGGCCCTGCCCTCCCCAGAGCACGTTGGCCAGGTGACAGTCGCCGTGGATACGCTGTACCGTCACCTCTTCGAACCAGGGCTCAGACAACTCGCAGATGGTTTCCACCGTGGAGCGATAATTATCACAGACACCCGTGGGCAGCTCGTCGTTGTCGACCAGCCATTCGAGGTTGTTCAATCCGTAGCTGCGCGGCGTAATGTGCAGCCGATGCTCGGCTCTGCGCGTGGCTCCAACGTTGTGCAGGCGAGCGAGAAGGCGCCCCAACTGGGCCAGCTGGCTGTCGTCAAGCTCATCCGGAGAGCGGCCACCGACGCGTGGAAACAACGCGAACATGATGCCCGTGGATTCGTCAAGGTGCAGGGTCTCGCCATCACCGTCGGCAAGGGGTGGCACGACAGGTATTTCCTCGTTGGCGAGGTCGGCCAGGAAAGTATGCTCCTCCAGTAACTGCTCGCGACTCCAGCGTCCCGGCCTGTAGAACTTGGCTACGCAGAACGAAGTGGGGCTTCCCTGGCGATTATCTTCGAGCTCGATCTCGAGTTGGTAGACCCTGTTCTCCATCGAGTTGAGCGCCATGGCTCTTCCCGTCAGACGTAAGCCGTGGGCCTCGACCGCGTCGAGCATGCGCTCAGGGGTGAGCTCGTAGAAAAACCGGGTCTGTTGGGCGCCGAACGCTGAGGTATCCTGGCGCCCGGGCATGGCTGTTACTCGCACCGGCGCGCGGGCTTGGCAAACCTCGGCTCACGTGAAAAAACTGTTTCGTCAAAGCGCCCGAGCAGGTACGGGCAGAAGTGAGCAATAACACGGTCATCATAGTGGGGGCGCCGGGGTCTCCGTACAGCCGCAAGATGCTTGCGCTGTTGCGCTACAGGAGAATCCCCTACCGCTGGATCACCAGGGGTTCCAAGGAAGACAGAGGTTTGCCGGCGGCCAAGGTCGACCTCTTACCGCTGCTGTTGTTTGACAAGGGCAACGGCGAACTCGAGGCAGCCATAGACTCCACGCCCCTGGTCCGTCGACTCGAAGAAGAGCACGCGGCTTCACCCCTGGCCGAGCGCTCGGTACTGCCACCCGACCCGGCCCTGGCCCTGGTGGACGCGCTGGTCGAAGACTTCGCCGACGAGTGGATGACCAAGGCCATGTTCCACTACCGCTGGTCCTTCGAAGCCGACGTCAGAAAGGCCAGCGCCGTGCTTCCTCGCTGGGGCAGGCCCGAAGCCGAAGAAGGGTTGATGCTGAAAATGGGAGATGTCTTCGGGCAAAGGCAGATCGAGCGCCGTTCCCTGGTGGGCATCAACGCTGATAACAGCGCCCTCATTGAAGACAGCTACAAGCGCACACTGGCGGCGTTGGACCACGCGCTTTCGCGGGCTCCCTACCTCGCGGGCGGCCGGCCCGGAGCGGGTGACTTTGCCGTTTACGGGCAACTCACCCAGCTCGTCGGCTTTGACCCGACCCCGAGCGGCATCAGCCTGGAAATCGCACCGCGGGTCTGCGCCTGGATTGACGTAATGGACGACAAGAGCGGCGTGGAGCCCGGGCCCGGCGACTGGGCCGACCGGCAGACGACGGCCGACAACCTGGCACCGCTGCTCGCTGAGTTCGGGCGCTGCTATGCCCCCTTCCTGCTGGCCAACGCGGCGGCGGTGGAAGGCGGTAAAAAGAAAGCGGAAGTCACTATAGGCAGCTCGACCTGGAGCCAACCACCCTTCGTTTACCAGGCCAGGTGCCTGGCGGTTCTGCGCCAACGCTATTCGGAACTCGGGCCTGACGACTCGGCCTGGTTGGATCAACTGCTGGCTGGCTGCGGAGTAGCAGCGCTGTTACTGGAGGACCGCTGATGTTGAAAAAAAAGCTGCCCGTTTTCTGTCACTTGTTTACCTTGCTCCTGCTGGCAAACGCTACGACATCGCAAGCCCTGCAGGCTCCGCTGGTGTCGAGCGATCCCGACGTGGTTTGCACGACCCTGGAACTGGACGGCGACCTGGCCTTGTTCGAAGGGGACATCGCCGTTGGCTACTGCCGGCCGCTGGTCAGCGGCGGATGGGCCTTTGAACCACGCGGTTCGCTGGGACACGCGATCATCGGCAGCCACACCCGGGCGGGCCTGAGGCCGGCTTCCTGGTCCTCGGCCACTATCCCCTACACGATTGATGCCTCACTTTCCGAATCGGCGGCACCTGACACTTACCAGGACATACAGCGCGCGATCAGGCACTGGGCAGACTCGGTCGGCATATTCCTCGTGCCTCGTACTACTCAGAGCGATTACATAAATTTCGTGTCGGCCGGTGGATGTTATTCTTATATAGGGCGCATCGGGGGCTCCCAGAGCATCGGGCTGACCGCCACGGGCACCTGTGGCTTCGGGGCTGCCGTACACGAGATCGGTCATGCGCTGGGCTTCTACCACGAACAATCGCGGCTGGACCGAGACACTTACGTGACTATCAATTTCGCTAACATCGAGCCCGGCAAGGAAGGTAACTTCGCCCAGTACTCGGCATCCTCGGCGTTCGATCACGGGGTCTACGACTACGGGTCGATAATGCACTACCGCGCCACGGCCTTCACGGTGAACGGCCTGCCCACCATTGAACCCAACGAACCCGAGTACAGCGACTGGCAGGCCATCTACGGCAGTATGTCAATCGGCAACAGGGCCGGGCTGAGCCCGTTCGACGAAGCAGCCGGCGACTACTACAGGGATTTCTGTTTCGACGACTCCGGCGGAAGCAGTTTTTATTGGAACGCCGGCAACTGGAATCGCTGCGAGAGCTCCTGCTCACTTCCGGCGCGCTCACGGGCCGTGCACTGCATGGACTCCGCCGGCAACTGCGCCGGCGAATCCAGCTGCGACCCGGCCAGCAAGCCTGCGAACACCGGCCACTGCCTGACGATGCTGAGCTGCGACTTTGAAACCAGTTCCTGCGCGTGGGACCACCGCGATACGGGGGATGACTTCGAATGGACGATAGGCCGAGGGCCCACCCCCTCCAGCGCGACGGGCCCCGGCGTCGATCATACCCTGGGCACCGCGTCGGGCAGCTACTACCACGTCGAGGCCTCCAGCCCTCGTCTCGATGGAGACCTTGCCTACCTTACATCGCCGCCACTCACGCTTCTTGGCGGTGACACTATCAGCTTCTGGTATCACACCTACGGCAGCAGCCACCGGCCCCTCACCCTGGAGGAGATCCCGTGTTCGACGGGCACGCCGGCCGTGCTGTGGGCTTCCGACGGTGTGAGCGCGGACCTGTGGCGACTGGCGACGGTGGTCCTGAGTGCGGGCAGCAGCGTCCGGCTGCGTTTCGTCGCCGAGAGAGGCACGGGTTACGATGGTGACGTAGCGATAGACGACATAGTGTTCAGTTCGGGCTTCGTAGTTTCTACGACCACGACCACCCTGGACACCACGACAACGACGTCGACCACCACGACAACACTGCCGCTTTTCACCTGCCCCGCCTCGCCGGTTGCTGGTTGCCTGTCGTCGGCGAAAGCGAAATTACTGGTCAAAGAAAACGTCGACAGTTCAAAGAATCTCCTGAAGTGGGGCTGGCTCAAAGGCGAAGCCCTCAGCCAGGCTCAACTCGGCGACCCCGAAATTGACGCCTACTACCACCTTTGCGTTTACGACTCCTCTGTTTCCGGCGACGAGATGTTGGCCGATATCGTCGTACCGCCCAACTACCTATGGCAGGATCGCAGCCCCAGGGGATTCCTATACAAGGACAAGTACGGAGACTACGACAGCGTCAACATGATCCTGCTGAAAACGGGAACCGCCGGCAAAACCGGAAGCAAGTTCAAGGCCAAGGGCCCACTACTGCCGCTGCCCGGTGCCTTCGACGCGGCGAGTTATTTCGAGCAAGCAGTCACCGTCACCGCGCAGCTCCATGTCTCGACCGCCAACGCGGGCCAGACCTGCTGGAATTCCGCGTTCACGCCCGCTGACACCAAGAAAAACAAGTCCAATATGTTCAAGGCGGTGGTACGGTGATCGCTGGCGTCGATCTCTCAAGCGTGGACGACGAGACCTTCGCTCAGATACACTCGGCTTTCCTCGAACACCACGTCCTTGTTTTCCGTGGCCACGATCCCGCCCCGAAACAGCTGATCGCATACGGTGAACGTTTCGGCACCCTGCAGGTCCACCCTATCGTTCCCAGTATCAAGGGTTACCCTCCCGTAATATGCATCCCCAACCTGGGCAAGAAACACACGCTGACCGAGATATGGCACTCTGACGTTTACTTTGCCCCTACCCCGCCTCTCGGCAGCATCCTTTACGCGCTCGAGGTGCCCGAGTGTGGCGGAGATACCCTGTTTGCCAACCAGCACCTGGGTCTTCCACCTCGCCGCTCGTACGCAGTAGCCCGCCCAGTACGGCGACGCCCGCGGCTACCCTGGCTTAAAGGGAGGTAGATGGTGCGCCCGGCAGGATTCGAACCTGCGACCTACGGGTTCGAAGCCCGGTACTCTATCCAGCTGAGCTACGAGCGCACGAGAGGCACACTATTGCGGCTGCCAGCTCTTTCTTCAAGCGCCTGGAGCTTTGTCGCTTATCACGCGCCGCGCTTGAGTACACCGCGACCGAAGCGTGCGCTGATATCGTCAAGCGCAGAATTCAGCGCCGTCCGGCTGGGTGCAGAGCCCGCGACATCATCACGGGCAGCGACTTCGGCCTCGCCGAACAGGTCGAGCTGCGGTGCCCGCTCGGCTTCGAAGCCGGCCAGCTGTACGCCCACCAGGCGAAGGGGCGGATGCCGCGGCTCGTCGTCCCACAAGCGCATAGCCTCGCGTGAAATTACGGCGCCGTCGTCGGTCGCAACCGCCAGGCTCCGGGAGCGCGTCACCAGGCGCCAACCTTCGCCACTCCCCGACGGGCGATACTTGAGCGTAACCGTCACCCCGCAACGGCCAGCCCTGCGCAAGCGCCATGCCACCGTCTCCGAGTGGGCAATTACGGCAGCCTCGATGACCTCGCGTTGCTCGACGTCATCGTTAAACGTGTTTTCGGAACCGTAGCTGCTGCGCTCGCGATCGTTGCTTACGCGCCGCCGGTCGCGGCCCCAGGCGAGGTCGTACAGCCCGGGGCCCGACTTGCCGAGCTTCTTCTCAAGCAGACCGGGATCGAGCTCGGCCAACTGGCCGAGTGTAGCCACGCCCATCTCGTGCAGCTTGCGCTCGGTGACAGGACCAACACCCGGAACTTCGCGCAAGCGCAGCGGCTGCAGAAACTCCAACACTTCGTCGGCCGCCACGAGAAACACGCCGTCGGGTTTGGCCCGGCGCGAGGCTATCTTCGCCACGGTCTTTCCGGGGCCACCGCCCACCGAAACGGCCAACGACAGCTCGTCGCGCACCGCCGACCGAAGCGCCTCGGCAATCTCCAACGGCCCCCCGTGCAGCCGCCGCGAATCGCTGACATCCAGGTAGGCTTCGTCCAGCGACAAGGGCTCCACCAGTGGAGTGAAACGGTAGAATATCTCGCGAACCCGCGCCGATAATTCAGCGTAGCGTTTCATGCGTGGCGGCACTACCACCGCGTGAGGGCAACGTCGCCGGGCCTCGGCCATGGACATTGCCGATCTCGCCCCGCTGCGTCGTGCCTCGTAGTTAGCCGCCGCCACCACGGCCCGCCGTCCACTGCCACCCACCAACACCGGGCGGCCGGCGAGGGTCGAGTCATCGAGCTGTTCTACCGACGCAAAAAACGCGTCCATGTCTGCGAGGAGTATCGCCGCGGCCATCGGCCGTTCTCAGGAAAGGGTTCGGTGGGCTTGTCCCATGAGCTTGCGAATCGGCAGGCCCTCGGGACAAGCGGCCTCGCAGGGCGCCGAGCAGCCGAGGCAATCGGCTGCGCTGGCCACCGAGCGCGTACCACCCGGCTCGGCGAAGGCCCTGCCCTCGGTCAGTCGCGCGTACAGGTCCACCGCCTCGCGCTCGTTGCCGTAGTTGCGGTAGTAGGTCGAGTAGCGCAATACATCGTTGACCGGCAGGTCAGACGGGCAGGATTCAAGGCAGTCGCCGCAGCCCGGCGGACAGTACGTACCCGATACCGCGTCCTCGTACTTCTTGAGCACCAGCAGATCGGCGGGGTCCATGCGCGTGCCCGAAGCGTAGAGATACTCGTCAACCTGGGCAGCGTTCTTGATGGTAACAACCAGGCCCGAGACGGCCGGGTCATTGTTGATCCACTTGAACGCGGCCTGGGTAAAACTCGCCCGCTCATCGCCCTTGAACTCGCCCAGCACCGTATGGTAGGCACCCTTGAGGGTCTTCATCGCCACCACGCCCACTTGTTTTTCGTGAGCACGGTCGATGGTCGCGCGCAGTGTCGGCCAGTGGCGAAAGTTGTAGGCCGGCATGATGACGTCGAAGCGATCACTTTCCACGGCACGGGCCATCACCTCTTCGAGCTTGGGCGTGTGACTTGAAACGCCCATGAAGCGAGCCTTACCCTGCTCCTTGAGGCGATCGAAGGCCTCGTGGAAGGTAGGCGCCATGAGACGATCGACGGAGTTACAGGCGTGCACGTGCAGCAGGTCCACGTAGTCGGTGCGCAAGCGGCCCAGGCTCTGCTCCACCGCCTCGATGATTTCGGCCACCGGGGTGTCGGCGTCGAGATGCCCGTCGGGAGTGCAGAACTTGGACGCGATAAAGACCTTGTCGCGGCGCCCCTGCACGGCCTCGCCCACGGCCTGTTCGCTCATGGAGTCGGAGTAGTCGGGCGACGTGTCTACGTAGTTGATGCCCCGGTCGAGCGCCAGGCGCAGTACGTCGGGATCCCTGAGGCCGCCACTGCCGAAAGAAATATCGGACATCTGCCAGCCCGTACGACCCAGCGGTCGATAGGATTTTACCGAAGCTCCCTGCCACTGGGCGCGTGGCTCATCGGCCTGCACGGGAGCTTCGCGCAGCAGGTAGGCCTGGGTCTGGTAACGCAGCAGTGAGCGGATGCCCCCCAACACGCCCAGCGCAGAACCGGCGGCACCCGCCCGCGCTAGAAAGGAACGGCGACCCAGTTGACGCCCGTCCCCGGCCATGGCTCAGGTCTCCGGCGCGTCGGGTGCCGGTGCCGGCTCGCTGGGAGTCTCCATGCCGGCGTCGGGCGCAGCCTCATCTCCAGTCTTCTTACAGGCCGATACCGACAACACCATCGCCAGTGCCACCATTGCCAGAATTGCGCTACGTCCCATTTCTCTAAACTCCTCCCCTTTCCGCCGTTGCAGACGGTAAGGTTCTTTTATCATCCCTCGCGGCCATGCCCAAGCCCTGCCACTTACTTATCATTAGCGGCGCGCTCGGCCAGGGCTTCCCTGACTTTGAGATCCAGGGCCCCGCCCGCGGCCCACATGTGGCAACTGTCCACCTGCCCGAGACTACCCTTGTTGTCTGCGTCCGGACCCGGTGGCCGCCCCATACGGGCCCGCTGGGCAATAGAAGCCTGGATCGTCACCGGGATCATCATGCTCAAAAGCTGGGTCAACAGCTCCGATTCGCGTCCCCCCGGCAGGCGCCTTCTAAGGTCAGCAAAAACCCCCGGAGCCATGCGCAGGCCGTCGAGCCGGTCGGCCAATGGCACTTCTCCGTCAATCCCTGCAGCCGGACAGCGCAAGGTGGCTACGGGCATTTTATAAATGAAATCAGTGACTTCGAAGGATATGCTCAAGTCTGCCTCGACTATCACTTCGCCCATCGGGCCGGCAGACAGGTCGTCGGGCAGCTCGCTGTCTATCATGCTCGCCTCCAGCGTCACGCCGGTGGCCCCGTAGTTATATCCGTCGATGAGCAGGTGCCTGGCCACCCTTCTCGGCTGGTCGCCGTCAAGAGCCTCGTTGATCACCGGCAAGGCCCCTATGCCCCTATGGCAAGGGTCTGCCCATGAAAACAGCCCCGAGGACCCCCTACGAGCGCCATCACGTTACGATTCATGCGCTCATCGACCCTGACCCCTACCAGGCCATCAAAAGCGCCCAGGATGTCCTGGCAGCAAGTACCGCCGTGACGCTCTGCGTCAGGAAACGGAACTGTGTACATCTTGAACGACGAATCGCTGAGCACACGATCCTGGTCGACGCGCAGGTCGAGTTCAACGTCGTGGATAATGCCCGGCGTAATCACCTTGTCGTGCAGCACGCCCTGGAAAGCCACGCGTCGTATGTCACAGAGCTTGGCCTCGAGGGCCAGGTCTCCGCCAGCCAGGGGGCGGGCCTCGTAGTCAATCACCCTGCTGTGTACGTGCCTGCGTTGCATGATCTGTTGATCAGCGCTCGAGCTTCCAGCTGGTTCCGCCGGGGCCGTCTTCGAGCACGACCCCCATCTCGACCAGTTGGTCCCTGAGGGTGTCAGCTTTCTGGAAGTCCTTGTCGGTACGGGCCTGCACGCGGGCCGCGACGAGCTCTTCGACCAGGCCGGCGTCCACGCCCCCGCTTTGAGCGGCGCGCTCGCGATAATCGGAGAGGTAAGTCGCCGGATCCTGCTCGAACAAACCCACCCCCGCACCCACAGCCGCGAGGATACCGCGGGCCGTGGAGGCCGCGCGCAGGTTACCGGCATCGAGTTCCCGGTTGCAGTCCCTCATTGCATCAAAGGCCAGCGCGATGGCTCGCGCGGTATTGAAATCATCGTCCATCAACTCGACCAGGCGGGCGGTCTCGGGACTGTCGAAGTCAAAGCCCGGATCCACAGCCCCCGCTTCGTCAGCGCGGGCGATCGTCTCGTAGACCCTCAGCAGTGCGCGTGTCGATTCGTCGATTCCGTCGGGACTGAAATCAAGAGGGCTGCGGTAGTGAGTAGAGAGCAGGTGAAGGCGCAGGCCCTCGGCCTCGACTTCCTTGAGAACATCCTCGATCGCAAAAACATTGCCCAGGGATTTGGACATCTTCTCGTGGTCTATGCGCACAAAGGCGTGGTGCATCCAGTAACGGGCGAATTCCTCGCCCTCGGCGGCGCCGCAGGACTGGGCGAGCTCGTTTTCGTGGTGAGGAAAGATGAGGTCCTCGCCACCACCGTGAATATCAAAGGGTCGGCCGAGATAGCGCGCGCTCATGGCCGAGCACTCCAGGTGCCAGCCGGGTCGACCCTCGCCCCACTGGCTCGGCCAGCAGGGCTCTCCCGGTTTGCTCGACTTCCACAGCGCAAAATCCATGGGTCCTTTTTTTCTATCGTCCACCTCTACCCGTGCGCCGGCCTGCAACTCGTCGAGCCTGCGCCCCGAGAGCGCGCCGTAGGCAGGCCAGTCACCAACAGAAAAATACACGTCACCGTCTCCTACTGCGTAGGCCAGCCCCTGCTCTTCGAGCCGGGCTACAAGCTCGAGCATCTCTTCTATGTGCTCGGTCGCGCGGGGTTCGACGTCGGGCCGCTCGCAACCCAGGCGATCAAGATCAGCGTGCATGGAATCGATGAAGCGGGCCGTAAGGTCTTGCCAGGGCTCGCCGTTCTCGGCAGCGCGAGCGATGATCTTGTCGTCTATGTCGGTGATGTTGCGCACGAAGCACACGTCCCAACCGCGCCAACGCAGGTAACGTGCGACCGTGTCAAAAAATATCAGCGAGCGCGCGTGGCCCACGTGGCAACGGTCGTAAACCGTGACCCCACAGGTGTACAACGATATTCGGCCGTCCTGCAGCGGTTCGAAATCGCGCTTGCAACGCGCCCTGGTGTCGTAAAACTGTAAGCCCACCGCTTTCCCCTTCAGCTCCCGTTAGTCGTCTTCGCGCAGGCTGGCGAGCACCGAGTAGTCCTCGAGCGTCGTGGTATCGCCCACTTCGTCCCGGCCGGCGGCAATGTCCCTCAGCAATCGTCGCATTATCTTACCACTTCGCGTCTTCGGCAGTGCATCTGTAAAGCGAATATCATCGGGTTTTGCGAAGGCACCTATCTCCTTGCCCACGTGGGTCCGCAGCGCCGCCACCAGTTCGTCGTCGCCCTCGTAACCGGGCCCCAGGGTAACGAAAGCCGCGACGGCCTCGCCCTTTACGTCATCGGGACGGCCTACTACCGCCGCCTCGGTCACTGCTTCGTGACCGACCAGCGCGCTTTCGACTTCCATCGTACCCAGCCGGTGTCCCGATACGTTCATCACGTCATCGATTCGACCCATGATCCAGAAATAACCGTCTTCGTCACGACGGGCGCCGTCACCGGCAAAATACATTCCCGGCATGCGAGCCCAGTACTGTTCCTTGAATCGCTCGGGGTCGCCATAAATCGTTCTCAGCATCCCCGGCCAGGGCTTTCGTATGACGAGCAGTCCGCCCTGGTTGGCAGCGACCGGCTGCCCGTCGCCATCAACGACCTCGGCATCTATGCCCGGAAAAGGCAGCGTCGCCGAACCTGGCTTGGTGGTCACGGCTCCGGGGACCGGGCTGATCATGATCGCGCCGGTCTCGGTCTGCCACCAGGTGTCAACAATCGGGCAGCGGTCGCCGCCTATCACCCTGCGGTACCATATCCATGCCTCGGGATTGATCGGCTCACCCACCGTTCCCAGCAGCCTCAGGCTCGACAAATCGTGCGAAGCCGGCAGTTCGTCGCCCCACTTCATGAAGGTCCTGATGGCGGTAGGGGCGGTGTAGAGCACCGTCACGCCGTAGCGCTCCACGATATCCCAGAACCGGTCCTTGCCCGGCGTATCGGGAGCGCCTTCGTACATGACAACAGAGGCCCCGTTGATGAGCGGGCCATAGACAATGTAGCTGTGGCCGGTAACCCAACCGATGTCAGCGGTGCACCAGTAAATGTCATCGTCCTTGAGATCGAAGATCCAGCGGGTGGTTATGTAGGCCTGGGTCATGTAGCCCCCGGTACTGTGAACAACTCCTTTCGGCTTGCCGGTGGTACCAGAGGTGTAGAGGATAAAAAGCGGGTGCTCAGCGTCGAGCTCGGCGGCAGCCTCCAGCGGCACCACTCCAGCCAGCGAGTCGTGCCACCAGGTGTCGCGCTCTTCGTCCCAGGCCACTTCGTTTTCGCAGCGCTTGAGAACGATCACGTTCTTCACGCTGGGGCACTGCACGACGGCGTCGTCAACTATCTCCTTGAGCGCGAGCACCTTGCCGCGCCGCCAACCGCCGTCGGCGGTTATGACCATGGCTGCTTCGGCGTCGTTGATCCTGTCGCGCAGAGAATCAGCCGAGAAACCACCGAACACGATCGAATGAGTAGCGCCGATACGCGCACAGGCAAGCATGGAAATCACCAATTCGGGCACCATCGGCATATACAGGGCGATACGGTCGCCGGCCTTGATTCCCTTGGCCAGCAACGCCCCGGCAAACTCACACACGCTTGCATGCAGTTCCGAGTAGCTTATCTCGCGGCGATCGCCCGGCTCGCCTTCCCAGAAAATGGCCGTCTTATCGCCGAGACCGCGGTCGAGGTTGCGATCGAGACAGTTGTGGCTGATGTTGGTTTCTGCGCCCACAAACCACTTGGCAAACGGTGGGTTACTCCAATCGAGAACCTCGTCCCACTTACGAAACCAGTGCAATTCCTCGGCAATCGAAGCCCAGAAAGCCTCGGGGTCAGCGGCGGCCTTGCTGCGTATCGCGTCGTAATCTTCGCGGTTGCCTAGCCGTGCAGCCGAGGCAAATTCAACAGGTGGCTCAAAGGAGCGATCCTCGTGCAGCAATGATTCTATGTTCTTTTCCGTCATGTCTCCCCCATCTGAGGGGGTGCCGTTTGCGCCCCCGCGGATAGCTGATTTTTTTTACGGCCCGGGCCAGCGAAGACCCGTCTGACCAGTACTAGCGCCTGAAAACACCCATGTAAACGCAATGCGCACGGCAATCCGCAAACCGGTTGTGACTGCGCAAGCGGGGGGCTATGGACCTCAAAAGCCAAGGCCTGGCTATATTCGTTGCTGGAGTAGAGCCGCGGAAGCACTGAACGTGCCTCGCCCGCTGAAGGAAAACCCTATGCCTAAACTCATCAAGCAAATCGCCCTGCCCTGCTGCCTCGTGGCAACGTGGGTGCTTCTATGCGCCATGGGAGGCCAGTCGGGTCCGTCGTCGCTTACCAATCCCAAGGTCAACTACAACGCGACCCTCGAAGACATTGACGGCAGAAACTACAAGGTTTCGGCCTTCAACCTCGCGGGCGAAACAGCGCTGTCGGGGAAGCTTGGACGCGGAACCCTGCGCGTGGACTTCGCCCAGGTGGCGGTCCTCGAGTTTGCCGACGACGATGACGCCTACTTGACGGTGACGTTGGCTTCCAATGAAGGCGACAAGGTCGACCTGGAGATACGAGACTCCACTTCTTTTTACGGAACCACCGCGGCCGGCCTTCTCCAGTTGCGCGCCAGGGACCTGAAGAGAGTCACTATTGAGCGGTGAGCAACAGCGTTGAAATCTATGATCACATTGCTCTTCGCCGCCATGATAGTGGCGGCATCGAGCGGGACGGCCGACGCGTCTCGCTACCGGCTGTGGCCACTGTTCTTCTGGGAATCCACGGCCGAAAGCAGCCGTCTTGACCTGCTCGGGCCCCTTTTCTCCTGGCAACGCGAAGGCGACCGCAGCGCCTGGGTGCTACGCCCCCTGATCAGTATGCGCCGGCATTCCACCGTTACCCGGGCCGATGTTCTCTACCCCATGTTCTCCTGGGGAGCTGGCCCCGGCCACAGCCGTACCAACCTCGCGTCTATTTTCATCGATGACTTGCGCAGCTATTGGCACGTGGCAGACCCTGAGCTCAATAGTAAGCAGTCTGCCGCGGAGACCCCTCGTGCGCGGGTGCGCGATCATTCGTTGCAGTTGCGGCCACTGCTCTTCTATCGCAACCGCAGTGACCGGGGTCGAAGCCTCTCCGTACTGCCCATCTACGGGGACTTCCAAGGACTGCTGGGATTTGACAATATCCGCGTGGCCGCCTTTCCGCTCTACCTTTCTGTCACCCGAAACCTCGAGGTCAGGCGCTGGTACGGATTCCCGTTCTTCTCGACCATAAGCGGGCCGCGCGCGTCCGGCACACGCCTGTGGCCACTGGCCGGCAAGTGGAAGATCGATGGAAAGGAAAGCTCGAGTTACTTCCTGTGGCCCACCTGGGTGAAGTCCACCACCATCGAGCGCGACGGCACCACGCAGGGCTCAAGGCTCCACTGGCCCCTGTACGCATCAATCGATTCACCTGCTCGCAAACACAGGGCCTGGCTGCCCCTGCTGGGCATTCCCCTGTTCTCAGTAACCGAGGACTACGACGAGCGCGTGCGAACCGTGTCGGCACCCTGGCCCCTGGTCATGACACAGCGTGATCTCGACAGTGGAGAACTGCTCACCACGAGGGTGTTCCCTTTCTGGCAATCATCAAAGCGCCCGGGACAGCACCGTTCTTTTTACGCCTGGCCGCTCCTGCGTTACCGGCTCGAGCAAAACGAGAACGGCAGCCGGCGGTCGTGGAGCGCCTTGTTCGTGGGCGGCAGACACGTCACCCAGCAGCACGCCGATGATCCGTTGGGCGACCACGTGGCCACGACAGTGCTGGGCCTGGTCAAGGACATTTCGGTTCACGGCAAACACTCGGGCCATTCTCCCGCCCTGCTCGAAGCCCTGTTTCCGTTTAACACCACCGTCGAAGCTCTGTACGCTCCGCTGTGGACGCTGGTGGCCTGGCAGCGCGAAGAGGCCAGGCAACCGTTGGACTTCGAGCTGCTGTGGGGAATTGGCGGCAGGCGGAAAGGCCGTTGGCACGGCCCCATCGAATTTTCGACAGGAGACTCAGGGTCGTGACGGAGCCTGGTACAGCAGGAATCGTGCAACGGTGCGGCAGGACCGTGCTCGACACGCTCTCGATGTCAGGCGAGGTGTTGCTGTTGCTCGGGCGTTCTATCCCGGGACCGCGCTCTTTGTGGCGCGAACGCCCACGCATCGTCGAACAGATGATAATAGTTGGCAGCGAGACCCTCCCCATCGCATCACTCGTGGCCTTCTTCATCGGCATGGTACTGGTGGTGCAGACCGCTGACCAGCTGGTCAACTATTCCCAGGAAGTGCTGGGATCCATAGTCGGGCTGTCGATGACCAAGGAACTCGGGCCAGTACTGATAGCTTTTCTTGTTGCCGGCCGCGTGGGCTCTTCGATCACCGCCCAGATCGGTTCGATGGCGGTCTACGACGAGGTGAGCGCGCTGCGCACCATGGACATCGACCCCGAGCGCTACCTGGTAACGCCCAGGATAACGGCTATGGCGCTGGCCCTTCCGGTACTGATTCTCTACGCCGACGCTGTAGGCATACTCGGCGGTTGCCTGGCCGTGCAACTCGACCCGGCCATCAACATCTCGCTGGCCTTGTTCTGGGATAATCTCGTGAACGAAATTGCCATGCAGGACATCGTGGTGGGGCTGGTCAAGGGCGTGGTGTTCGGTGTGACCATCGCCACGGTTTCCTGTGCCTTCGGACTGCGAACCCGTGGTGGTACGGCCGGCGTCGCATCATCGACTACCCAGTCGGTGGTATGGAGTTTCGTGCTGGTGATCGTGTTTGATTTCATAATCGTGAGAATGGCGGTGTTGCTTCCGTGAAGCGCACACCGGGAAAGGGTGTCGGCGTAACGGTCGACAATGTCATCCATGAGTACGGCGACATCCGGGTACTGGACGGGGTCAACATGAACATTGCCGCCGGTGAGACCCTGTGCGTGCTGGGCGGCAGCGGAACCGGCAAGAGCGTGCTCGTGAGGTTGATGGCCGGGCTTGAAGTCCCGACATCAGGCAAAATACAGATCGGCGGCATGATGGTACCGGAATACGCGGCCCTTCCACCCGACGAGAAGCCCTTTCTCGTTTCGATGGTATTCCAACACTCGGCCCTGCTGGGATCGTTGACGGTGGAAGAAAACGTCACCCTGCGTATGCGCGAGCACGGAACCCACAGCGAGAAAGACATGCACTCGATATGCGAGCAGGTTCTCGACGAAGTGGAGATGGGCGGCTCGAACAACAAGTTGCCCGGTGAGCTGAGCGGTGGAATGAAAAAGCGCGTCGCCCTGGCGCGGGCACTGGCCGTCAACCCCGACCTCATTTTTTACGACGAACCCACCGCCGAGCTCGACCCGGTGCTCACCGAGCAGATAGGACTGTTGATAGCGCGGGTTCGCAGGGATCGACCGATCACACAGGTAGTGGTTACCCACGACATGGTCATAGCCGACTTGGTCGCCGACCGGGTCGCCATGCTCGAGGGCGGACGGATCGCCGAAGAAGGAAGCTACCGCGAGTTTCTCACGAGCACCGACCCGGGTACGCGCTCGTTCCTCGAAGCGGCTCGCGTACTCGCGTCACGGGATCAAGCTGACAACAAGGACGAGACAGGCAAGGACGGATAACAAGTTATGAACAAGGAACAGAGAGCTGGATTATTTTTCATCGGCGGACTACTGGTGTTTTTCGTGGCCATCGCCCTCACCGGGCAGTCGAGGATGTTCACGAACTCGTGGCATCTCTACGCCAAGTTTTCGGACGTACACGGGCTGACCGCGGGAGCACCGGTACGTGTGGCGGGCGTGGAGGCCGGCAGTGTGAGCTCCGTGCGACTGGTAGAAGGGGGCGTGCGCGTAGGCATTGAGCTCGACGGCGCCGTGGCGGTATACGGCGGAAGCGAAGCAGTGCTCGACTACCAGGCCTTGAGCGGAAACCGTTTCGTCGCTATTTCTGCTGGCGACCCGGTTGCGGGACGCCTCGGCGACGGCGACAGCATTAGGGGAGTCGAGCGCGGCGGCATCACCGGTGCCCTTGGCGAGCTCGAACGAGTGGGTAGCAGTATCCGCGAGCTGGTGGAATCGTTCAACAGCAACCAGGCAGACCTGCTGGGGACCCTCAACAAGATCGTCGACGAAAACGCCGCGGCCATAACCGCCACTGCGGGCAGCCTGGATATTATAACCTCGCGCATCGCTGCGGGCGAAGGAACCCTCGGTCGCCTCTCGGCCGACGATTCGCTTTACACCGAGATGACCGGCGCGCTGGCAAGTCTCAAGAATGCCGCCAACAACATATCGACCCTGACCGGCCGCCTCGTAGACGGCGAAGGATCGCTGGGCGAGCTATTGACCGACGACTCCGCCTTCTACGACGAGGCCCGCGAAACAATGGCACGACTGAGAAGCAGCACCGACGAACTCGATCGCATGGCCTCGATGCTCAATTCAGGCGACGGGACCATAGGCAAGCTGCTGACCGACGACTCGCTGTACTACGAGACCGAGGACGCCATCAGGGCGCTTGGCCGCACGGCCGAGACCATCGAGGACCAGGCCCCGATATCGGTAATCGGCACGGCGATAGGTACGCTTTTCTAAGCGGCGGCGTGAGCAGGCCGCCTCAGAGCTGCAGAAGGGAAGCGACCTTCTCTCTTTGAACGGTCGCGTCGCCCCAGCAGGCCTCGGAACCCTTCACGCGCCGAAACAGCAACTGGAGGTCGTGCTCCCAGGTGAAACCTATGCCGCCGTGAAGTTGTATGGCAGCCGCCACTATCTCCGAACATCCATCGCTACACCAGGCTTTAGCCATGGCGACGGCCAGCGCCGAGTCGTCCCTCCCCTCATCCACCGCCCACGCGGCGTAGTAAACCAGGGAACGGGCGTTCTCCAACGACACTTTCATGTCGGTACAACGATGCTGAAGAGCCTGAAAACTACCCAGCCGCTTGCCAAACTGCTCTCGCACACCAAGATAATCGAGGGTCAAATCGAGAGCCTTAGAGGCCACTCCGCACATCTCGGCCGCAAGCACGCAGACCGCCGAAGATATCGGTCCGTCCAGCTCGGAAGCCGACAGCGTTTTATTACCCAGCAACGCGCTACCGGGCAGTTGCACGTCCTTGAGTTCAACAAGCGACAAGGGCCGGGTGGCATCGACCGTCGCCATGGTTTCCATGGCCAGGCCAGCCTGGCCCGTTTCGACTACAAATAAGCCGAGCCCATCGTCGACTCCGGCCACGACCAGCAGGTGAGTGGCGAAGCAGGCGTCGGGCACGAAATATTTCGTCCCCTCCAGCACGAAACCCTCTTTGCTGGTAACGGCAACCAACTCAACGTCGGAAGGATTCCAACTGCCCGATTCTTCGAGCATAGCCAGGCTCACTCGAGCGTCACCTGCGGCAATGGCGGACAGTAGCTCGTCGGCCCGCTCGCCACCGACTGCGGTCAGCACGGGAACCGCAAGCGCCACGGTGGACAGCCACGGAGCGGGCAGCAGGACCTTGCCCATCTCTTCGGCAAGTACTACAGCCTCAAGTACGCCCAGTCCAGCGCCACCGTTTTCTTCTGAGACCGTGAGACCAGTCCAACCCAGGGCCACCATGCGCTGCCACAGCGCCTCGTCCAGTAGGGCGACATCCTGTTCGGAAAAATCGCGCGCGTAGGTGATGGGAGCTTCGGCGGCGAGAAACGACTCGGTGGTAGCGCGCAGCAGCTGCTGCTCTTCGCTGAAAGCGAAATCCAAGGTTTACGTCCTAAGGACCCGAGCCCTTGTTCTGCCCTGTCAAACCGCGCTGCCGCGCTACTTCGTCGAGCAGCAACTCGGTGTAGTAACGCGAGCTGAGACCGATCACGTAGACCTTGGTCTCCCCTTTGCGTCCGGCGTAGGCGGCCGTGCGGGTGGGATTGCGATCGCCAAGAAGCAGCTCGCCAAGCTCGCGCTCGCCCGACCAGGCCCGGAAAACCAGTGCCGGCGGATCGAGACCAAAGTCCGAGAGTTTAACGTCGTCGTCGGAAATAGATTCTATGGGTGGTGTCGAAGTCAGTGTTTCGAGCGTGGCGTCAAGCAGGTCGTTAGACATCGCCAGGCCCCTCGGCTCGACCAATCGCCAACGATTTTCAATCCTCTCGCAGACCAGTTGCTGCCCGTCGGCTGTAATTTCTACGCGGTCAATTCGGTTCGCCGGGCCTTCGAGCAGGGGCGCCGAGGTCGTCGTGGCCGGCAGTTCCAGTTCTGACCGGGAAGTGGCGCCTCCCCACTGCAGGTAGATAGCGATACCAACCGCGAGGGCCCAGTACAGGGCTATACGTCCCCACTTCATGGCCCCAGGCGCCTCCACGCGACCAGGCCTATGCCCACTAAAAAGAAAAGCATTGGTTGGCCGACAGCAGCCCAGGTAAAAATACGGGAGAGTTCGGCCTGGCTGATGAAGAACTGCTCCTTGGCCATCGCTTTCTGCTTGGGCCGCGACGAAATCAGATCACGCTGTCTCGCCAGCCAGTTTATCGAATTGACCAACAGGTCCTTGTTCGCCAGGTAATCGAGGAATCGATTCTGAACAAAATCCGAGTCACCAACCGCGATGATACGAGTTGTACCGTCACCGCTCAGCGCGCGCTGGCTGACTTCAACCGAGACCGACATGGGCCCGTTCAGGTCCCGCCCGGCCACAAAGAAAGGCGAGCTCTCGCCGAGTACCGCGGGGTCGTGGCTCGCCCAACTCGCCTGGCTCGATTTCAGTAGCACTGCAACATAACGGCCCCGGTCATCATCGCGACGGCCACTGACGCTGCGCGTACGCGAAAGCAGTACCGGCGCGTCGAGGGTGGCCGTCACCAGGTGTTGATCGCTCAGGTCATCAACCACGGCTGACAAGGATTCGCCCCCGGCCAGCCTGTTGCGCTGATCAACCACCACGTCGTCGCCGTAGGCAACGCCGTAGTTTCGCAGGAGGGCAACCAACGAAGGAGCCTTGAACGGATCAAGCAGGACGAGAGCCCTACCGCCAGCGTCAAGAAACCGCTCCACTGAATTGAGCTCGTGCTGAATATAATCCTTCGTCGGACCGGCAATAATGAGCACCGCCGTGTCGGGATGGACTTCGCCTCCGTCGGCCAGGCTCTGCTCTTCGACGTCGTAGAACTCCAGCGACACGGCATCTCTCAAGCGCGAGCAACCGTGGTCCCGGTCGGTGTCCATGATGTCGCACTCACCGTGCCCCCTGATCACTGTCACTCGCCTGGCCGGGCGGGTTACCTGCACTATGGCCGATACCAGTTGGTCTTCTGTCGGATTGCTGAAGGTGCGGCTGCGATCGGCGCTTTCAACGAGCACAGCACCGTAAGAAGATACCGACTTTTCCTGGGCGAGCGACGGGTTACGGTTTACATCCACCAGCTCGTAGCTGATGAAGGCACTCTCGTGCGACGCTTGCCACAGCAAGTCCTTGAGCAACGGGTTCCTGGGATCTTCGGTACGTATGAAGCCTGTAACGTGCAGCGGCTGATCGATGTCATGCAGAACGGCCAGCCCGTGGTCCGACAGGGTGTAACGATTACCCGGGCTGAGGTCGAGCCGCGCCGGGTGCACGTAGCTGAGCACCACCAGCATGGCCAACAATGCGACCAGGCCGCCGGTAGCCAGCAACAGCTGGATCAAACGAAGAAGCCGATCACCCATCAGCGGCGCCCCCTCCACTGTCGCGACTCCATCGAGCGCAGGGTACCGAAGACCATCAGCAACGACAGCGCAGCAAAGTACGCCATGTGTTTAAGCTCTACGACACCCCGGGCAAAGGGCTCAAAGTGGTCGTAAGCGCAGAGCTGGGAAATCACACCGAGCAGGTCGGTGGGCAGCGCTGCTTCGTTCCAGCTGAGATTCCACAACAGCAATACCACGCCATAAGTAAACATCGCGGCAATGAGCTGGGTCCGGGTCAACGAAGAAACGAAAATGCCTATCAGCACCATCGTAGAAACCAGCATAAACAAGCCGAGATAAATCGCCTTGAGCTGCGACAGGTCGAAGGGCTGTATGTAGTAGATCATGGCCGGGTACAGCACCGTTGAGCCCAGTAAAACCAGGAACACGCACATGCACGCCAGGTACTTGGCGGCCAGTATCTCTCCGTCTCGCAGCGGCGAAGTGTAAAGCAGCTCGATCGTGCCCAGGTGTTTCTCCTCGGCATAAACCCGCATGGTCACCAGGGGTATGACCGTCAATACCACCCTCACGATGTCGTTGAACAGCCGCTGCCACAGGTGCTCGACGATGCTGTCACCGAAGCCGAAGGTGATAAAGGCGTTGAGGTCGGTGTAGAAGTAGTAGCCGGACAGCGCGAGAAACACGGCCGCTACGAAGTATACCAGCGGTGAACCGAAGAATCCGCGCAGCTCTCGGCGAAGCAGTGCCGCGAACCTTTTCAACGGCCTTCCCCGTCTTCAAGTATCTTGACGAACAGTTCCTCAAGGCTCATCACGCGTGGTGTGGCTTCGTACAGGGGCCAGCCCCGCTCGCTTATTTCGCGTACCAGGGCGGGCACGAGGTCGGTAGCCTGCGCAGCTGTCACCAGCAAGGAAACCGTGCCATCGGAAGCCGTGCCTGTGAGCTCAACCGACTCCACCCCGTCGACGGCCTCCAGCACCCGAGCAGCCTCGGCGGCGTCGGCTCTCAACCGGAGAACCGCCTCCCGTTTGCCAACTGTCTTTTTTGTCAGGCCTTCTGCCGTGTCCTCGGCTACCAGCCGGCCCTCGTCGAGAATGAGCACCCGCCTGCAGGTCGCGCTGACCTCGGGCAGGATGTGGGTGGACAGCAGCACGGTCGATCGCCCGGCGAGCTCCCCGATCAAGGATCGTATCTCGACAATCTGGCGGGGATCGAGACCAACCGTGGGTTCATCGAGAATGAGCACCTTGGGTTCGTGTACGATAGCCTGGGCAATGCCCACCCGCTGGCGATAGCCCTTGGACATCTTGCCAATGGTGCGCCGGGCCATGTGGGCCAGGCCGCACTCCTCCATGACATCGTCTACGCGTTGCTTGACGTTACCACCGTAGTCGCGGGTACGCGCAGCGAAAGTGAGATAACCGCGCACGTTCATATCGGGATAAAGCGCGATATTCTCAGGCAGGTAGCCGATGTGGCGCCGCGCCCCAAGAGAGTCTTCTACCAGGTCGACGCCCGCCACGCTGCAAGTGCCAGCGGTGGGGGCAAAGAAACCCGTAAGCATGCGCATGATGGTGGTTTTGCCCGAACCATTGGGTCCGAGCAGTCCAACTATATCGCCCGCCACTATATCAAAGGAAATATCATCAACCGCCCGCACGGGCCCGTAATTCTTGCTGAGGTGGTCGGCGTTTATCACTCGAGCTGTTGTAACCTTCCCCGGCTACCCGGGAGAGCAGTATAGCGGACCCCGAGCCAATGAAAAGACGCAGCTGGCGGGCGGCCGTGCACTGGAGCACGACCCGCCAGCCGGGTTAACCTGCCACACGCGCCACGGTCAGCCCGCGTCGATAACCGGGCGCCGCTGGATGAACTTGGGCTTTACCACCGCCATGACAACCGGAAGCAGGGTCAGCGACGCCGCCCAGCTGATGGTCATCCATATCGCGAGTAGAAGCCCCATCTCGGCGTCGAATCGGATCTTCGAAACCGTCCAGAACAGCGTAGACAGGACCATGGTGGCCGACACGAAGGTAACGTTCTTGCCAGCCGTGGTCACGGCCAGGTACACGGCCTCCCACACTCGCTGGTCGTTTTCCGCTTCCGAATAGGAGCCTTCCAGTTCGAAATACGACTCGATCGTACGGCTGACAATATACAAGCCATAGTCGATGCCGAAGCCGACACCCACAGTAACGACGGGAAGGGTGTTGATGTTGATACCCATACCCATCGCGCCCATGTACGCATTTATGACGAAGTTGGACGCTATGAGCGGTAGCAACATGATGATGCCCGACACGAACGAACGGTAAGTAAACAGCAGTACGATGAAAATCGTGCCGAAGCCCAGCGCGTTCATCAACACGTCGTTGGTCAACAACTCCTGGTTGGCTGCCGCAAGAACACCGATCAAGCCACCGGCCAGCTTGAATGCAGCCTTGTTCATGGGGTTGGCCTCGATGAACTCGTTGCAGCGGTGGATAATACGCGTGATGTTCTCGCCCTTGTGATCCCTGCAGAAGAAGGTCACGTGCGCGGTCGAATAATCCGTTTCCACGTACTTGGCGGTCTCCGTCGGGGGTGAACCCGAAAAGAAGATGAAGAACAACCCGCCGATATCGACCCAGCTGTTGGGTATCACACCCCACTTGGGCTCTAGTTCGTGAAAAACGCTGTTAACGGCCCGGATGATGTCTGCGAGCGAAAAGCTGTAGCCCACGCCCGAGTCGCGCTCGAGGTAGCGCTGGAACTTCTCCATGGTATGCAACGCCTGCGGATCCTTCATGGCGTTCTTATCGCGACCTTCCGCGACTACGATCAGCGGCTCCACGCCACCGAACTTGCCCTGTATCTTGCCGTGAGAAGCGTTATAGGGAGAGTCCAGGTGCAGCAGTGGCGAAGCAGAACTCGGATCACCAATGACCAGCTTGGTCCACTGCGTCGCGCAGACAATCGACAACGCCACCCAGAAAACCAGGGTAACCACCTGTCCGCGCTTGCTCAGCACGGCCGAGGCGAAGCTCTCGATCATGCGTTTGAAAGAGCCCTTGCTGCGCTTCTCGACCACGCTTTCTTCGGGTGCGGCGAGCATGTCGTAGATGATCGGGTTGAGCAGCAGTTCGGAGATGGTTATCGCCAGTATCCAGAAGGATGCCGTGATGGCCAGTTTCTGGAGCATGAGTATCGGCACCAGGATGATGACCAATACGCCCAGTGCGTCGGTGATAATGCCCGACAGTGTCGGCACGAAAAGCTCGGCAAACGAGGCTACAATGGCCTCGTGCTTGTTGAAGTTGTGAGTCCGGTATTCTTCGTAGTAGCGGTCGTGCATCTGCACGCTGTGACTCACAGCTCGAGCGGTAATAAAGAATGGAATCACCAGGGCTAATGGATCGAGGGCAAAGCCGATTATGTCGATGAAACCGAGCCCCCAGATAGCAGCCAGTACACCGGTGATGGTGGGCCGGAGCGCCCCCCTCCAATCATGGAAGTACAGGTAGAGCAGGATCCAGACGAGCAGTGTCGCCGCGATGAAGATCCAGAATATTTCGTTTGAGTAGTGGTAGACCCAGCCGTACAGCCGCGGCTCACCCGCGACCCACACCTGGACGTCAGAGCCCCCTCCGACCAGGTTGACCGAGATTTTTTCCTCTCCGCGCAGGACACCGAGCTCTACGCCTTTGCCTTCAACGTCGGCAACCGCGTTTCCGATCTGCCAGCGATGATGAGCCGTGTCCCCGTTGACCGAGACAATTACGTCACCCAGTTGCAGGCCCGAGCTTTCGGCCACTGACCCGGGAAAAAACTTTTTGACGAGAACACCGGTACCGGGCTCCACGTGGTAAGCCGCGGCCCTGTCGGGGTCTACGTCTACGAGCTGCGCGCCTACCCAGCCTTCCTTGTGTGGCCGTATGACGCGCTCGTTCATCTCGTCGAATATGCGACGATAATCGAGCCTTCCCTCGATGAAGTTAGCCCTTACAATCGCCGCACGGTCGTCCAGCGAGACAAGTATGCCGTATATGTTTTCCGAGTTGTGGACGATCCGCTTGATGTCGGCCGCTTCTTCCGCGGTGCGCGGCATGCCGATCATGACCGGCTCCGATCGCATCGTTCCGCCGGCTGCCACCGCCAGGTGACGGGTGGTGCGATGGCCGATAGAGTCGATCTGGTTGTGGTTAACCCCGTAGATCTTGTCCACTTCCTCGGTCATCAAGTAGATCTGGCCGAGGTTCTCAACGTTGAAGATGTCCGAGTCTTCTTTCTCGAACATCATCATGATGTTATTGGCGCCACCGAAGTTCTTCGAGTAGCGGTTGTGAATCTTGATGAACTCGTGCGACTGCGGCAGCAGGTCACCGAAACTCGTGATCATCGTGAGGTTGGTAGCACGCCAGCCGAAGAAGGCGGTCACCACCACGACCGCGATGGTCACGGGAACACGAGAGCGTATGAGAATTTCGCCGAGCAGGTAAAGTGATTTCTTGTTTTCGCGACTCATTCAGGTCAGTCCCCTAGCCCATGCGGCGGTACCAGGTCTTGCCGCCATCGGTCGTGTTCATTATGAGGCCGAATCCACCGACCACCCAGCCATTTTCGTTATCGATAAAGCGTATCCGTCGCACCCAGCTGTTGATCGCTGTGCCAAAGCTTCCCCTTGAGAGCCTTCCATCGTCGCCGGTCTTCACGACCTGGCCCGAGGAACCGACCGCCCAGACGGTCCCGTCTCCCAGCACGGTGCCGGAATAGAAAGGATCCACGTATTCCTTGACTCCGTGGGGCTCGAAGCCCCAGGTCTTACCACCGTCCGAGGATCTTCCCACGCGGCCGTCGAGCCCGACCACGACCCCGCTCTTGCCGTCGGCAGCGATCTCGACATCGAACAAGGTGGGCAAGTCCATGATGTCAAAAATAGTTTCGTCCATCAGGCTCTTCTGCCGTTCCATCCAGGTCTCACCACCATCGGCGGTGTGGTAGATCTTACCAAACTCGCCCACGACAAAACCGTTCTGATCGTCGACAAATTCGACATCGTAGAGAACCGGATCCTCGAACACGATGGCCCAGTTAGGGTCGATGTCGGTGTTCTCAGCAGTGAGCGTCTGAACGCTCCAGCTCGCGCCCCCGTCGTCAGTGCGCATGAAGACCGACCGGTCACCGATGGCGACCGCACTATCCGCGTCCAGCGCCTGTACTGAAAAGAGGTAGGCCTGGGGGCACTCCTCCGAAGCGAACTGTCGGCATTCGCGCTCGAGGCGTGCCTCTTCGACCTCTATAGTATCAAGATTCTTGCTACCGAGGCTACGCAGGATTTCGGCCGCCGCGTCTTTCTCCAACCGGCAATCGTCGTAGACACTATCGCGGTACTCCGTGTCGCGGCAGTCAGCAGTAGTAAAAACCTCCGGGGTCTGCCGTGTCCAGCTATTACCGCCGTCCACGGTTCGAAGGATCATGCCCTCCTGGCCAACTATCCAACCGTTCTTGTCATCGGAAAAACTTATGCTGAACAGGCCGCTGTCGGTGCCCGAGTCGACAAGGTCCCAGCTCATGCCCCCGTTGGAACTCGAAAGGATCTTGCCGCCATAGCCCACGACAAAAACGTTTTGTTCGTCGAGAACGGCCACATCGAAGAACTTGTCAGAAACGTAGATCTTCTGGCTTCCCAGCGGCTCGAAATCCCCCGAGCCGTGGCAGCCGGCCGCGACCATCGCGGCGACCATAAAAAGGCCCAGGCGCAGAGCCGGTAACACAACAGCCCCCCTAGAGGCTGCCCGGAACGAAGCCGTCTGCGCAGAGACGGCCCGGAAAAACGGGTGATCAATCAGCATGAAAATCTCCTATCAAAAGACGCGTGGGTGCTCGAAGCTGTATCGTTCAGGAGTCGACTACCAATAGTCGAGAACGTCCCCGTTTATCGGCCTGAGGCCGCAGTGTCAAGGATTAAGCAGGCTTTTCTGCCAGCCGTAGCCGCCAGTGGCCATAGGCGACGCATGTCCGGAAAGGAAAGCCGGGGACGCGGTCAGGCCTGGCCCTCAGTCGGGGAAATACTCGCGGCGGTCAGCACCCTGCACAAGCAGCTGCTGATCTATCCGCCAGGCCCCCTCTTCTTTGATGAGATCGTAGAGTTCGTGCTCGTCCAATCCCAATTGGTTCAGGAATTTGTCTTGGGACTTCAGTAAGTTAGGCACACGGGCCTTGTCGTCGGTGACACGAGCCGGGTAGACCTCGAAACCAAATATTTTGACCTCGGCTAACTCGACTATGTACTTCTGTTCTTTTGCCCAGGTGTCACGATCCTTGCCAGCCCTCAAGGTGGAGGAGACATAGTCGTAGGCGTCACCGAAACGATGCTCCTGCATAGCGAGCAGGTAGGCTTTGACGGCTTCATCGGCAGCCAACGTGCCGGGCTTTGCAGAATCCTGTTCTTCAGCCGCACCCGCTGGTCTTTTGCTGTCGGCCGTTGCGAGGGGTGGCAAAGCCAGGGCACAGAGTAGACCGAGAGCCAGGAACACGAAAAAGCCGGACGCGCGCACGAAAACTTTCATGGCTTCATGGTAACAACCGGCCGAACGAAGGCAACACTCCGACGCCCCGGCCTGGGAGAAATCGCCACAGGCGAGGTTTTTTCAGCCTCCAGAAGAAGCCAGGCAGCTCGATTCGCGTAGAGGGTGTGACGAAAATTACTTCGCCAGGCTCGCAGCTTACCCGCTGAACCCCCTCCTATTGACCGCATACCCGAAGCCTTGCTGAGAAGCAGGAGTGGCTTGGGCCCCCCGATCAACGCTTGGTAATCGACAGCACTCGGCTTCCTGAAAAGAGGACGATCTGCGTAAAAGCGAAAAGACCAGGGCCTTATGCCCCAGGAAGCCAGCCGGACCTCCGCGGGAACCTCGGCGGAGACCAGGGCCGCGAGATCGGCGTCGCTGGTGAACGGGCTCACGCGAGGGCCCAGCGCCAACGAAAACAACAGGCTTACGAGAAACATCGAGCTGCACAGCAACGCGCTTATGCGCCCGACACTGAAAAGCCGACGCCAGCTCGACAGGGCCAGCAAGCCCCCGGCAGTGGCGAACCAGAACAACAGGGTCGCCGGTCCCTGGTATACGGCGCCGGTTTCCTCGAGGTAAAACCAGACTGAGGCGGGTCCAAGCGCGACCATGATTGCTGCCGAAGCGGCCAGCGCCAAACCGTTGAAGCCAGTGGCTCGCCGTCCACTGTTATCATCCAACCAGCGCGCTACCAGTACCGCCGCCGCCGGAAAGGCCGGCATGATGTAAGTTGCCAGCTTGCCATGAGACAGCGAGAAGAAGACCAGTACCCAGCAGCAGAACACGGCGAGCCAGCGACTGGAGTCGCGACCGGCCAGGGCCCTTGAGACAGCGGCCGGCAGTAACGCCGACCAGGGCAGGAGACAGGCAATGCCAACAGGAATAAAGAACCACAGTGGTTGAGCGTGAAACGAAACTCCCCCCGCGCCGGTGTAGCGCCCGATGTTGTGAACGAGGACAAACTCGCGAACGTAATCGGGGTTGCGCAGGAACGTGGGAAGCAGCCAGGCGCAGACCACCAGGCTGAAGATCAGCACTCCCCTGCCCGGCCTCAGCCGAGAGAACTTGATGCGCCCGCTGATAAGGAACAACAACAGCGGCAACAATAGCAGCAAAACAGCCACCGGTCCCTTGGTCAAAGTCGCCAGGGCGGCAAAAACCCAGGTGTCCCAAGGAAGAGGGCTACCCTCTTCGGCGTCGAGCCAGGCAGCCACCCTGAAAACCGTGGCGGTAATAAACAGCATCAGCAGGGAATCAAAATTGGCGAAGCGGCCCACCAAGGGGAAGCAAGGAACGCAGAGCAGCAGGCCCGTCGCCAGCAGGCCACTAGCGGTTTGGCTGTCTTCCTGGCTACTGGCGGGCCGCGAAGCCTCCAGGTAGACAAACAAGACCGTGCCGAGGCAGGCCAGGGCCGGTACGAACCTGGCCGCAAACTCGTTGACACCAAGCGCTCCGTACGCGAGACCGACGAGAAGGTAGAAAAATGAGGGCTTGTGATGGTACGGGGCTCCGTTGACGGTCGGTGCCCACCACTGTCCCGACTCGAAAATTTCTCTGGCGATGAGCGCGTGCTTGGCCTCATCGGGATCCCACAGCGCATAATCACCGAGCCCTGCAAACAACAGCGCGCAAGCCCCGGCTGCGGCCAGCAACATTCCCGCTGTCCGCCCAGCCATCGGAACGATACTAGCGCCCACCCTGTTGCCGGGCAAGACCCGTTTGCCCGTCCGCGCGTTGCGGTCTAAAAGGACGCATGACGGAAACCACTGAAAAGAATGCTGAAGAAACCGTTGAGCAGCCCTCGACGGGCGAAAGACTCGCCGACCTCTTCGAGTCCTTCAACAAAACCGAACTTGCCAGCGGGGTCCCCGAATGCTGCGTGCAACTCAAACTGACCGGCGACAGCGGCGGTGACTACAAGTTGCAGCTCAGTGGCGGTCGCGTAAAAGTCGAAGCCGGCAGCGCGGACAGCGCGGCGGTGAGCGTTACCCTCTCGGCAGAAGACCTGGTCGCGGTCGCCGACGGCAAGTACGACGGAAGGCTCCTGGTAGCCAGCGAAAAAATCGTCGTCGAGGGCGACCAGGACCTGGCTCTCGCCATGGGCACCCTGTTCTCAGATTCGAGTTCCGACTGAACACCCGGTCAGGACAGGCAAGAGGCGAGCTGCCTGCGTGGCGCCCGTTCAGGCCACGTGGTGCAGCGGTGCGACCAGACGGGCGCTGTGGCAACGCGACCTGGTCCTGCCCGCGAAAACGTCACGAATGACAGCGAGAACCACCTCGTCGTCGAAGGGCTTGGAAAGGTACAGATCAGCGCCCGCTTCCAGTGCCCGCAACTCGTCAGCCTTCTGCCCGCGAGCGGTCAGTATCAACACGTAGGCGTCCCGAAGATCAACGTCTGATCGTATACTGCGGCACAGCTCGTAACCGTCCATGCCGGGCATCATGACATCGAGAAGCACGACCTTGGGTCTCTGTTCGCGAACCAGGGCGAGCCCTTCGAGGCCGTCACAGGCCGTGCCGACCTGCAAGCCCTCGGCTTCCAATATAAAGGCTACCGTCTCGCGGATATTGGGCTCGTCGTCGACGAGGACAACGCTATCCGTCAGGGGGCAAGAGGCTTCGTGGTTGCGCGATCCTGTGTTCAAGGGCGACTCTCCCTGCCGTGCGTTGACCACACGACCTCCAAACAGCTTAACCTTTGACGGCCTTGAGCTGCTACCGAAATCTCGATTGCGGGCCCAGCGCCAAGCTCTTTTATGGCGTGTGCCTTGCGCTGTGCTGCAATCGGTGCTCCCCCCCGTTCGGGGTGGAGGCCTCGAGCCAATTCTTGCAGCTCCACGCGGGCAGGCTTACCCTCGAATTGATGCCATGGATGTTGATGCAGGCTGGTCCCCTGCAAGCATTGCCTCGCACCGCGGGCCAGGAGGCGGGCGAGGATTATACGCGTACGCCTGCTGGCAGCGAGCAGCTTCGGTCTGCCCAGGGAGCCAGCGAAAGCAGCGCCGAGCCCACGACCTCGGCCACGGATGAAGCCGCCGCCGGCGAGCAAGAACCGGATCCTCCCGAGCCGTCGCTCGCCGGCGAGGCCGTACCAACTTCGGACGACAGCAAGGCCACGACACGGACCCTGGAACTCGTTCCCGGTCGAACAAGAGCCATGGAAGCCAGTGACAGCGGAGACCACGCCGACGCCATGGAGATCGAGGAACCGCCTGCCAGCACGGTAAAGCAGCCCTGCCTCGCCTGGATCATGCACGGCGACATCAGCAGGGCCCTGTACCAGGCTGGACTTGCCGAAGTCCTACTTGAAAAAATCGGCCCACCTGCCGTTGTTTACTCGGGTGGCACTTCCACCCTCAACGCGCTGATGCTCGCAAACGGCAGCAGCGAAGAACTTGCAAGGGGCTGGGAGAAACTTCGTGCCCAGCACATCCTCTTTGATACCGCGCTCGAACACGCCCCCCTCCTGGCGCCACGAGGACGGGAAACCAGCAGGCTGGTCGGCTTCGTTGAGAACGCCCTCGGCTACGGGGACACCGACCAACCGCTGGTCGAATTACAGATGTTCTGCGGCGAGCACTACTCGGCCCTGCCCGGTGGTAGCGCCCAGCCGGGCAGCATGGGAGTCGCCACGGCGAGCCTCACCGAGCAGAACAGCGGAGCCTGGCCATGGGAGCGTGCGATCCGGCACCTGCTGGCAAGCCGGGTAGAAAGGGTGCTGTTACTCGGGGTCGATGACGCGGTTTCGCGGTCACTGGAATTGGAGCAGGCAATGCACACTGCTTCTGAAAGAAACATCAAGGTCAGTGTAATCGGCTTCGACAGCGGCGAGAGGCCGGGACTACTCGACTACCTGCTGCCTGGTTCAGGCAGCCCCGAGCGGCTCATGCGCGACGGACGCGAAGCGGCGCTGAGTTGGATCGACGATGAAGAAATCCACCCGGCCATGGCCACCTGAACAAAGCCCGGCTGCCTGAAGTGAACGGCTGGTCAAGGTTGGACAGGGGGCGCCTCAGCGCCCGACTCGTCCCCCGGCAAAGCATCGTCACCGCCCGATTCGCCCTCCACCGCGTCTCCCGTTGTTTCCGCAGCCGGAGAATCGCCGTCGGCCTGTTCAGCGCGCCAGCGCAGGGTCGATAAGGAGAGCATAAGTGGTGCATAAAACGGGGCCTCGCGGAACTGGGGCTCCTTGGTGGTGAGCTTGGCCACGAAGTACTCAGACTTATCGGGCGCCAGCATTATGAAGAAGGTTTCCTGTACGTTTTCTTCACCCACCTTCACGACCAGCGAAAAAGTAAAAATACCCGACGCCTTCTCGAGGACCTGCACCCGGGTAAATGCCACGAGCGCCTCGCCCCTGAGTTGAGTGTGCTGGTTCCAGGCCGCGGTGGCTGCCGAAGCGGAGTCGCCCTGGTAATCGGGGTCATCCACCTTGTGAGACTCCGCGATAAAGTGGCAACGCTGATTTATGTCCACATCCGAAACGCGCTCGGCATAAACGGCCTGGAAGGAAGTCGCCGAAGACTGGGTCTCTCGCCAGTTGTCGACCGGGGGAGAGCTCAGCGAAAAGCCTCCCAGGTCGTAGCTGGGCGGCATGGGGTTGAGAACGAGCATTCCCTGGGCCCTGACCGCGAGCGGAAAAACCAGGACAAGTACCAGGGCCCACAGCCACTCCCCCGCGCCTACCCTCGGGCTACGGGAGCCCGGGCTAAGCCGGGAATCGGCATCGGCCGACTCAAGCATCATTGGCGTCATCCGCCTCGACTGCCTCGCAGCTCTGCAACAGGGCCGAAACCAGTGGCAGCATGTCTCCACCCTTGACCACGTAGTCACTCGCCTGCCACCGTTCGGCGGTGTTGCGATCAAACTTCTGGGGGTTAGAGGTATAAAGAATGATCGGCACGCGACTGTGGGCCTTGAAGGCCGGGTCGTTCCTGATGATGCGACAAACGTGGCCACCGTCTGCGCCTGGCATATCAGGCTCGAGCACCACCGCATCGACGTCGTGGTAACAGAGCTTCGACAGGCAATCTTCTGCGCTCGAGGCCGTAACCACCTGGTAACCGGTCCGCGAAAGGTAGATAGAGAGAACGGTGCGCGCGTCGGGCGACGAATCGACCACCAACACATTGCGCCGGGATCGTGAGCGCTGGCGTACCCGTCCTCCCATGACCGCGAGCTCGCGGTCAGCCAGCTGAGCTATGAGCCGCTGGTCCAGGTCAGGAAAATTCTCCGCCTGTACGGCAGGCTCATCCGGGCGGACAGCCGGGGCTGGCTCGGCTGTCTCGGTTTCGGAAGCGACGGGCCGGCCGGTGGCTGTCTCGCGGTGGTCCACCCCAGCGCTAAGGCCAGCAGCGCTACCGCTGCCCAACAGTTTAGCAAAGCCGTCTACTCGGGCGCGCACCGAGGCCACGTTGTTGCCCAGACGCACGATCTTCTGTTCGATGCTCTCCAGTCGCTCAGCCGAGGCCGCGGCACCGGAAACAGCGACAGCTGACGGCGGTGACTGAATAGCTTCTACAGGTGGCTCTTCTTCCCGCAACGGGGTTTCTTCTTCCCGCAACGGGGTTTCGGCGGGCAACGGCTCTTCAGCTGCGAATGCATCAACGGAAGGAAAAACCGCTGCCGGGGCTTCGCGCGACAAGGGGCGTTCGAAATCCGGATCACCGACCTGCAGTTCCAGCGTTTCCAAGCGCTCCGCCTGGGCTTCCAGCAAGTCGGTCATCGAAGCAAGCATGTCGGTCGCCGATTCAACCTTGCCACCGAGAGATTCGATTTCGTTCTCGAGGCCGTGGGCGTGGTCGAGACCACCAAGGTCGCCCTGCAGCCTGCGCGTACCCGGTGTTTCTTGCGAACGCTCAGTTTCGCGGGCTGTCCTCGGTGATTCCGGGCGCTCGCGTTCGCGTGTTGAGACCCGCGCTTCGGTTTCAGCGCTGGCGAGCTGGTCGATCAGACCGTCGACCTGTAACCTCAGCGACTCAAGCGCGTCGCCGACGCTGAGTTCACCCAGGGCTTTACCCAGGCCACCGCCCAGGGCTTCCGAGTTGACACTACCTTCCCGATCCACTGCCATTCCGCCACACCTCCCGCTACATCCTGTTTATCGTAAGTATGCCCGGTATGAAAGACCCCGGGCCCATATCCTGTGCGCCGAAGCTCATGGCCCAGACCAACCCGGCAGAAACACGCCTCCCCGGATCAGGCCCCTTCTCTTTCGCGGGCGTAATTACCTCGCGGAAGGGTGGGAAGATTCATCACGCTCTTGGGAAACAGCTTGACCAGGTAGTTGACGATGTCCTTGACCGAAATGACTCCCACCAGCGCATCCGAGTTGTCGACCAGCGGAATGTGGCGATAGCCGCCCAGGCTCATCTTGTTCAAGGCGTAGGCTATTGAATCGCTGGGCCTGAGAGTTTCGGGGTTGCCCGTCATCAACTTACGCACCGGCGTCTTGGTCACCTCCGGGCCCAGCCCGACCAGGTTGTTCAAGACATCCCTCTCTGTGAAAATACCCTTCAAGCGATTAGACCGGACGACCAGCACGCAGCCCATTCCCTGCTCGCGCATCACCGCCACGGCCTCCAGTGCCGGTGTTTGCGGACCGACCACCACCGGTTTACGCGGTTCGAGCGTACTCACGGGCTCGCGCAGCGCGTCTTCGTCGAGCACGCCATCGCCACTTACCCCCTTGAGTTCTTCCATGCTCTCATCGATGAATTCTTCAACTCCTTCGGTCTCTTTCATCTCTGTTCTCTCCTGTTGCCCGTTCGAGGGGCATCCCAAGGCACGCCCGATGAACTTACAAGCGCCCTATTCAACTGTCCAAGTGTCCCCACCACAGAACAGCTTGTTGAAGTCGGGCTTTCCCATCTCGCTGAGTGCGCGTTCAGCCTGTGCCATGACTTCCTTCTCGTAAATCGGCCTGTCCATGGCTCGTATAACGCCCAACGGCACTGGGAACTCGGGTCGCTCCAGGCGACTTAGAAAAAACCCGAGAGCCTCGTTGGTTTCATCGTGCAACAGCACTTGCTCCGCTGGCGTCGAGTCCATGCTCACGACTTGCGGAGACATGTCCTTGCCCAGGGCCACACCCATGCGGGCATCCTCGGGACCAAAAAGCAGCGGCTGCCCGTGCTCGAGGACCAGCTGGTTCTCAATACGAGAACCTTTACCCGAAACCTCCTCGAAACATCCATCGTTAAAGATAGGACAGTTCTGCAGGATCTCGATAAACGACGTCCCCTTGTGTTCAACGGCCCGGGTGAGCATCGCCTGGAGATGCCGGGTCTCGGTATCAACAGTGCGCGCGACAAAGGTCGCGTCGGCCCCCAGCGCCAGGGAAACCGTATCAAAAGGATGATCGGCTACACCCAGGGGGCTCGACTTGGTGATCTGGCCCATCCTCGACGTGGGAGAGTACTGCCCCTTGGTGAGACCATAAATCTCGTTATTGAACAGCAGGACGTTGATATCCAGGTTACGCCGCAGCAGGTGGATGAGATGGTTGCCGCCGATGCTCAGGCCATCGCCGTCACCCGTTACCACCCACACCGACAGGTCCGGCCTGGCCAGCTTGAGTCCCGAAGCAACGGCGGTAGCCCGGCCGTGAATGCTGTGAAACCCGTAGGTGTTCATGTAGTACGGAAAACGGCTGGAGCAGCCGATACCCGAAACGAACACTATGTTTTCGCGCGGTATATTCAGCTCGGGCATCACCCGCTGCACCTGCGCAAGTATCGCGTAGTCGCCGCAACCCGGACACCAACGAACGTCCTGGTCGCTGACGAAATCCTTGCGATTCAGTTTTGCCTGCTCGCCACTCATCGACCTTCCTCCACTATGGCTTTCACCCTCGCCTTCAGTTCGCCCACCTTGAAGGGTTGCCCCTGTACCCGCGACACCGGTATGGCGTCAACCAGGAGTCGTTCCCTCAGAATGCGCACCAGCTGGCCCATGTTGAGCTCAGGGACCACGATGGTCTTGTACCTCGCAAAAATCCGTTTCAGCTCTTCGACGGGTAGTGGGTTGAGCCACCTGAGCTGAAGATGCCCGGTGGCCAGACCCTCAGCGTTGAGCTCTTCGGTCGCCTGGGCCAGGGCACCGTAGGTAGAACCCCAGCCCACCATGAGCAACTCGCCCAGTTCGCTGCCCTCAACACAGAGCGGATTGAGGTCTTCGCTCACACGCTCGATCTTTTCTGCTCGCACCCGCGTCATGCGCTCGTGGTTAGCCGGGTCGTAGCTGATATCGCCCGAGTCGTAGTCTTTCTCAAGGCCACCGATGCGGTGTTCAAAGCCCGGCGTGCCCGGTATCACCCAGGGCCTCGATAAGGTGTCCTCGTTGCGCAGGTAGGGATGAAAACCCAGGTCGCCCTTCCAGTAGCGGACCGAGATATCGGGGAGCTCGTCGTAGTCGGGTATTTTCCAGGGCTGGGCGCCGTTGGCCAGGTAACCGTCCGACAGAATCATCACCGGCACCATGTACTTGAGCGCAACGTGAACCGCTTCGAAGGCCATGTCGAAGCACTCCACGGGGGTCGCCGGCGCGACGATGGCCAAGGGGCTCTCCCCGTTGCGGCCGAAAAAAGCCTGCATAAGATCGGCCTGCTCGGTCTTGGTCGGCAGGCCGGTGCTCGGCCCTCCGCGCTGAACGTTGACGACTACCAGGGGCAGCTCGGTTATCACCGCCAGGCCCAGGGCCTCGCCCTTGAGCGCAATTCCAGGACCGCTGGACGCGGTCACGCCCAAGGCACCACCGAACGAAGCGCCTATGGCCGAACAAACCGCCGCGATCTCGTCCTCGCCCTGGAAGGTGGTTACGTCAAAGTTCTTGTGTGCCGCCAGCTCGTGGAGAATATCACTGGCCGGGGTGATGGGATACGAGCCGAAGAACATGCTCTTGCCCGCCTTCGATGCCGCCGCCATGAGCCCAAGCGCCAGGGCCCTGTTACCGGTCATGTTGGTGTAGGTACCCGGCTCGATGTCGGCCGGTTTGACCTCGTAGGTGTGAACGAACACCTCGGTGGTCTCGCCGAAGTTCCATCCCGCCTTGAACACCCGCGTGTTGGCCTCGACCAGGGCCGGTGACTTCGCGAACTTGCTCTCTATCCAGGTAAGCGTCTGCTCGATCGGACGATTGAACATCCAGGAACAGAGGCCCAGTGCAAAGAAGTTCTTGCACCTCACCATTGTCTTGTTGGGCAGGCCCATGTCGGAAATGGAATCCGTGGTCATACGGGTGAGCGGCACAGAGTATACGCGAACTCTCTTGTTTAGACTCGCGTCGGCGAGCGGGTCCCCGTCCATTCCTGCCTTACGAATATTGGCGAGCGTAAACGCGTCGCTGTCGGCCACCAGTATACCGCCATCCCTCAAGTCAGCGATGTTCACGCTCAACGCCGCCGGGTTCATGACCACGAGCACGTCGGGGCGATCGCCGGGAGTAAAGACCCGGCCCTGGGAAAAATTAACCTGGAATCCACTCACACCCGCCAGCGTGCCGGCGGGTGCCCTGATCTCGGCCGGGTAGTCAGGCAAGGTGGCAATATCGTTGCCCGCTACGGCCGACTCGTTGGTAAACTGCGTGCCCGTCAGCTGCATGCCATCGCCCGAGTCTCCGGCAAAGCGAATCACGACGGTGTCGATCTGCTCTACGGGCTTTTCTCGCACATTAGTCTCCGAGGGGACTTCAGCCATTTAATTGCCTCACTATCATCAGATTTGCCCGTAGCACCTGCTGGCTGCCCACGCAGGACGGTCAGCAGGGTCGGTTCTTCCAAGCTAAACAAGCAAGATTACGATATCAAATACTCAAGCCCTAATTACACAAGTAATTCTAATTTATCTGAACCCGCCTCAGCCCGGTTACTCTGAACTGAAGCTGGGGTTATTCAGCGGAAGCCGTTTCGGCTGCCGGACGGGTCTTCCAGCGCCGGTGGGCCCAGTTCCACTGCTCGGGCCGGGATCGCACCTGCTGCTCTACGAGCTCGGTATAGTTGGCAGTAAGATCTGTAGCCGCCTGTCGCCTGTCGGCCGGTGACAAAGGTGGATGCACCGCCGGCCTCACATCAATCACGAGGCCGTCGCTGTCCCAGCTGGCAAATACCGGCAGAACGGGGGCCGAGCTCGCCAACGACAACCTCGCCAGCATGGTCGACGTACAGGCCGGACGACCAAAGAAATCCACGAAAACCCCCCTCCCGTGGCCCTGGTTCTGGTCCAAGGGGGCTGCCACCACGCCGCCGGCAGCAAGAACGCTCACTATTTCGCGCAGGGCACTGCCCCTGCCCACCGAGCTCACGCCGGCCTCTGATCGCTGGGCCAGCAGAAAATCGTTTATCAGCCTGTTCCGCATTGGCCGGTAAAAGGCGCTCATGGCTACGCCACTGTTACCGACAGCCCGGGCCATCAATTCGAAATTGGCGCTGTGAGCGGTCAGTAACAACACCCCGTTGCCAGCACCGGCCAGTTCAGATACCGCAGCGACAACCTTTTCGACGCCGCGGATACTCCCGTTGGCCAGCAAGGCACGCGAATGCATGAGTTCGGCCATCATGCGTCCCCAGCTGCGAAAAACGACCCTGGAGCAACGATTTCGCTGGCCGGCGTCCCAGGAAGGAAACGCCTGGCGCAGGTTGCTGTCGATGACCCGCCTGTGACGGGCGTCGACCCTGGAGGCCAGGCTGCCGAGGCCCTCGAGGGCGCCCCTTGTCACCGCCAGTGGCAGCGCGGCACCCAGTGCCCAGGCCGCTCGCAACATGCCATATGCGACCATGTCAATTACTCTGCCCACCCCCGCAAGTGTAACCCCAGCCGCCCTCCCGCCCAAGCTCACCCGGGGGGACAGCAGCCTGTCGTCTCCTTGAGCAAACACCGGCAGCCTGCTAGGCCTGACCGATGGCATCTACCGATAATTCCGCCACGAAGCAGGTCGAAAAGGACCGCGCGTGGATTTTTCGTACCTACTCTGGCCACAGCTCGGCCGAGGCCTCGAACGCGCTCTACAGGGGCAACCTTGAAAAGGGCCAGACCGGCCTGAGCGTAGCTTTCGATCTGCCTACGCAGACCGGTTACGACTCGGACCATCCCCTCGCGCGCGGCGAAGTAGGTAAAGTCGGCGTGCCGGTTGACAGCATCGCCGACATGGAAACCTTGTTCAACGACATACCGTTGGACCGCATGAACACGTCGATGACCATCAACGCCACCGCCGCCTGGCTGCTGGCGCTGTACGTCGCGGTGGCCGAGCGCCAGGGGGTTGACCCCGGTGGCCTGCAGGGGACCATTCAGAACGACATCATCAAGGAATACCTTTCGCGGGGCACCTACGTGTTTCCTCCCACCCAGTCGATGCGTCTCACCGGCGACATCATCGAGTACACGATCAGCAATATTCCAAAGTGGAACCCGATCAACATCTGCAGCTACCACCTGCAGGAGGCCGGGGCCACGCCGTCCGAGGAACTCGCGTTCACGCTGGCAAACGCCATAGCCGTACTCGACGAGGTCAAAAAACGACCCGGAATGGACAGCGAGACCATGGTACGGGTCTTCGGCCGTATCTCATTCTTCGTGAACGCCAGCATCCGTTTCATAGAAGAGACTTGCAAGATGCGCGCGTTTGTCGAGACCTGGGACAAGCTCGGGCGCGAACGCTACGGGGTGGAAGACCCCAAGCTCAGGCGGTTCCGTTACGGCGTGCAGGTCAATTCGCTGGGCCTCACCGAGCAGCAACCCGAGAACAACGCCATCCGAATAGCGCTGGAGATGCTCGGGGTTGTGCTGTCCAGAAAAGCCCGCGCGAGGGCCGTTCAGCTCCCGGCCTGGAACGAGGCCCTCGGCCTGCCCCGGCCCTGGGACCAGCAGTGGGCGCTGAGAACGCAACAGATAATGGCTTACGAAACCGACCTGCTGGAGTACGCCGACATCCTCGACGAATCGCCGGTGGTTCAGGCCAAGGTGGACAGCCTGATCGCAGAAGCCTACGAGGAGCTTGAGCGTATTGACGAGATGGACGGCGCGGTCGAGGCCGTCGAAGCCGGATACATGAAGCAGCGCCTGGTGGATTCCAACGCGCGGCGATTGCGCCGCATCGAGGCAGGCGAGCAGTGCGTCGTGGGAGTCAATCGCTGGGCCGAGAGTGAGCCTTCGCCGCTCACCTCGGACATGGACAACGCCATACTCAAGGTCGATGTATCGGCCGAGCGCGAGCAGATCGAACGCCTTGAAGCCTTCAGGGCAAAACGCAATAAAGACGATGTCGAGGTGGCCCTGCAGGCCCTGCGCGATTCGGCAACAAGCGGCAGCAACATCATGGAGAGCTCGATCGCTGCCGCTTCGGCCGGGCTGACTACCGGGGAGTGGTCACAGGTACTGCGCGACGTCTTCGGTGAATACCGCGCTCCCACCGGCGTGGGCGGCCAGTCGGCGGCCGACAACGAGGCTGTGGTTGCGGTACGCGAAAAGGTAAAAGCGCTCGGCGAGCGCCTCGGCCACACGCTGAGGCTGCTGGTTGGTAAACCGGGCCTCGACGGCCACAGCAACGGCGCAGAACAGATCGCGGTACGCGCGCGCGACTGCGGCATGGAGGTCATATATCACGGCATCCGCCTGACCAGTGACGAAATAGTGGCCACTGCCCAGGAAGAAGACGTGGACGCGATCGGCCTGAGTATACTTTCGGGATCACACATGACGCTGGTCCCCGACCTCGTAGACAAGATGAAGAAGCTCGAGCTTGGAGACGTGACCCTGGTCGTGGGCGGAATCATTCCCGACGCGGACGCCGACCAACTCAAGGCCCTGGGCGTCGCAGGGGTATACACCCCGCGGGACTTCGAATTGACCAGCATCATGAGCGACATCGTAGAACTGGTGAGCGACAAGCGCGGCTGAGCAACGAAGGAGCGGGCTCGGCGTTACTCGGCTCTTTCCAGCCGCGTGAGTGTTGCGCCCTCAGCGACCAGCAGATCACGCACGCCGTGGCCCACGCAGCAACAGCGGGGGAGATTCTCACCGCCGCGCAGTTTACTGCGACATGTAGATGCCGCCATTGGGTGCCAGCACCTGCCCGGTAAAAAACGAAGAGTCATCGCTCGCCAGGAACAACGCTGTGGTCGCCACCTCGGAAGCCGTGCCGAGTCGCTGCATCGGCGTCTGCATGGCAATCATGTCCAGGGTCGTTCTATCGACCGGGTCCAACAGCGGTGTTTCTATGAAGCCCGGGGCTATGGCGTTGGCACGAACACCGTAGCTGGCCCCTTCCCTGGCCGTCGCACGGGTAAAAGCCATGATGGCCCCCTTTGCGGCACAGTAGTCCGGGGCTCCGGTGAGCGACGCCGCTCCCATCAGGGATCCCATGTTGATGATTCTACCGCCGCCCTGTTCGCGCATGAGCGGCAGTGCCTCCCTGCAACAGTAAAACGTACCGTACATGTGTACGCGCATCATGCGATCGAACATCTCGTCGCTGAGCAATTCGATGCTGCGCAGGTGGGTTTTTATGCCCTGCCCCTGCATCGACTCTTCGATCTGGGCCTGCACCGCCGACGCATTAGCCTCGAGGTAGTCAGGGTCGGTGTGAATAATGCCAGCGTTATTAACGAGGATATCGATGCCGCCGAGTTCCGTGAGCAACGACGCGAAGGCCTCTTTCACCGACGACGAGTCGCTCACGTCGCAAGGCCCCGATACCGAACCCTGGGTCAGCTCACAACAACGGGCGGCAACGGAAGCCGCGGCGTCTTCGTTTATATCGCTGACGTAAACCCTGGCACCGTTGGCCGCATAAAGAATCGCTATTTCGGCACCCAGTCCCGAAGCCGCACCGGTTATAAAAGCCCTCTGTCCATCGAGTTTCATTCAGAACCCCTTCGAGTAATCCCAGCTGAAGCTGCTGTCTATGTTGATGTCGAGGAGCACCTGGTCTGCGAGGGTCGCGGCCGTCGCCTCGATGTAAGCGTCTCCCATTTCTTCGCCCAGGTAGTGCCGCGCAATGCGCCGGGCTTGCTCGCCGTCGGGTTCGGCGAAGGTCACCGTTCCGCGCAGGCAGATCCCCCGGTAAGGCGCCTGCCGCGTATCGAGGGTGACCGAAACCAAGGGGTTTACTCTCGCGCAGCGCGCTTTGTGCGAATTGGCGCCCACCATTATCTGGATGCGCTTGTCGCGGTATTCAAACCAGACCGGCGTGCCCTCCGGCGCTCCATGGTCATTTACAACCGACAGCACCGCGATCTCCGGTTCGGCCAGCAAGTCTTCGGCTTCTTCTTCGGTCAATCGTCCCATTGCGACTCCCTTGCGATCCCCTCGCCCGCGGAACCTACGTTGAAGCCACGAGTTACACAATGCCCAAGTTCGATCGTGCCGCCAGTATTGCGGCGTGGACCGGGCGGGGACGAAATGTCAGCGTACCCACCGTGGCAACGCTGGAATTTCCGAAAGATTTCAAGCGGGGCAACACGACCTGGAGGCCGCAAGCAGTTACGGGCTGGTTCTCTGCGCCCATCAGACCCAAGCCCGCGGGGCCAGTAAAAGCGCCTACTGTTATCGTCGGGGCATAGAAGAAAATGGAATCTGAATCTTCTGCCGACTTACCAGGGGATGGCCCTGACCGCGGGCAAGGGAACGACACCGATACTGCTGGCGTCACTCGCACTGGTAACTGTCAGGTCGAAGTCAGATTCACGTAGGTCGGAAATAGCGGCCGTAAAGTCACATCTTACAGTGTTAGAGGGACTCACCATCACGGCGCCGGGAGAGAAGAGCTCGATGCTCAGCGCCTGCCTAGACAGCCTGGTCGCAGAAACTGACACCGCGCTGTCGATAGCCCGGCACAGCGGGATCCCGGCCCCTTCTACAAAATCCCCGACGTTAGCGTCGAACTCGACCAGCAGGGTCAGCTCGACCATGGACACCCCCGTTTCAACGCGGAACATAACCGAGGTCACCGGTCCGCAGTTAAGTGAAACCTCAATGCCGACGGCCCTTCGAAGAATCTTCAACGCGTCGGTAGCCGTGATCGCACCACTACCGTCTACATCGCAAACGTAGTCGGGGCAAACCAGGTTCTGCCCGACGGCCCGGCGCAATAACATAAGCGCATCCGAAGCCGTCAGTCGCCTGTCATTGCTGCTATCACCGCAGATACGCTGGGTCAGGCACGCGTTCGAACAGCCATCACTGTCGTCCGTGTTGCCGTCGTCGCAGGCCTCGCCGGGGTCAAGCAAGCCGTCGCCGCAGCTGGGCAGCGAGCAGTCGTTGCGACAGGCGTCGCTGTTGTCCAGGTTGCCGTCGTCGCAGGCCTCGCCGGGGTCAAGCAGGCCGTCGCCGCAGCTGGGCAGCGAGCAGTTGTTGCGACAGGCGTCAAGGTTGTCC